>JAPLNP010000039.1 GCA_026401055.1 Planctomycetia bacterium
GGCGGCCCGGGCGTCCAGCGTCGGCTCGAGCGACCGGTTCGGCAGGCCCAGATTCTCGCGCCACTCGAGGCCGAGGGCCGTGCTGGCGGCGGCCGTCTCCTTTTTTCGGATTTCCTCGGACCCGAACGGGGTGGGCTCGCCGCTGGTGAGGTCGAGCACCCCGACGGCGAGTCCCTCGTCGATGAACTTGGCGATCGCGCCGCCCATCCCCAGTTCCGCGTCGTCCGGATGGGGGGATACAATAAGGATGTCGAGCGTGTTACTAATCTTTTGGGTCATGCATCACCACGAGACGGAGTTATTCATTCGGCGTCGGTTGAGATTGCCCCGGGGCTGGCGATTCCAGTATAGCCGGCAGCGGCGTGGTCGTCTGCCGGAGCCGGTGGCGCGGAGGCGACGAACTGCCATGGCTTTTCGGGCTTTTTCGGGGGGAATTGGCCTGGACACGACCGCCCGGTTCTGGGAAACTCCCGCCCCAAAGGTCCCCATGTCGCCGAAGTAGTGCCATGTCCCGCCACCTCACCAATCTCACCAACCTCATCAGGAAGAGCACCGCCCAACCGGGCCGCTGGATCCTGGCGGTCGCCTTGCTCGCTCCGGCGTGGGCGGCATCGCCCGGCTGTAGCAGCCTGGACCTCCGCGGCGAGCCGTTTGCCAAGGATGCGGCGTTCGACTGGTCGGGCCGGGTCCGACAGCCCGACGAACAGGTCGAACTCTTCGGCTTCAGCAACAAAGCCCGGCAGATCGAACGCGATTTCGGCGCGCGTTGATCGTCTCCGGCGGTAGTTGAAAAGGGGACTGGCACCGTCGCTGCTGGGGCTTGTGGATACATCCGGCCGAGCCGTGGCGACGGAGCCAGTCCCCTTTTCCTCGCGGCCTTGGTTGCGGTCCCGACGCGAAACCGGTAGGCTCTGGGGGAATCACTCGCCCAGGAGACTTGCCATGCCGGAAGACGCCCAGCTTCTCTACAACAAGGTCTGTCAACACGCCCGACGCACGGCGTTGTTGGGCTCGATCGAAGAAGTGCTCGGATGGGACGAGCGGACGAAGATGCCGCCGGCCGGGGCCGAGCATCGCGCCGAACAGATGACCCTCCTGTCGGGCATCCTTCACCAGCGGCGGACCGACCCCGACTTCGGCCGCCGGCTCGCCGAGTTGAGTGAAAGCCCCCTGGCCGCCGATCCGCACGGCGACTCGGGCACGACGATCCGGCGTCTGAAGCGGGATTACGACAAGCGCGTCAAGCTGCCGCAGTCGCTCGTCGAAGAACTCACCCGCACCGCCGTGCTCGGCCAGGGTATTTGGCAGAAGGCCCGGGCGGAAAATGACTTCGCCACATTCCGGCCGGTGCTCGAAAAGACGATCGAACTGAAACGCCGGGAGGCCGAGGCATTGGGCTATCCCGAATGCCCGTACGACGCGCTGCTCGACGACTTCGAGCCGGAAGCGTTGACCAGCGAGGTCACCCGGGTGTTGGCCGGCTTGCGGGACGAGTTGGTGCCGCTGGTCGGCGAGATCGGCCAGAGCGGCCGGGAGCCGGGTGTTTCGATCCTTTCGCGCTGCTACCCGATCGACCGGCAGGAAGCGTTCGGCCGCGAGGTGGCATCGAGCATGGGCTTCGACTTCAACCGCGGGCGGCTGGACGTCACCGCCCATCCGTTCTGCTCCGGCCTGGGTCCCAACGACTGCCGCATCACGACCCGATACAGCGAGCATTCCTTTGCCTCGGCGCTGTTCGGGATCATGCACGAGGCCGGACACGGCATCTACGACCAGGGGCTTCGGGCCGATCAGTACGGACTGCCGCTGGGCGACGCCGCGTCGCTGGGCATCCACGAGTCGCAGTCGCGAATGTGGGAGAACCTGGTCGGGCGGAGCCACGCCTTCTGGCGGCACTATTTCGCCCGGGCGCAATCGCGATTTCCCGAATCGCTGGGCGACGTCCGGCTGGACGATTTCTATTTCGCGATCAACGCCGTGCGGCCGTCGCTCGTGCGAGTGGAGGCCGACGAGGCGACGTACAACCTGCACATCTTGATCCGCTTCGAGTTGGAGCAGGCCCTCTTGGGCGGCGAACTGGCGGTCGCCGACCTGCCCGGCGCGTGGAACGAGAAGTACCGCGAGTACCTGGGCATCGTGCCGCCCAGCGACGCCCTGGGCGTGCTGCAAGACGTACACTGGAGCGGCGGGGCGATCGGCTACTTCCCGACGTACTCGCTCGGGAACCTCTACGCCGCGCAGATTTTCGCCCAAGCGGAAACCGAAGTTGGCCCGTTGGACGAGCAATTCGCCCGGGGCGAGTTTCAACCGCTTCGCGAGTGGCTCGGCGAGAAGATCCACCGCCAAGGCCAGCGTTATCCCGCCGCCATGCTCGTCGAGCGGATCACCGGCAAGCCGCTCGGCTCCGCGCCGCTGATCAAACACCTGTGGACCAAGCTCGGCCCGCTGTACGGGATCGGGTGATGGAAGCAGATGTATCCACGATGAAACGCCGCGATATGTTGGTCTTCACGGCAGCCGCCGTGTGCGGGCTCTCGGCCTTGCCTTGGGGTCGCGTTGCCGCCGTGGAAACACCGCGACCGGCGACCTACTACGTTGACCCGGCGGCCGGTGACGATGCCAACGACGGCCTGACGCCGGCACGGCCGCTGAGGACCTACGCCGCCCGCGAGTTCCGCCCGGGCGACACGGTGCTCTTCAAGCGCGGCAGTGTCATCCGCGCCGCGCTGGGCGCCCGCAGCGGCGCCGAGCGCGCGCCCATCACCTACGGCGCGTACGGCGAGGGTCGCCGACCGGCCTTCCTGGGCTCCGTCGCCGCGGGCGACACGGACCGATGGGTCGAAGAGCGGCCATCCGTCTGGCGCTACGCGGGCACCTTCTCTAGCGAGGTCTGCAACCTGATCTATGGCGGCGGCCAGTCCTGCGGCATCCTGCGATGGCGGATCGACGACTTGCGTGAGCCGGGCGACTGGCACTACACCGGCATCGGCGCCAACTCCTCGGCCGACGCCCGCCCGGGCCTTCGCGACGGCGTCCTGTATCTCTGCTCGCCGACCAATCCGGGCCGCGCCTATGCCGGGATTGAGTGCGCGCTGTGGGGCGAGCGCCGGCTCGTGGACGGCCAACACGACGTGGTTCTCGAGAACCTGTCGTTCCGAAACTCCGGGGTCCACGGCTACCAGCAGTCGCACGCCCGCAACGTCGTCATCCGCAACTGCGAGTTCCGCCACATCGGCGGCGCAGTCTGGAATCTCAAACACCGTATTCGGTTCGGCAACGCGGTCGAGTTGTGGGACGGCGCCAGCGACGTCGTGGTCGAAGGCTGCGTTTTCGACAATATCTACGACGTCGCCGTGACGCACCAGGGGGGCGAAACGCGGAATATCCCCGAGCGGATCCAATTCCGCGACAATCTGTTTGTCGGCTGCGGCTTGGCTGCCTACGAGTGTCGCGAACCTTCGCGCGAGGTCTATTTCGAACACAATACGTGCGTCGACGGAGGGGGCGGGTTCAGCATGCAAGGCGAAGCGCCGCCGCGCCGAACTGATCCCTATCCGCAACCGGTCGGCTACCATGTGTTCATCTGGCTGATCGACGCGGGTACGCAGCCCGGCCGCGTCTACATCCGCCACAATATCTTCTGCGCGAGCCATGGCGCGGCGATCAGCGCGGTCCTTGCCCCGGCCGACGAGCGTCAATTCGTCATCGACCACAACGCCTACTGGCAAACGCGCGAGAGGCCGCTCATTCAATTCAGCCGGCTCGCGGAGGGCAAGACCTGGGCCGAGGCGATGGCGTCGCTCGTGGCCACGGGCGAACTGCCGATCCACCAAGCCGTCCAGTCGTACCTGCCCGGGGAGTTCGGCCGCTATCAGGCCGACCGCGGTCAGGATCAGCACAGCGTGATATCACGCCCGAGTTTCGTCGACGAGGCGGCCGGCGATTACCGCCAGCGCGACGATTCGCCCTGCCTGCCGATGGGCATGAGAATCAACGTCCAGCGCGACAGCGGCGGCAAATGATGCACTGCGGGGGACGCCGAGGACACGGAGGAGGAACAATCAGATACCAATTGCAGTGAATCGGACAACATCACACTGACTTCGGGAACCGGTACTTGCCCAGGCAGCCCAAGTGTGTTTGTGTCCCCGAAACACCCCCCCCTCCCCCCCGGAAACGCCCCCGGAATGCCTGGTCCCTCTGATTGACGCTTGGAGTTCAACTCGGTACTTTGACCTTAGGCGGTCGATCGCGTTGTGTCGGCTCTGATCCACGGCGGACTGCTTTGGTGCTGTTGCTGGTGTTCCGGACCCGTAGACTCCCTCTCGGGAAACCGGGCACCCCCTGGCCGCCCTACGAAAACTCCCAAGCCAGGCATCAGCAAGCCGCCCGAAGTGCCATACCCCGGAGGTCCCCGCAGTGACTGCAAGAAAGGCTTCCCTCTTCACGCTTCTGGCGGTGATTGCCGCGACGCTCACGGTCGCCCTGTCGGCCGGCGCCGGCGAGAAGACGCTCTACAAGAAGCAATCGGCCTACTCCACGATCACGGTCACCGAGAGCGACCGCGGCCTGCGCACGTTGTTGTTCGACGATGGAGGCCGGCAGAGCGTGGTCAAGGTCGGCGACCCCGACCATATCGATCTGGCCTACGCCCGCGTCATGCCCGTGGGTCTGGCCTTGGTCGACCATCCGCGGCGGGTGCTAATCGTCGGGCTCGGCGGCGGCACGATCCCCATGTTGCTTCACAAGCACTACCCCAAGACTACCATCGACGTGGTCGACATCGACCCGGACGTGATCGATGTGGCCAAGCGGTTCTTCGGGTTCGAGGAGGACGCCACGCTGCGGGCCTACGCCGACGACGGCCGGCGGTTCATCGAGAAGTGCCGCGACCCCTATGACGTCATCTTTCTGGACGCCTTCGGCGCCGGGAGCATCCCCTACCACCTTGCGACCCGGGAGTTTCTCCTCGCCGTTGGCAAGGCCGTCACGCCCCAGGGAGTCGTGCTCGGGAACATCTGGAGCCGGGGGTCGAACCCGTTGCACGACTCCATGATCCACACCTACCAGGACGTGTTCGAAGAGCTTTTTATTGTCGACGTACAGTCCGCCGGCAACGAGATCCTCGTGGGCCTGCCCCGCCGCCAGCAGGTCGAGCGGGACGCCCTGGCGCGTCGGGCCAGCAACGTCTCCAACGAGCGCAAGTTCCGTTTCGACCTGGGCAAGGCGGTCGAGTACGGCTTCCGGCGGCCGAGTGAGGAAGAGTCCCGCGCCGCGGTCCTGACCGACAAGGAGAAGCCCAAGCCGGTCGAATAGGCCCTCGTGCGGCGACGAGACTAGGAACAATTAGTCTGGGTGGAAGGATGCAGCGAGCCAATGAAGGTGGACCGAATCAAAGCAAATGGAGTTCACTACACGCCACTGGAGCTTGCCACGTTCTTGGCGGAGGCAGTGGCCGAGCGTCTATCTGCCGGCACCAATGCGATCGACGTTCTTGACCCCGCGTGCGGTGGTGGCGCGCTGTTGTTCGCCTTCTCTCAAGCCTTGCCACCTCGGCTGCGCAAGCGGGTGATCCTGTCGGGGTATGAGACAGACGGAGATGCGTTGCGCCAAGCAACCGGCTTGCTTGCGAAAGCCGGAGTCGCTGATGTTGTTCTTGAACAGCGGGACTTCCTTTCGATCGAGGGAATCGACGTTGGCCGCCGGCCAGAGCAATTGTCGCTGTTTGACGATTTCGACTCGGCGGCGCTGCGACGATTCGATGCGGTGATCGCCAATCCACCCTACGTGCGGACCCAAGTTCTGGGAGCAGCCGCGGCCCAGGAACTGGCCAGGCGGTTCGGACTGACCGGTCGCGTTGACCTTTATCATGCCTTCACCAAGGCCATCGCAAACGTGCTGAAGCCCGGCGGAATCCTGGGTCTGCTCACGTCCAATCGCTTCTTGACCGTCAAATCGGGCGAGTCGCTTCGTCATCTCCTCCGCACCGAGTTCCACCTGGAGGCGGTCTATGACCTCGGCGATACGAAGTTGTTCGCCGCCGCCGTCCTGCCTGCCATCGTCGTTGCCCGAAAACAGCGGACCTGCGATGCTCCGTGCGAGTTTGATCGCATCTATGAGTATCGACCGAACGGTGAATCGGCTGCGCCTGCCCATAGGTATCCCGCCGTGCTAGACGCTTTCAGAGACCGTAGCGTCAAGGGGTTGGTGCAGACGGACGCCGGCACGTTCAAGATCGAGCGAGGCGTCCTCGCCGCAACGGATAACGACGAAGCATGGTCGTTGTCAACAGCCGACTATCAGGAATGGCTGAAACGTCTCGAGGCACGACGGAAGCATTCGTTCGACGACGTGGCGAACATTCGCGTTGGTATTAAGACGACCGCCGATGAGGTCTTTATTCGAGATGACTGGGAGTCTCTGCCGAGCAAGTTTCAGCCCGAGGCGGCACTGCTGCGCCCGCTCCTTACACACATTGAGACTGAACGATGGGTTCCGGCCGTTCCCAAGCGGAGCGTGCTCTACACCCACGCCGTCGAGAACGGCCGGCGCGTTGCCATAGGACTGAAAGACTACCCGAGAGCCAGAGCGTATTTGGAATCCCATAAAGAGAGGTTGTCCCGTCGCGGGTACGTGGTTGAGGCGGGCAGACAATGGTATGAGATCTGGGTGCCCCAGAATCCCGCCGACTGGAGAAGCCCCAAGATCGTCTCCCCGGACATTGCCGAAGAGCCGCGATTCTGCTTCGATCCCAGCGGCGCTATTGTCAATGGCGATTGCTACTGGATGACTCTGCGCCCGGGGTTCGAGCCGGACTGGCTTCTTCTGCTGCTGGCCGTCGCCAATTCCTCATTTGTGACGAGGTACTACGACATCGCCTTTCATAACAAACTGTACGCGGGCCGACGGCGGTTCATGACACAGTATATCAAAAAGTTCCCGTTACCGGACATCGATTGCCCTATCGCACGGAGGATTATTCAACTTGTCGGCGAGCGAGTGGCTCGCAAGGTGCCCGACCATGTGCGCGAAACGGAAATCGACCGACTCGTGTGGGAGAGCTTCGGCCTAGTCAAAGAAACCGGCGGGTAGCGGTATCTGCAGTTTCGCGTTCCGCACGTTCCCCTCAAACCTTCGGAAAAACGTGAAGAAGGCGGCCCCCGTCGTTAGGATCAAGTGGTCGAGTCTGACTCCTGCCGGGACCGTGGTGCCGTAGAATACTGCATAGCGAACGTCGCAGTGGCTGAAGCTGGGGACGCTTGCGATGCGATCCGTGCCGTCGGGGCAAACGAGGCCGAGGTCGATGGTCGATGCCGTCTGCAACTTGATTTCGAGCAACTGGTCCGGCACGTCGGGAAACTGCCCGCAATCAGACCACGACGTTCTCAGGCACCTACAAATTGCCTCATGGAGAGCCGCGCCGCGATTCCTCTCCTGGTCGATGCCGGGATTGGCGATCGTCGATCCGACCAGCGTGTGCAAGTACGTGTACAACTCTCGAATGGGCAGCATCGGTCCCCGCCGAGTCTTTGCGACGTGGGCCGTGTCGGCACGCGACACCAAGCGGGATTCCGTGACGGGATCGCGGCTCCTGGCTTGATATTTCGTCGTCAGGGTCCCCGTGGGATCGAGCTTGGCGATGACGTCACCGGTGACTACCTTTACGCGGGTGACGACGTGATCGTCATTGACGCGAATCAGCACGTACCGCCTCGATGAGGCGACTTCTTCGTTCCAGATTTGCAGGTTGTTGGATTTCTGAACGTAGGTATCGAAGTTCTGAGCCGGAAAACGCGGCTGAGTTTTTCGAAACGACTTGGGAACCGGGTAGCCGAGCGCCTGGCAAACACTTGACTTCAGAACCTTTGATCGAGTGCGGATGGGGTAGTTCAGATCAAGGCCCACGAGAGCCCGATTCAAGACCCTTTCGAGTACCCGAGTGTCAATGTACAACTCCGGTCGCGTTTCGAGTGGATCGTAGATTGTCAGCCCCGATGCCGAAATGGCTTTCGCCACCTTGGACGCCATGTTCCACCCCTCCTGCGGTTGCCTGCGGCGCTACAACCCCTCGGTCAGCTCGGAAATGGACAGGGCAAGCGCATCGGCGATTGCCTCGATGTTGCGAAGCGCCACGTTGCGCTTGCCACGTTCGATTCCGCTGATGTAGGTCCGGTCCAGACCGCATTTGTCGGCAAATGCCTCTTGGGAGAACCCGCGAGCCTTGCGCAATTGCCGGACGCGGTTTCCGAAGCGTTCGAGGATGCTGGCGCGAGGACTCATGCAAAGAGACTAGCGGAAGCGTGGATTATTGGTCCACGTACTATGAGTCACACTCGCCGACACGGAATGAATTCGGAGAATTCGGGACGACGCTAACGCTTCTCGCCGACCGTCGCCTCGCGCGGGACCTTCAGCGGGTCGAGGTTGGCGTGCGGCAGGACGTCGGGCAGGACGCGCACGGCGGTGGTCACCTTCAGCGGCAGCGGTGTGCCGCTGTCGAAGGTCAGCTCGACGAAGAACGCAGTCCAGCCCTTTTCTGGCGCAGCGATGCGGCCGATGTAGACGCGTTGGCCGTCCGCCGCGCCCGCGGCTTGCGTCTGGGCCAGCGGCTCGCTCGTGTAGGCCTTGCCGATCTTTTCGAGCCGGAAGTCGCGCGCGGCCGGGTTGGTGGCGTGCCACAGCAGGACTTCCTTCGGCGGCGTTTTCGCGGCGACGCGGATCGAGCCGTCCGCCTCGAACGACCACGAGTACTCCGGCCGCGGCTTGCCCGAGAGCACCATCTGGTAGAACGCGATAATCGTCGCCACCGCGTCCGAATCCTTCAGCGAGTGGTCGGTGTTGGGCACGTAGCGCAAGTGCTTCTCGCCCACGAGATCGTCGAAGTAGAACTGCGACGAGTCGGGACAGAAGAACTGGTCGCCCGCGGCGTTGACGAGGTATTTGGGCATGGTCAGCCGGTCGCGATAGCTGTACGGGTCCTCGATGGCCATCAGTTCGCGCATCCGCGGGTCGTCCAGACGCTGCAGGATACGGTGGTTGTAGTAGTCGTCAATGGCCTCGGCGTAGAAGCCGTAGGCCGCCGCGTGATGCCGAATGGACGGCGTGAGGTTAAGCACATCGATCACGATCGGCACGATCGCCTCGACGCGCCGATCCACCGCGGCGGTACACCAGGTGGTCCAGCCTCGCTTCGAGCCGCCGGCCACGACGAATTTCTCGATTGCCAGGGCGCCGCCCTCGTCGCTACGGAGCAACTCCTGCACGCAGTCCATGGCCCGCACCGCGCTCTTGACCATCGGCAGGCGTGCCGGCCAGTTCTCGTCGCCCGTCCGGAGAAACTGGTCCCACGTGTAGCAGATCAAATCGTCTTCCTTGCGCGGCTTGCCGTCGCCGTGGAACACCAGGGGCTGATTGGGCACCTGCCGCAGTTCGGCGACGACGGTGTTCGTGAGCCGCGCGATCTCAAGCGTCGTCGCGTCGGGCCCCTTCGGCGGCTTGCCGTCGTTGCCCCCGCCTCCGATCAACAAGAACGCCGTCTTGCTCGTCGTCTTCTCCGGCTTGACCACCATGAGACAGTGCTCCCACTCGGTTCGATCGACGTCCGCCTTGTCGCGCCACGTCTGCGATTTCATCCGCACGACGAACGTCTTCAGGTTGCCCTCGATGGTATTCTCGACCCGCCATGAAAACGTCGGGTCCGGCTTCTCGACGTACCGGTCCAACGCCCGTCTCGGCGGCACGCAGCCCGCCCCCGCAACACAACGCCGCCAGCCAACACAGCAGCATCCACGATCGAACGAGTCGGGGCTTCTGTAAGATCATTGAGGTTCTCCTTGGGGCATGGGGGACAAGTGTCGCCTTTCGCTCCGCGAAAGAACGCCACTTTCGCGGCGCGAAAGGCGACCATGCAGCCGTTGTTGAAACGCCGGCCCTAAGCCGCTATTCATACGACGCACCAAGCCCCTTGACAGGGTTGCCCGGGTCGGGCAGCGAGCCGTCGGGCATCAGGCAACTCCGCGAGTAGCCGTAGGTGCCGTCGACCGCGAATCCGGCTCGATCGGCGGGCACGACCCAGGTGCGTCCGCCGTCGGTGCTAAACATCGCCCGCAAGCCGCCCTGGTTGTAGGAGCCGTAGTGGCAAAGGAGCGTTCCGTCGGGGAGCACCAGCAGGGTCGGCGCGAACAGGCGGATGCCGAAGGTGACCGGCTCGGTCCACGTTTTGCCCTGGTCGCTCGACCAGGCGATGTCACCCTCGGGCCGGCTGATCATGACCATTTCGCCGGTTTTGAGTTGCACCAAGCTGGGCTCGTACTGGTCGTGGTCGGCCCGGATGGTGGCCAGCCGTTGCCAAGTGGCGCCGCGGTCGGTCGATCGGAACACGCCGATGGCGAAGCGGCCCGACTTCTCCTTGCCCTCGCCGGCCAGGAGAATCGAGTGATCGGCCAACTCGACGACCGGCCCGTCGGTCGCGTCCATCAGGAAGCCCGGCATCCGGTGGGGCTCTTGCTCCCAGGTTTTCCCGCCGTCCAGCGAGCGGACGACGCCCATGCGGGGTCCCTTGGCCGGGTCGATCGCCTCGCTATCGGTATTGCCGGCGGGATAGGTGAAGAGCGTGCAGACGAGC
>JAPLNP010000153.1 GCA_026401055.1 Planctomycetia bacterium
GACCCTTGGGCTACGATGCCAAGGCCCGTTCCGGGCCCGTGAGGGGGCATGTTCGCGACAAGCGTGGACATGGCACCCGGCTCGGTGGAGAAGGGTAAACGCGACGGCAGGACAGCGGGTCCTACTTACGGCGCCGGGCGCCGAGCAAAGCAAGCGTCAATAGGCCGAGGAGCAACGAGACGACGGTGGCGGGTTCGGGCACGGCTCCTTCGCCAACGCCCTCGTTCCAGTGGGCGGCCATGATCGCGGCGTCGGCGTCGTTCACCTTCCCGTCGCCGTTGAAGTCGCCCCAGGCCCAAGACCAGTAGTTTTCCCCGCGCTCGACCTGCCAGTTGGCCGCCAGGATCGAGGCATCCAGGTCATCGACGATTCCATCGTCGTTGGCGTCGCCCAGGAAGACGAGCGAGGTCGCGGCCACGTCGATTTGCAGGGCTCCGTCTTCAAAGGACCAGCCGCCGATCACGTCGTCTCCCTCGGGCGGGACGACGACGGGCTCGCCATCTCCGCGAAAGTCGGTGAACGCGATTTCCTCGGGGTTCCAGTCAAAACCGCCTCTGCTCCCCGTGGTGAAGAGGTTGAGCCGGTGGATCCCGGGCCGCATCCAACGGGAGTAAGCATCGATCGTAAGCGTACCGCGAATGCTCGCAGTGCCACCGATGCGGACTTGGCCGAGCACTTCCTCCGTCATTTCCGAGCCTCCGAAATAGATCTCTGCGCCGGGCGATTGCACGAGGTCGCCCGAAATGGCCATCGAACCCGTCATCAAAGAACCGTTCTGGAGTTTGAGACCTCCGACGATCTTCGAATCGTCGGGTCCGCCCAGCGAAACACCAATGGAGCCGCCCTCGCCCACGGCCACGCTGCCTTCTTGCGCGGGCTCGGCGACGGACCCGATCTCGACGCGTCCTCCCCCGTGGACGTCGATCGTGTTCGCCTCCGATCCGAGACTGAGGAAGGAGAGGTATTGGGCACGAAGGGTCCCCTGGTTCTCAACGGTGACACGCCCCTTTTGAATCAAGAGTTGTTCGGAGATGTCCAACACGGAGTCTGGCCCCGAAACGGACAGCGTGCCGGCGACCTCGGAAGTGCCGACGTAGAAGGCGTCTGCCTCGCCGCGCGCTCCCGAGAGGATCGCGACCTCGCCCGAGCCATCCCCTCCAACTTGCCATGACCCCGACGTTTTCAGCGACGAACCGTTGCCCTCGACGCGAATCTCGCCCGCGACTTCGACAGAACCGCCGTTGCTCAACACCGCGCCATTGGAGATCACGAGGCTTCCATGGCTTCCGCCAACGCCCAAGGAGACGTCGCCACTGTTGACCCATCGTGTTCCACCGCCCTCCAGCCGCAAAGTGCCGGGTCGGGGGGTCTGGCCTTCGGAGATCGGACAACCGATGACCAGGCTGTTGCTGCGGATGTCGCCCGGCGAGGAGAATTGCGGGATGTCGACCGTCAGCGTCGCCTGACTCGGCAGCAAGGGGTCCCAATTCCCGGGTACTCCGATCGCAAACGAGTTCACGGAGTAGGTGATGTCGGGGTTGCCGAATCGAAATTCGTAGTCGCCGCTGACCAGTTCCGTCGACCAGTTCGCGTGGTTCACGAGGTGCTGCACGGCAACCTCGGTGTTCACGGTCGTCAGCGACGCGCCGAGAAGTTGCGTTGTTGCCTCCACTCCGGGCACCGGGCCCAACCTACCAATGACACAGACAGAGGGCATTCTATCGTCTTGCCTCGGCCAGTGGCAAGCAGCCCCCACGCCACCCAGAATAGTCTCGCTCCTCCCCCCGATGGACGGCATTGCCAATAGCGCGGCCAAGCAGCCAGGTCGGCAAACGCCCGGTCGATCAATAGGGAGCTATCGGATGGTCCGTCATAAGCTTAGCGAGGTGGCGCGCGGTCCTCGCGCCGCTGTTCACTCGACCGTCGGGCTGCGGTACAACGTCTTGCCGGCCAGCTCGATGTGGACGTCGACGAGATACTTGCGGATCGCACGGGTGTCGGGCTCGATGCCAAGCCCAGGGGCGTCGGGCAACGTGATGCGGCCGTCGGGGCCAGGGACGAGGCGGGTTGTCGTCATCTCGGCCGCCAACGACGAGACCGCCACGGGGTACTCGCACAGGTCGTCCGTCTCGATGCCGGCAAACGGCTGAAGCGACGCACTCAGCGCCAGCGACGTCGTGAACGTGTGGTTGACAAAACGGACGTCGTGCCCGCGGGCGTAGTCGGCAAGGTCCTTGGCGGTGGTGATTCCGCCGACGCGGCCGGCGTCGATCTGGAGGCATCCCAACGCGGCGTGGTCGACCATCGCCCGGCCTTCGTGGAAATTGCGGCAACCTTCGCCGCCGGCCAGGCGGATCGCTCCGGCCTCGGCGGCCAGCGCCCGATACGACGCCAACGCTCCGGAGACGAACGGCTCCTCGAGCCATCCGACGCGGCATCGCCGCAGGGCGGGCAGACGCAGCCGGGCGGCGGCGACGTTGTCGCCCCAAACGGTTCCGACGTCGACCAGCAGCACGGCGTCGTCGCCCAAGCCCTCCCGGGCGGCTTGGACCTGATCGTCGTCCGCCCGGACCGAGCCGCGGCCAAAGGGTCCCCAGCCGAACTTCGCGGCGGTGAATCCCGCCCGGCGAACCTCGCCGGCCCTCCGGTGCGTCTCGGCCGGGTCGTCGCCGAAGAGTTGCGAGGCGTAAGGCGTTTTGGGGTACGCCCGGGGATAGCCGAGGAGCCGGTAGACGGGCATCTCTTGTTTCTTTGCCAACAGGTCCCACATGGCGACGTCGATGCCGGAGAGCGTGTGGTCGGTCTGGAGCAGGTCGAGGCTGTTCTGGCGCACCAGGGCGTTGATCCGCCGGACGTCGTCGACGGCTTCGAGCCGCTGCCCGAGAACAGAGTCGCGGATCGGCTTGCAGGCGCTGTGCGACATGGGGCAGACCCAACTGGCGATGGACACCAGCGGCGCGGCCTCGCATTCTCCCCAGCCCGAGCACCCGCCCGCTTGAACGCGCACCAGCAAGGCGTCCTGGCTTCCGTCGCCGACGTTGCGAACCTCCGGCATCGAGAGATAGAAAAAATCAACGGCTTCGATTTTCATAATCCGCGTCAGTCCCGTAGGGTGCACGCTCGCACGCACGAAGATCGTTTGACAGCGGCCACAGCTTGCGCCGCCGATATGTCGCCACAGGGCCGTCGGTTTTCCGTCCTGACGCTTCTGGCAATGGGGCGGATGCTATTTCGCGCCGAGATACTCTCGGGTCTTGCGCACGGACGCGGCGTCGGCCATGCTCGGCACGTACTCCAGACCGAATATGCCCTTGTAGCCGAGCCGTTCGATTTGGCGAACAACAAAAGGATAGTTGTTTTCCCCAAGGAACAGCTCGTGTCGGCCGGGCACGCCGGCACTGTGGAGGTGGCCGATGACGTCCAGGTTGCGCTCGATATGCTTCAGCAGATCGCCCTCCATGATTTGCATGTGGTAGCAGTCGAAGAGCAGCTTCATCCGCGGCGAGTCGAGCCGCCGGCAGAGCGCCGCGCCGCGGTCGCTCGAGGTGAGCCAATAACCGGCATGATCGTACGTCGTGTTCAATGGCTCCAAGAGGAGCGTGATTCCCGCCTCTTCCGACAGTTTGAGCGTCGCTTCCAAGCCGGCAAGCACCGATTGTTCCATCCGCCGGTCACTGCGACCGGGAACAATGTTTCCCGTGCAGACGATTGTGGCCGGAATGCCGGCGGCCTGGTTGAACGCCAGCGTGAGCCTTGCGCGCTGGAGCCACTGCTTGCGGTTGGCCGGGTCGGTCAATCCCCCGCCGATGCTGCCGTCGGGCGAGCCGATGACGGTGTTCGTAATCTTGACACCGTGTTTCTTGGCCAGTGTCGCCAGTTCCTCACCCGTGCCCTTGAAACTGCCGTCGACGAACCACATTTCGACGTGCCGGAATCCTGCCTTGGCCGCCTGGGATAAGCGGCGTTCGAAGGGGAGCCGGGCAAACGCCATCTCGATGCACAAGCCGTAATTCATGTTACCTCCTTCAATGCGCGGTTTATACCCAAGGCAATGTTGTCGCAATCCTCATCACTATACTGCCAATGGACGTCGACCATGATGGCCCGGCTCAAGAGATCGAGCGTGCGCGGGCACATTTCCTTCGAGTACCGGGGGAGTTCGCTTTCGGGCACCGCGCTCCAGGGCAGCCCGTCCGGAGCCGCGTGTTTCTTCTCCAGAATATGATCCCAATAGGCGTAGATGTGCCAATCGCGGACCTTTTGATCGTAGATGCCGCCGGCGGGGACGCCTTGGGCCTGCATGGCGTGCATCGCTTTGGGCGTGGTGTCCGCGTCCTTGAGGAATAGAATCAGGCAGATGCACGTGTCGCCGGCTTCATCCGAGACGCGGCGGAACGTCAGACCGGCGGCAGGTTCAATGGCCTCTTTGATTCGTCGATGCGCGCGGCGGTAACCGGCCAGCATCGCATCGGTCTTGCGGATCTGGGCCAAGGCGACGGCGCCTTGCAGTTCGCTCATGCGATAGTTCTCGCCACAGAAAAGCTCGCCTGGCTGCCGTTCGCGTCCAAAACGGTCGGGACGCCAACAAGCAGCGGTGTCGTGCCAGCTCTGCGCGCGAGTGTAGAGCCACTCGTCGTTGGTCGTCACAAAGCCGCCTTCGCCGCTGGCGTGGATCTTGTAGTAATCGAAGCTAAAACAGCCGAGCGTCCCGAGGCTTCCGAGACGCTTGCCGTGGAACGAGCCGCCGCCCGACTGGGCCACGTCTTCGACCACCGGCAAGCCCTTGCGTTGGGCAACGTCCAGGATGCCGTCCATCCCGGCGGGGGCTCCGCGCATGTGGACCGGCACGATGGCCTTGGTTCGTTTCGTGATCGCCTTCTCCACTGCCGCCGGATCCAGACACAGCGAATCGTCCACGTCCACGATGACGGGAATCGCATTGCTGGCGACCACGGTGGCGGCCGTGGCAAAGAACGTGTACGCCGGCACGATCACCTCGTCGCCGGCCCCGATTCCCAGTGCGCGGTACGCGCAGACCAGCGCCGAGGTGCACGAATTGACCGCCAGGCAGTGTTTGACTCCGATCAAACCGCTCATCGCCTTCTCGGCCGCCTCAACCTTGCTCGGGCGCGGATTGTAGTAGCGGAACAGGTGCGGGCCCTGAAGCTGCCGATCGGCACGGACCAGTTCTGTGATCTGCCGTTTCGTCTCGGGCGTGAACTGCCAAAGATCCAGCAACTCCAGCAGTTCCTCCCCACCGATCTTCGTGGGATACGGCCCCAAGCGAGGCACGGCCTTCGTGGTGTCCTCGGTTTTCTTGGCGGTTGCCATAGTGATTCTCCAATTTGCGGACAATAGACTGTGATCTGTTGTCAATACGAAGCGAGGATCTCGTCGAGCTTAGCCTGAGTCCGGGGCGATGGCGGCTTGGGCCGCAGTCGCGCCAGTTCCCGCACCTTTTCTCGGGCAAGCTGATACGTGTCTTTCGCGCCCTGCGACTGCCACGTGGCTCGGTTGCCGCGGACGGATAGCCGCGGCTTGAGATACTCCCCCGATCGCAGCCAACGAAGCGTGTGCTCGGCCGTAAGGTATCCCTCGCCGCGCGGGCCGATCTGCTCGATCAAGTCGGCGGCAATCGTTTCGGCGTTGACCAGCATGCCCTCGGCAATCCGCCGCGACATGGCCGAAATCTCCTCGTCCATCAGGAGTTGTTCGTGGCTGCACGTCATTCCCGTGGCGAACATGCCGCAGTTGACCACAAGGTCGTTGCCGGCCGCCACCGCGCAGAACTGGCTGAGAGTCTTTTCCCAGGCGTTCTGCTCATCATGGGCATGGTTATCGGAGTTCGGGGCCGTCGTGTGGCAAGGCAGCTTGTAGAAATGGGCCAACTGGGCACCGGCAATGCGGCAGATCGTCGTCTCCGTCGAGCCGACCAATGCCGCCGCACATCGCATGTCGAACGTGGTCCACGAATTGGCGTAGAGGAACTTCGCCCCGCGCCGCAGCAATTGGATCATCACTAGGCCGGAAAGACACTCGGCGTTGTTCATCGTCACGAGCCCCGCCAGCGTGAACGGGGCCGTGAAGCCGGCGATGGGTTCGGGAAGGATGGCGATGGGCACGCCCGTGGGCACGGTGTCCATGATCGCCTCGCACACGCCGTGTTCCCAGTAGAGCGGGCTGGTCGAGGAAAGCTGGCTGATGCCGTACACCTGCCGCTCGAAATCGCCGGCGAATGCGGCTTTCAGCAAGTCGATGCATGCCCGGTTTGCCTTGCAGTTGTCCGTGGAGAAGAAGATCGGCTTCGTGCTGTTCTCGATCACCGCTCGCACCGCGTAGGGCAGCGTAGCCGCAGGATCGGGCACGTCTTGCGGCATCACCGGGATGCCGATCATATCGATGCATTGCAGTTCTTGACAGATGCGGGCGAAAAGCTCCACGTCAGCCACGGTGGACGGCCGCGTTTCACCCGTTTCCGTATCGACCCAGAAGACGGCGTTGTGTCCGGCGGCAATCTTCGGCCGCCGGTCTCCCAACAAGAAAGCCGGTTGGCCGTCACGATCGAACACCTCGAACTGCTGTGGCGTGCTGGCCAGCGCATCCTCCAGCGAAGCGCGGCTGAACCGCACGACCGCAGCGGCTTCCTCCACCGCCAAACCCTTCCCCTTGAGGAATTGCAGCATCGGCGGATGGAGGATCTTGACCCCGCAGTTCGTCAAGATGTCGACGGTCGCTTCGTGGATCTGCTTGATTTCGTCGTCCGAAAGGACAGCCAGCGGGCGGAGCTGCATGTTCTACTCCTAACTCACTTACGGGAAACGCCACGACACTCTGTCACGCAACATAGCGGAAGGCGGTCGGCCAACTCGCGCAGCACGGCCTCGCGCCGGGCGTTGAGACACACCCGGTACCCCTCGCGGGCGAATCGAACGGCCGTCGCTCGGCCAATTCCCGACGAGGCGCCCGTGACGATAACACTACGCTGTTTTGCCATGACCCCTGATTGAGCTATCTCTCCTGCCCGGCGAACACGATGGATTCCGGTTCCGTTGTCGGGGTCTTATCATAGCGTGGAACCGGTGGGAGGGGGAGTGGTGGCCGAGACTGGGTGACGGGGTTCTCCGGCGAGTCGTTGGTGGTGCGTCCAGGAATAAGTTGTGGTGCAGGCGTCTCGCCTGCCCAGGCAGCCGGGACGGCTGCACCACAATACCGCAGAGTTGATCTTGGACAGGCACTTAGTGGTGCGTCCAGACGCACCCTGCCAGACTTGGCAAGGCCGGTCGTCCGTATCGCGGGGCGACTTTCGCCGGTAAACCCACGTTAGGGGGGGCAGCGTGGCGATTCGTTTGACGCGGAAGACACGATCTGGGTAAAGTAGAGGGATATCCTGTCGGCCGAGAGACGCGACAGCGCAAGGTCCGGCGAACCGGCATCCGGGACACTCTTTTCCCAGAGAGGCACCCAGGCTTATGAGGAAACCCCACTTCTGGCGTGGACGCCATAACCCGCGCCGGTCCCGCGAGTCCGTATCCGCGAGTTTTTCCCGCCGGGCACGTTTCGAGCCGCTCGAGCCGCGCCGGGTCCTTTCGGTCCCGACGATGGTCGCGATTGGCCCCGTCGCGCTCTTGGGCGGTTCGCCGCGCGTCGTGCCGCTGGACGGCATCGCGGACGAAGGCCAGACGCTGACCTTCACGGCCACCAGCGACAACCCGAACGTCACGCTCGAAATCCCCGAGGGCAACCGCAGCATGAGGATCTCGGTCCGAAGCGCCGACGGGGCCATCGACGGCGACATGGTACTCGAGCTGTTCGAGGACCGCGTTCCCCGCGTGACCAGCCACATCATCGAATTGGCCGAAAGCGGCTTCTACGACGGCGTGATCTTCCATCGGGTGATGGACGACTTCATGATCCAGACCGGCGATCCGACGGGCACGGGCAGCGGCGGTTCCTACCTGGGCGAGTTCGACGACCAGTTCGACGTCGATTTGCAGCACAACGGCTCCGGCGTGCTCTCGATGGCCAAGTCGGACGACGACACGAACGACTCGCAGTTCTTCATCACCGGAGACTCCACGCGGTGGCTCGACTTCAACCACAGCATCTTCGGCCACCTCGTCGAAGGCGAGGACATCCGCGATGCGATCAGTAGCGCCGACACCACCGGCGACGACCCCGTGGACCCCGCGGTCCAGCCCAACAAGCCGCTGGTCGACATCGTCATGGAGTCGGTCGAAATCTTCCACGACACCGAGAACGCCGTGCTGATGCTCAAAGCGCCGGAGGGCTACACCGGCGGGGCGAACATCACGATCACGATCACCGACGCGCTGGGCAACCACTACGTTCAAGACCCGTTCCACGTGACCGTCACGCCCGACACCGAGGACGGCAGCCCGTTCTTCGAGGACCTTCCCGACGTGCGCACCGCGGTCGACACGCCGGTTACGTTCAATCTCGAGCCGTACACGGTCGACGTCGAAGGCGACGCGGCCTACTACCTGGACGACCTCACGTTGGACTACAACGAGCTTTACGATCCCTTGAGGTCGCACGAGGATTTGGAGTACGCGGTCGGTTTCGAGACCGGCACGGTGACGGTCACGCCGACCAACGGCCTGGTCGGCATCCATCCGGTTGTCGTCGGAACCGCCGCTTACGCGGACGCGATCGACTACCAGTTCGTTCCCGTCTACATCGTCCCGGCCACCCCGCCCGACTCGTCGCTCGACATGACCCTGGTTCGCGACGTGACCGAAGTGGACAGCTTCGGGGAGGTCGCAACTCTGCCCCAGGACCAGTGGATCGACGAGTGGGACCGCTTCGCCATCGAGATCTGGGCGACCGTCGACGACACCGCCGGCCAATTCGGCGTCCACACCGTCTCGACCGACCTGGTCTACGACAAAAGCCTGTTCACCGCGACCGAGATCGAGTACGGCACGGCCTTCCACGAAGATCAAACCGGCCAGATCGACGCCGCCGCGGGCCGCGTCAACGACATCGGCGGCACCACGCGGGTTTTCACCGTCGATCCCTACACCGCCACTCCCGATGTGTATCCTTCCTACGATCCGGCCGACGTGAACCTCTACGGCGACGGCGCGCCCGTGCTCGTCGCCCGGGTGTACTTCGAGCCGAACCTCGGCGGAGCGGGCGTGCCGCTGGACGTCGACGGCAAGTATCCCGCGCCGATCGACGTGCCGGGCTTCGCGTTCGAGGGCGCCGTGGTCAAGTGGAGCCCCGTCGACGAGACGAACGTCACGGCCCACGGCTTGGTGGACGCCCATGTCTGGCCGGTGATCTACGACATCGACGACAGCGGCACGATCGACCTGGGCGACCTTTCGTACTTTGCCGCGGCCTACCATCACAACGTCGGAGACGCCGGCGCGACGTGGTCTTGGGCCGGCGATTACGACCACGACGGCACGGTGGGGTTGGGCGACCTCTCGTTCTTCGCCGCCAACTACCGCCGCGGCGCGACGAGCGCCGGCCGGAGCATCTACGCGGAGAACTTCCCCGCCGATTGGCAGGAGGCCATGGAAGCCTCCGCTCCGCCCCAGTGGCAATACGCTCGGGCCGCGAACGATGCGGCTTCCCCGCGGCGCCGCGCGACCGTCTCGCTGGCCCCGGCCGTCGTCGATCGGCTGATGTTGATCGAGATGCCCGGCGAGTAGCGGGTGGCACTCTACGCCGTTAACCCTTTCTTGATTTCGCATTACCCAGATTCCCCGTGTTTTCCAGGCTCCAGCTCAAACGGTCCCCGATTTGAGCGACAGTCATCTTGGCAAAATCGGAGGTCTGGGATGCAAAATGCCCTAAATACCTGAGCACAAGTTGACGAGAGCAACGAGTTCTGGTAGGTTATGTCGTTCACTGAATGAAGTAAGTCCCGCCGGAGCGCCTATGAACGTTAGAACGGGAAATCGGCGTCTCATGCGAGAGGTCAACTCGAAGCTTGTGATGGGCCTGATCCGCGGCTCGGAGACTGTTTCTCAGATTGAGCTTCTGAGAAAGACGCTGCTCAGCGCGGGTACCATAGCCAGTATCGTCAAGGAGCTCAAAGGGCGTGGCTTCGTGGAAGAGGTCGGCTTCGGTCGATCCGTTACGGGGCGCCGGCCCGTGCTGCTGCGGTTCAACCCGCGCGCGCAGTATGTCGCGGGCATCGAGTTGACCGCCGGCCAGACCCGAGCCGCGCTGTTCGACCTGGCCGGCCAGATCGTGCGGAAGACCGACCCGGCCGCGGTCACCGATAGCGATCCGCAAAGCGCGCTTCGGGGCGCGTGCGCGGACGTGCTATCGCTGGCCAAGAAGGCCGGCGTACCGCGAGAGAAGCTGCTCGGGGTGGGCATCTCGGTTGAGGGGATCGTCGATCCAAACCGGGAACGCTTGATCCTTTCCGCGAACCTGGGTTGGCGCAACGTGCCCGTCAAGGAAATCATTGAAGCGCGGTTGGGCGTGCCCGCGATGATGAACAATTCCGGCGGGGCGATGGGTGAGTATTTGTACGGGGCCGGCAAGGGGTGCAAAAGCGTCGTCTGCTTGGAGATCGATGCGGGCATCGGAGCCGTGACGGTCCTAAACGGTCGCGTGGTGCGCGGCGCGCACGGAATGGCGGGAGAGATCGGGCACAGCCTGGCTGTCCCGGACGGAGAAGCGTGTTCGTGCGGCAAGCGAGGATGCCTGGAGACCGTGGCCTCGGCGAAGGCAATCATCGCCAGGGTTGCCAGATCGCGCCGCGACGGCGCCGGCAGCTCGGTTCCCAAGGCAATCGAGTCTCGACCCGCGCCGGAAGCGCTTCAGCTCATCTGCGACGCGGCCGAGAAGGGCGATCCGTTGGCGCGGCGGGTTATCGACGAGGCGGGGCGCCACTTGGGGATTGCCGCCGCCGCAATTGTGAATCTGCTCGATCCGGAGTTGGTGATTCTGACGGGCTTGGTGGCCTACAAGAGCGGCGATCGGTTGCTGAAAGTGATCCGAAGGGTTGCGGCCGCGCACGTGCTGCAAGACGGGTCGCGGACGATTCGCATCGAGCAGGGCACGTTGGGCGAGCGCGCGGCGCTGGTGGGCGCTGCCGCGCTGGTCTGCGAGCGGGCGTTTCGCGTCCCCGTCGAGTCGGACGCGTAGCGACGGGAGCCGATGCGAGACGCGAGAGGAAAGGTGCTTCGACGAAAAAAGAAGTAGAGAGAACTTCATGACTCACTTCTCTTGGCCCATCGACGGCACGATCATCGGTCTCTACCTGGTGGCAACCATGGTGGCCGGCATCATGATGCGCAAGTACGTGGGCAAGGTGGAGCATTTTCTGGTGGCCGGCCGCGAGGTCAACGTGTACTTGGGCATCGCGTCGCTTGCGGCCACCGAGTTCGGCGTCGTCACCTGCATGTACACGGCGCAGAACGGCTACCAATACGGATTCGCCGGCGCGACGCCCGGCGTTCTAATGGCCTTGGCAATGGTCTTCGTCGGCGCCACCGGGTTCTGCATCAATCCGCTGCGCCGCGCGGGGGTGATGACGATTCCCGAGTTGTTCGAGAAGCGGTTCGGCCCGCGCGTCCGCTGGGCCGCCGGCGTGGTGATCGTGCTCGGCGGGCTGCTGAACATGGGGGTCTTTCTGCGAATCACCGGCGAATTCCTGGTATTGGTGGGCGGCTTCGACCTGGACCACCTTGGACGCAACGTGGTTCTCATGATGACCGCGCTGTTGGCGCTGGGCACAATCTATACGGTGGCCGGAGGCATGTTGTCCGTGCTCGTAACCGACTTCCTGCAGTTCATCGTGATGAGCGCGGGCCTGATTGCCGTCACCATCCTGATCCTGATGAATATCGGCTGGGAGAAGTTGGCGGCAACCGTGGCGGATCGCTATGCGGACGGCGGATTCAACCCGTTCTTCAACCCCGGCCTGGGGTGGCAGTACGTGCTGTTCAACGCGCTGGAGTGCCTGGCGGGCGCGTTGACCTGGCAGACGATGATCTCTCGGCTGTTGTCGGCGAAGGACGCGAAGACCGGGCGTCAGATATACACTCGCACGAGCTTCTTCTTTGTAGCCCGGTTCCTGCTGCCGGGCATTTGGGGCATTGCCGCCCTGGCCTGGCTCGCGCCGGACGCCATGAGTGCCCTGCCGCGGACCGTCCAGGAGCAGAGCGATTCCCTCTATGCCATGCCGCTGTTCTTGAGCAAGTTCGTGCCCGTGGGGCTGATGGGCCTGCTGCTGGCAGCCATGTTGGCGGCCGACATGTCCAACACGTCGTCCTATATGATTACCTGGGCAAGCGTGATCTACAACGACGTCCTGGCGCCGCTGCGCAAGACCCCTTGGTCCGAGAAACGCGGCCTGCTGTGGAATCGGGCCATTGTCTCCCTGATCGGCGTTTTCCTGCTGTTCTACGGGCTGCTCTATCCGCTGAAAGGCGACGTCTATGCGTATCTCTTGGTGACCGGCACCATCTACATGTCCAGCATCTCCATCATGTTGATCGCCTGCTGCTACTGGAAGCGGGCGAACAACTGGGGCGCCGCCGCGGCCATTGTTGTTGGCGCCGTCATCCCGATAGCCTGTCTGGTCATCGAGCAATTCCGCGACATGCCGCCCAACGACGTGCAGCTCTGGCGGTGCTACACGGGTATCGCCGCGTACGCCGCCACCGCCGTCGCAATGATCGTCGGGTCGCTGTTGAAGCCCGGCGATAACTCCTACGACCTGGAGAAACCATGATGCTGTCGGAAACCCAACGCGAAGTGCTCGGCGGCAAGACGTGCCAATTGCTCTGGGACGTGGGGATGAAGGTCGAAAGCGGAGCGATCGCCGGGGCGATGCTCGCCCGCGGCTGCCGGCAGGCGCCGTCCGGCAGGATTTGCGTCCCGCTACAACTCATCGAGGAAATGACCGTCTCCCAGCGGCCGACGCAAGACGCCGACCAGCGCGACCAGGAGCTGCACTATTACTGCGGCGTTGATTGGGCCCATCACGTCATCTGGCACAAGAAGCAGGAGGACATTCGCCGGGCGCTAGAGACCAGGTTGCTGATGCCGGCGTTCGATTGCGGCCCGACGACCTACTACGATTATCAGAGCCACCGCTCGGTGCCGGTCGACACGACCATCTTCATCGAGATGATGAAGTTCGCCCAAGCGACGCCGGAAATCGGCTACATCAGCACGTGGTATCGCCAGGACGCGCCCCAAGCGATCGAGCGTATCGAGTCGCTCATACTCGGTCTGAGACATACCGACAAGGTGGACGGCATCGAAGCGATCGACCCGGCGGCCATCAAGTATCTGAAGGAGATCAGCGAGATTGTCACGCAGCGGCCCGGCGACTCCAGCTATCTCGCGGGCTCCGAATGCATCACCTCGCCGCTGATTCTTGAGAAGCGGTCGGCCGAGGACATCGTGGAGCGCAAGCGGTGCGGAATCCACCGTTATCACGTGGCCAGCATGCCGACGATCGGCATCTCGACGCCGACGACAATCGCCGGGTCAGTGGTGATGACGGCGGCCGAGATTCTGGGCGGGATGGCAGCCTGTTATGCGTGCGATCCGGAGTCCGACCTTAGCGGCCGGGCGATCTCGTTGGTGGCCGACATGCGAAACGGCAGCAACACGCCCTCGGGCCCCGAGCCCACTTTGGTCAACCTGGCCGTCAAGGAACTGTTCGACGCATGGTGGGGCGGACACCTCTGGGTGGAAGTCTTCTTCAGCCCCTTTGCGAAGCGGCCGGGTCTGCAGGCCGTGGTCGAGAACTTCAGCGGCCTGTGGCGCTATGCCACGCTTTTGGGCAATCCCGCCATCCCCTATCCCGGCATGGGAACGCTCAACAGCGGCGGCACCGGATCCCCGGTGCAGTTCATGTTGGATATGGAGATCCGCAAGTCGCAGTTCGCGCTCGGCCGGCCCATTGTGCTCGACGACGACCACCTGCCGTTCGCCGATATCTGTCAGGCCGTGGCCGACGATGCCGGCTTTCTCGACAGCGATCATACCCTCAGGCACTGCCGCGATCTGTGGACTTCGCGGCTGTTCCTGACCGACAATCCGGATCCGAACCGCTGGGCCGGCGATGAAAAGGCCATTCTCGACGCCTGTGATCGAATGTGGCGGGAAAACCTCCGGAAGTATGAGCCGCCGCGGTGGCCCGAGGACACTCTCAAGGCTCTCGATAACGTGTTGGCCAAAGCGAAGAAAGAATTCTCGGTCGTCTGAGTTGCCAGAGCCAAAATCCGAAGGAGATGGCCGTCATGATTGATGTACCAAGGGAAACACTGATTCAGTTCCTGCGCACGATGTATCTGATTCGCGGCTTTGAGTTGAAGATGCTCATGCTCTTCCAGAGACGAGCCTTGGCGGGAGATTTCCTCGGCGCCCTGCATTCCTACGAAGGGCAGGAGGCCGTCGCCGCCGGCGTGGGCGCGTGTCTGCGAAAGGACGACTACCAGTTCAGCACTCATCGGGGCCACGGCCACGCGATCGCCAAGGGATTGGACCTCAACAAGATGGTGGCCGAAATGTTCGGCAAGGAAACCGGGTGTTCGCGCGGGCGGGGTGGTTCCATGCATTTGTTCGACGTGTCCATTGGGCAAATGGGCGGCAACGGCATCGTCGGCGGCGGACTGCCGCTGGCCTTGGGGACCGCCTATTCCGCATTGTATCGGAACACCGACCAGGTGACCGTCTGCTATTTCGGGGATGGCGCCGCCAGCCAGGGCTCGTTCCACGAATCGCTGAACATGGCCGCCCTGAACAAGTACCCGATCGTCTACGTCTGCGAAAACAATCATTACGCGGCCACGACGCACGTGAGCAAGAACTGTCCGATCGAGAACATCGCCGATCGGGCAGCCGGCTACGGGATCCCGGGCGCCGTGGTCCAGGGAAACGACGTGCTGGCCGTCTACCGCGCGGCTTCCGAAGCCGTCGCCCGCGCGAGGGCCGGTCAGGGGCCCACGCTGCTGGAATGCAAGACCTACCGTCACCGGGCACACTGCATGGTGATCCCCGAGCACCGGCCGGAGGAGGAGCGAGAGGCTTGGCTGGCCCGTGACCCGATCAATCTCTTCGTTGCCAAGCTCCGGGAAGAAAACGTGATGACCCAGGATGACCTGAATCGGTTGGCTGCCGAAGTGGAACAGGCCCTGGTCGACGCCGTCAAGTTCGCCGACGCAAGCCCCTTTCCCGATCCCCAGATGCTGTCGGTTGATTTTTGGGCCAATTAGCAGGAGGGAGACACCATCCATGCCGCAACTGAAGATGATTCGCGCCATGTGCGAGGCCTTAGATGAAGAGCTTCGGCGGGACGAGCGAGTCTGCCTTTTTGGACAGGACGTGGGAGAGTTCGGGGGGGTGTTCGGCACCTCGGCCCGGTTGCAGGCGAAGCACGGCCCGCGCCGCGTTTTCGATACCCCGCTCTCGGAAGCGGCCATCCTGGGCACGGCGGTCGGGGCCGCCATGTCCGGATTGCGCCCCGTCGCCGAGATCATGTACATCGACTTCATTACCGTGGGCATTGACCCGTTGGTCAACCAGGCGGCCAAGCTGCGATACATGTCCGGCGGACAGATGACGCTGCCGATGGTGGTGTTCACGCAGTGCGGGGCCGGCACTTCCGAGGCGGCCCAACACTCGCAATGCCTGGAAGCGTGGTTTGCCCACGTGCCTGGCCTCAAGGTCGTCATGCCCGCCACCGTCTACGACGCCAAAGGATTGCTCAAAGCGGCCATCCGCGACGACAACCCCGTGATCTACATCTGGCCCAAGCTGCTCTACGATCTGAAGGGCGAGGTGCCCGAGGAGGAATACGTCGTCCCCTTGGGCGAGGCAGTCGTTCGCCGTGACGGCGCCGACCTGACCGTCGTCGCCACTTCACTGATGGTCCATCGGGCGCTGGCGGCCGCCGAAGCATTATCGGATGAGATCGGCATCGAGGTGATCGATCCGCGGACACTGGTGCCGTTGGATATTGAAACGATCCTGGCTTCGGTGCGGAAAACCGGACGGCTGCTTGTCGTTCACGAAGCCAACACCCGATTCGGGATCGGGGCGGAAATCATCCGTCAGGTGGTCGAGCGGGCCTTCGATCAGCTCACGTGCGCCCCCGTCGTGCTCGGCGGCGCCGGCGTGCCCATGCCATTCACGCGGGTACTGGAGAATGCTTGTATGCCGCAAGAACAGGACATCATTGCCGCCGCTCGGAAGATGTTGAAGTGTTGAGGCGAGAGAGGGGAGTGCCGGATGGCACGCGAGAATGTCAGAGACGATTTCCTGGCGTGTGTCCAAGGACGGACGCCCGCGATGATGCCGCTTCTTTCACTGAGCAACGAGTTTCACCAGCGGCAGGCGGGCGTGACGGACCGTCAGGCCCGGCTTGACGTGGACAAAGCGGTCGGCTGCCAGGTGGAAGGAGTCCGCGACTACGACGAAGACTGGGCCATCATTTTCCCCGACGATTACATCGAGTTCGAGCCGCTGGGGCTGCCAATGCGCGACGACGAACATCACCCGACGATGCCCGTCGCCTACCTCCCTTTCAACCGCGAAACCCTCGGGCGATTTCGGATCCCCGATGCGCAAAAGGAGATGCGGCTGCCCACGCACCTTGAAATGTTGCGCCGGCTAAAGGCCCAGTTGGGCAGTCGTGTGTTGGTGATGGGACGCATCGCCGCTCCGTTTACCGCGCTGGCCCTGATTTACGGCATCGAAGAACTGATGGTGGGCATGATTACCCAACCGCGATTGGTCAACGACAATCTGAAGTTCCTGGTCGACCACCAGATTGCCTTCGGAACGGCCCAGCTCGAAGCCGGGGCCGATCTGCTCTGGGTGGGCGACTGTTGCGCCAGCTCGAAATTCTGCGGCCTGGACCGATGCTGCCGGTTCGCCTTCGATGCCGCCGCCGAGGTGACCGCCGCGCTGAACGCGACGGGCGGGCTCCTGATCTATCACACCGGCGACACGTCGCCTCCCTACCTGGCCAAACAAACTCAACTGCCCGTACATGCCGTGAACGTGGGAGAGGGTTGCCGCTTGGCCGAGGTCGGGAAGGCCCTGGATTCGAAAATGTGCTTGATGGGCAACTTCGACCCGATCCTGTTGCGTGACGGCTCGCCCGAGGAGGTGGCTCAAACCACCGAGAAGCTCATCCAAGAGAACCTCCCCGGCGGCCGCTACCTATTCAATACCGGCGAGAGCGTGATGTGCGACTCCCCTCCCGCCAACGTGGCGGCGATGCTCGTTGCCGCCAGACGTACGGCTTTCGCTTTGTTTCGTCAAGTGATTTGAACGGCAAGGCAATTGCCGAAACCGTCGAGGGAACACCGAACTGAATCAGGAGCGATACGATGACAGAACAAGAATTCTCCGCCGAACAGCGGGAGGCGCTGAAGAAGGACGCCATGGCGTACATCCTGCCGCACTTTGCCGACAACGCCGAGTTGGCCAAAGGGCCCAAAGTGTTCGTTCGTGGCGACGGCTGTTACGTCTATGATATCGAGGGCCATCGCTACCTCGATACGTTCGCCTCGCTGTTGACTACCATCTGCGGCCATCACCGGCCGGAAATCAAGGCGGCCGTATTGAAGCAGATGGACGACCTCGAGTTCTTTCCCAACTACGTCGACACGTTCACCGTCCCGCTGATCCAGTTGGCCCGCAAGCTCGCCGAGATCATGCCCGGCGACCTGTCGGTGAGCTTCTTCGTCAACAGCGGTTCGGAGGCCAATGAAACCGCTCTGAAGATGGCCAGGCAGTATCACCGCGAGCGTGGGCAACCGCACCGGTACAAGGTTGTCGCGCGGCGGCATTCTTACTCGGGCACGACGTTGGGGGGCATCTCGGCCACGGGAATCCCCTGGTTTCGCGAGTACTTCGAGCCGCTGCTGCCCGGATATCTCTTCGCGCCGGCTGCCCGGTGCGGCGAATGCGAGTTGGCGCTGAAGTATCCCGAGTGCGAACTCGGATGCTTGCGCGCCCTGGAGAATCTAATCCAGTGGGAAGGGCCGGATAGTATTGCCGCGGTGATCATGGACCCCATTCCCGGCTCCAATATCGGCTATCCGCTTCCCCCGGACGGCTATCTGCAAGGGGTTCGACAGCTTTGCGACAAGCACGGCATCCTGCTGATCTTCGACGAAGTTCAGACCGGCTTCGGCAAGACCGGCAAATGGTTTGCCTGCGAACATTGGAACGTGGTTCCCGACATCATCACGATCGGCAAGGGGTTTACCGGCGGCTATATTCCCCTCGGCGCCACGGTGACAACACCTAAGGTTGCCGACGTGTTCCGCGGCAAGCCGGGATGCGAGTTGCGCACCGGCAGCACCTACGGGGGACACACCGTCGCCTGCGCCGCCACCTTGGCCAATATCAACATCATTGAGAAGGAAGACCTCGTCCAACGGGCAGCCCAAACCGGGATTCGTCTGAAGGCCGAGTTGGAGAAACTCTATCAATACCCCATCGTCGGCGACGTCCGCGGCATCGGACTGCTCTGGGCCGTCGAGCTCATGGCCGACCGCCGGACGCGCACGAGGTTGGATTCTCAACTGGGCGTGGGCAATTTCATCCGGCAGTGGTGTTGGGAACACGGGATGATCCTGCGGAACAACGGCAACATCTTGGTCATCGCGCCCGCCCTGATCATTAGCGACGAGGAGATCGATTTGATGATCGCCCTGCTCGAACAGGCCCTCGCCGTGGCGACGAGCAAGTATCTGAACCCATGAGCCGCGGGGCCTGTTGAAAAGGTCCGGCCGCGGAGAGATCGGCCCGGGGACAGACTCGATTCTCTCGGCCTGCGCGACCACCAGGCAACCAGCCAGCAATAGAATGGAAAGACCAGGCCCCTTAGCTTGCCGCTTTAGGTGCTCATCCTATGCCGTTGCGCTTTTTCCCGGATTTGGGCGGTAGCAGTATGAGAAACTGATCTTGGGGCAAACAAAAGGACTCCGTTATCCTGGCTGTGTGATTACACAAAAACCCGGCGACTGAGGGGTCGCCGACAGCCGGGAAA
>JAPLNP010000671.1 GCA_026401055.1 Planctomycetia bacterium
GTCGAGACGATGACCAAGGAGGAAGCCTGGGAGTCGGTCTCGAAGTTGAAGCGTGACGACGTGAGCGACGACCAGATGCTCGCCGCGTGGATGGGTGCCTGCTGCCGCATCCAAGGCATCGAAGTCGGCGAGGACATCCAGGCCGCGTTCGACGCCGGCGTGGACGAGGAGAAGATGACCCCGACGCAGTGGGCTGCGGTCCGAGTCGCTGCCCTGGCCGAGATTCCCCACTATCCGTTCTAGTCCCAGGACGCCCTTTGCCACGACTGGGGGCCGGGCTGCTCATTCGGAGCCCGGCCCCCGGGACTAGGACTCTATGGATTTCGCCGACCAACAATCCGTCTTCGAGGCCAATGTCACCCCAGGCATGGCCGGTGTGCTCGCCGATAAACTCGGCGTCACGGCGGCCTCCCTGATGCGTCTGGGGCTCGGCTGGTGGCCGATAGAGAATGCCTGGACGTTCCCCGAACGGGACGCCGAGGGCAAGGTGATCGGTCTGATCCGGCGATTCTGGGACGGGCAGAAGTTCTGCGTCAAGGACGCGAAGCGTGGTCTGACATACGTTGCAACCGCCGTGGAAGACGGGTATGATCCCTCCAGGCAGACCTGGCTCCGCGTAACCGATGGGTATGTTTGTCCCATCTGCGGTGGAGTGAAGTGGTGCGGGGTTGACGGCAACGTCACCCCGCCCCGCTTCGTCCGCTGTATGCGTAAGGCCGAGGGCTCGGTCTACGATGACGCCCGGGGCGGGCACATACACGAACTGGTGCCGGGTGCCTTTCGCCCGCCGCTGAAGTATCGGACCCCACTTGAGTCGTCGGCCCTGCCGGTGCTTGTGGTCGAGGGGCAGACCGACACGGCTGCCGGCCTGGACCTGGGGTTCGTCACGGTGGGCCGGCCCTCCGCTCAGGGCGGACTGAAGTTGCTGGCCGAGTTACTCCGGGGCCGCAAGGTTGTGGTCCTCGGGGAGAATGACTCGGGGGCCGGCAAAGAGGGCATGGACAAGACCTACGAGGCTCTCAAGCCTGGTTGTCCCGAGGTCGTCAAGGTGCTACCCCCCGAGGAGTTCAAGGACCTCCGCGAGTGGAAGAACCGGGGCGGCCTGGACCAGGAAGGTCTACTGGCTGCGGTCAAGGACGGCAGTACCACCAGCGATAGCACCATGCTGGAAGACAAGGCCCCGCTCGCCATCGCTGAACGCTGGCTCCGCGAGTACCACACGGCCGAAGGAATGCCGATCCTGCGGAAGTTCAAGGGCGAATGGTTCCGGTGGAACGGCGAGGCATACGATCGGCTCGACGAGGATGCCGGCGTCCGCGGATCGCTCTACCGCTTCCTGGCCGACAAGATGTTCAAGACGTTCTCCCCCGGCGGCGACATGCGAATACAGCCCTTCGAGGCGACCCGCTCGAAGGTCAGCGACATCGTAGACGCACTGACCATGACCTGCCCGGTCAAGGCCGAGCCGCCCTGCTGGCTCGACGGCCGGCAGGAGCCCCGCATGGAGGACATCGTGGTCTTCAAGAACGGTATCCTGGATGTGGCGGCGTACCTCGCGGGCACCCGCAAGTGCCTGATCCCGCCGACGCCGAACTTGTTCGTCCAGGCGGCGGTGCCCTACGAGTTCGACGCGAAGGCTGCCTGTCCGACCTGGATCGAGTTCCTGGGCCAGGTCTTCGACAACGACCCGGGCCGGACGGCCCTGCTCCAGGAGTGGTTCGGGTACAACATGGTGTCCGACACGTCGATGGAGAAGTTCATGCTGATGATCGGCCGCCCGGCCTCCGGCAAGAGCACCGTCCTCGACGTGATGCAGTCAGTGATGGGCAGGCACCAGTGTGCCAAGTCCTCGTTCGCCAGTCTGTGCAGCGACTTCGGCCTATGGCCGCTCCTGGGCAAGTTGGCTATCATCCTGCCCGACGCCCACGTGCCCCGCCAGGTCGATGCGATCCAGGCCCTGGAGCGGATCAAGTCGATCACCGGCGGCGACGGCATGAGTGTCAACCGGAAGTATCTGCCCCAGTTGCCCGACGAGAAACTGCCGGGTCGCTTCACGATCGCGGTCAACGAGATGCCCGAACTGCCGGACCACGCCCGGTCGCTGTCTCGCCGATTGGTCATGCTCGACTTCCCGATCACGTTCGAGGGCCGGGAGGATCGGTCGCTCAAGCGTCGGCTGCCCGAGGAGGCCCCCGGGATCATGGTGTGGGCTCTCGAAGGTCTCCGCCGCCTGCGGCAACAGGGCTACTTCACGACGCCGCCCTCGTCCGTGCCGGTGGCCGAGGAGTTCCAGCGGTTCCTCACACCGATCGGAGATTTCCTGGACGAGTGCTGCGAACTGAAGAACGAGCCGGGCGGCTGGACGCTGAAGACGCAGATGTATGACGCCTGGAGCATGTGGGCCAAGGAACGCGGACTGCGGGTGGGTGCCCACTCGCGGTTCGGCCAGCGGCTCATGGCTCAGAATCCGCAGATCGAGGCGAGCCGGGTACGCACGAAGGGCGGCCTGGTCCACGCCTATATGGGCATCGTGTTGACCGAGGCCGCGAAGGACCGATACTTGTCGAGGGCACGATGACCTCTGACCAACGACGCACCCCAGGCGGCAAGGGCGACCGACCGAGATCGGTGGATCGCCAGACCTGGGACACTAACTGGACCCGTATGTTCAGAGGAGAATCCGAATGGAAGACAGCGGAGAAAGACAACAGTTCGCCAGTGGAGCCGTCCGTGACACCGCCGCCGGCAAACCCCGACCCGACCTGATCTCGCCTCACGCCCACATGCGGGAGGGCACGTGGTTGGGCATCGGTGCCGTGAAGTACGCCGAGCGTAACTGGGAGGCAGGCATCCCGATCAGCCGCTGTGTGGCCTCGCTGTTCCGGCATCTGGTGGCGTACATGCTGGGGCAGGACAACGAGGACCACATGGCCGCGATCCGCACGAACGCCGGCTTCATCATCCACAACGAGGAGGAGGTCAAGGCCGGGCGGATGGACCCGACGATCATGGACATGCCGTTCTACGAGCAGAAACCGGCCCTGTACGACGAGGACGAGGACCCCGAAGAACTCGACATGAGCAAGTCTGACGGGCGTATCTACTCCAACGTGAGCGCGGCCGACTGGCAGAAGCAGATGCTGGCGGCGGTCGAACAGAACAACGTCGTCTCTCCGCCGTACCACGTGCTGGAACTCACGCCCCGCGTGACCGGAGTGGGCTACCACGACCCGATCCCCGGGCCCGAGGCGGCTCGTGGCGTCACGCAGAACCAACTCGGCGAACTGGTCGCGATGACGATGCGGTCGGCTCCCGAGACCCTACGGAAATACGTGAAGGCCAAAAGTGCCCAGGCGATGGAGTTGGTCTCCACGATCCGGGCCCGGAACGCGGCCAATCGCCAGAGTCTCGTCGAGCGTTTGGGCTATACGCCCACGGAGGACGGCCGCTGCGGTCTCTGTGAGAAACGCCACCCCGAGAACTTCGAGTCCGTCGTCTACATCGCCGGTCCGATGCGGGGCTACCCGCAGTACAACTTCCCTGCGTTCCACGGAGCGGCGGAGGAGTGGTCCGACCTGGGCTGGGGCGTGATCGACCCGGCTGCCCTGGACGAGGCTCAGGGGTTCAACCCCGAGACAGACGACGTGCAGGACGCCGGGGACTTTATGAAGCGGGACATTGACTGCATCATGGGTCTGGACGTGGAGAACGGCGACGGTCTCGCCGTCCTGCCTGGCTGGGAAAAGAGCATCGGTGCCCGGGCGGAGGTCGCCCTGGCCCGCTGGCGTGGCCTGCCCGTGTGGGAGGCGACAACCGGGAAGGCGATCGAGTAATGACCACCACCCTGATCGTTGGCGATGTGCATGAGCCCGTGTGTCACCCGGGCTACCGTGCCTTCTGCAAGGACATGGCCTCGAAGTGGCGGGCCACGAACGTCATCTTCATCGGTGACGTGGTGGACTGGCACGCGATCTCGTTCCACGCCCACCACCCCGATTGCCCGGGGCCGGCGGACGAGTTCGAGGCGGCGGACCTGAAGATCGCCGAGTGGTACAAGACCTTCCCTCGGGCAAAGGTCTGCATCGGCAACCACGACGAGCGGGTGATCCGCCTGGCCGAGTCGGTCAACATCCCGTCCCGGTTTATCCGGGACTACCGCGAGACGTGGAGCACGCCCCGCTGGGACTGGCAGTGGGAGTTCGTCATTGACGACGTGTACTACTTCCACGGCACGGGCAACGGCGGCATCCAGCCCTCGTTCAACGCCATGAAGAAACGTCTGATGTCGGTCGTCATGGGCCACTGTCACAGCGTGGCGGGCATCCGCTGGCTAGCCAACCCCAGCCGCCGCATCTTCTCGATGGATGTGGGTTGCGGCGTGGACTGCCACGCCTGGCAGTTCGCCTACGGCCGGCACAATATCCAGAAGCCCATCCTGGGCGTGGGCATCGTCAAGGACGGCATACCGTACCACGAGATCATGCCCTGCGGCCGCGGAGAGAAGTACCACCGCAGCAGGTTCGAGGAGAAATAGCTTGCGTTGAGAGTGTCCCGATGGTATACTCTCCCTGGATTCCCTAACCGGGCTTTGGCCCACGGAGACAAACATGAAGACGTTGCTTGGCGTTCTATTGGCGGTAGCCGTCCTGTTCGGCTGCCTGGGCTGCGGGGCCGAGGCCGTCCCCGGCGGTACGGCGTACTTCAACATGGTCCGCGAGGACGGTACGAAGGTCACGTTCAAGAACAACAAGGACACGTCCTTGGAGTCCTTCGACGCCGACATCGCGACCGGCAAGATCACATTGAAGGGTCTCAACTCAAACGGATCGAACCTGGGCAATATGCAGATGCAGTGGTCGATCATCGAGAGCAACAATAGGGCTTTGGTCATCGGCCAACTGATCGGTGCGATCAAGGAGTTGGTGCCCCTGTTCGCCGGCGGCAGCGGTCTTGCGATCGGCGGGAGCAGCGGCGGCACGGGCACTACGACTGCGGCCGATACCGACGCCCAAAAGATTCAACGGGCGACGATCCAGGCCACGATCGCTAACTGTCCCTTCTTGCAGGCCGTCCCGGATCAGCAGGCGTACTTTGCGGCTCTCGTCGCCAAGGTCCCGGGCGACCAGTTGGACAAGGTACAGGCCATCGTCGATCGACTCAAGGCCCTGCCCGCCCCCGTTGCCGCGAAGGTGACTCCGTGATGCACACGGTCACGACCACGCAGCGGTTTCGCTCGACCCACGCCTTCACTGGGCTGCCTCCCTTCTCGGAGGCAGCCCTGAAGACGGGGGACATCCTCCTGATGTCGGGCGACGGCGTTATCGGGACGGGTATCCAGGTCTTCACGGGTGACGAGTGGACACACGCGGCCCTCGTGGTGGACGGCGAGGTCTGGGAGCAGACCTGGCCGAAGATCAAACACACGCCGATCGCCCTATACCTGCGGCGAGAGGCCCCGGTCGCGGTCCTGCCGTGCCAGCAACTCCTCGGTTCCCAGGAGGAAACCCATCTGGAGAACTGGTGGCTCACTCGTCTGGGCAACCCCTACGACTGGGCTCTCCTCCTGGCCGAGGCTCCCGCGTCGGTCTGGCAACGGATCAGTCGCGACTGGTCCTGGCTCCCGTTCTCCTGGCGGCGCATTCAGCCGATCGCCGGCGAGAACGGCGTGTGTTCGGTCTGCGTGGCCTGGTCCCTCCAGTCCATCGGCATCCCGATGGACGAGACCACGGGCATGACGCCGGGCGATCTGATTCGTCAACAGGGCTTCGGCCCCCTGAGTAAGGTGGTCCTCACATGAGACTCGAACGACACTACGGCTGGCGGCGGGACCTGCCCGACGCCAGAGACTACCGCTTCTCGCCGCCGGTCCCCAAGGCGGTCCTGCCGCGGCGTGTGGACCTTCGGGATCAGTTCCCGAATCCCTGTTTCGACCAGGGACCTCTGGGCAGTTGCACGGCGTTCATGTGCAAGTCCCTGGTCGAGTTCGCCCAGGTCAAACAGAAGGTGGCGGTCTCTGACCCGGCGGCTCTCTATATGTACTACAACGCCCGGGTGATCGAGGGCACGACCGACTGGGACTCCGGGGCCAGCATCCGCAACGCGATCAAAGCGGTCAATGCCCAGGGTGCCTGCCACGAGAGCGAGTGGCCCTACGAGACCCGGCGGTTCGCGGAGTGCCCGCCGCACGTGGCCTACCTGTCGGGTAAGGAACACCAGGCCCTAACGTACGCCCGGGTGGATCAGAGACTGATCGCGATGAAGCGGCACCTGGCCGAGGGCTGGCCGTTCGGGATCGGGTTCTCCGTCTACGACAACTTCGAGGAGCTCGACGACCGCGGCGTCCTCGACATGCCCGATCTCGCCACCATGTCGGTCCTGGGCGGCCACGCCGTCGTGGTCTGCGGCTATGACGACGATCAGAGCGACGGCGAGTTCATCATCCGCAACAGTTACGGACCGGACTGGGGCCGCCGAGGCTACTTCCGAATGCCCTATGCGTACCTGACGAACTCCGATCTGGCGGACGATTTCTGGTCGATCACACTGATGGAGGCCTAGTGCACCACCAGTTCAAGACACGAGCGGAGTTGATCCTTTACGTCGGCCAGCGGGCTACCTCCAGGGCCTGCCGGAGGGCGATGGATGAAGGCCGGGTTGAACTCTTGGGCGGATTCGCTCCTTTGCCGCCCAGGAGTCAGCCCGGCTGGATGCTCCGCGTACTGTCGAAGCACGGGCGGACCTGGCTCCTGGCGGCCACGGTGAATGCCGATCGGCCGTTCGAGTGCGACGTGTGGGAGGCGGACTTCATCCCGTGGGAGAACTGGATCGGCGACCCGGGCCGCCAGGTCAGCACGATCTACGAGGGGGACAACCGGATCGAGTACAAGGCGAAGCGAGAGGAGGCCCACCGTGCTAGTCCCTGAAACAGACCGAGCGATCGACTGGATCAGTCTTCCCCAGGTGCCCGCCGTGGTCGAGCGGGAGATCGGCTGGCGACCGTCCCGGGCCACCGTCAACGACTGGGCCAAGACGGGCAAACTGCGGACGAACGGCTTCCGCCCCCTGCGGACGACCCGCCGGTGGGTGCTGGATTACCTGGAGAACCACCGCAAGGTGACATTCCGATGAACCTACCCCGCGTCCTCACCATCGAGTGCGACAGCGAACGGCTCCCCATCGGCACCGCGGTCCTGCCCTCTCACGTCTTGCGGGCCGCGGTGCAGGCCGGCGTGGTCATCCTGTGGGACTTCCGGGGCCTGTGGGGACTGATTTCGCCCGAGGCCGCGGCGAATGCCCTGGACTCGTTCGACCAGTGGCAGGCCGCCCGGGGCACGTGGAACCGGGCACCCGACGCGGCGATGGGGATTGCCTGGAGTGCGGCCGTTCCCGTGGCGGCGACCGTCGCCCGGATGCTGAAGGGGAACTCAAACCTCCAGAAGATGGAACTTTCTCGTCTACTGCCCGAGTAGACTCAGTATTTCCTTGACGCCCTCGGCCCCGCCCAGGATGCCCAGCCCCACGAGCAGGCCGACCGTGATCCACTTCCATCGCACCATCGGGCACCCGACCTGGTGGGAGGCGAACTGCTTCTGGTGAGCGTCCACATCGCTGTTGTGTGCGGCGAACGCGGCCTGGATGATGCGGGGCAGGGCGTTCTCGAACAACTCGTTCATCTGCCGGCGTACCTGCAACTCCGCGATCCGTTCCATGTCGGTCTCATTTTGGGCCATACCAGTCCGCCGCCTTCGAGGTTGAGGGTTTCGTGATCCGGTTCATTATCAGTTCGTAGCGGCGTTCCTCAGCGATCGCCTTGGCCCGATCGGTCTCCGAAAGGGTCTTCAGGAACTTCTGCCGCTGGTTGTCCTTTGGATCGGTCGAGAGATTGATTGGACGCCGGGACATAAGCGACATCCGCAGATGATCCCGCACCGTCTTCCCGTCCAGTTTCGCCTTGTGGCCCTCGTCTGCCAGATACTTGAGGGCGTCAGCCAGACCATCCTCGTTGCCGTCACGGATGGCCTCGAACACGACAGAGTACGAATACTTCTTCACGTCGCCCACAAATCCGGCAGTCGGCTCGATTCCCCGGCCGCGGTTGTACTGGACGACCTTACTCCGAACGCCGGAGTAGTCGGCTCGGGACGGATAGACCGTCTTCGTGTGCCAGTTGTCGATCGCTCGCCAGGCGGGCGTATACTGAAGGCCCAAATCCCGCAGACGACGACTCCAAGGAGTGTCCTGGTACTTGCCCAGACCCAGGAGGGCCGATCCTACTTCCGCCGCCACAGACGCCGGGAATACGAGGCGAGTGGGCATCTCGTAGATGCGTCCGTTGGAGTAGTTATTCGTTTCCAAGATACGGTAGAACGGGCCGTAGATGCCCCCTTCGGCCAAGGCCCCGGCCACCTGTCCACCGTAGGTCTGGGGATCGTTCACGTTCACCAGAGGTTGTCCCGTGATCGCACGCCGCAGGTATTTCTGGAGGAAACCAGCCCCAGCCACGGCGGCAGCGAAGGTCAACAAACGCCAGCCCGCCTTCATGGCGTCCGTTCCAGCCTTCTGTCGGGCCGCGGGCGGGAGAGTAGGGTCGATGGTGGACCGCACGTTGCGTCCCAGGTCAGTCACGAGGCGGAGGGAGAATCGCATCGAGGCGTTGACTACGCTCAGAAAGCGGAACATCCACTTCGTCAGGGGATGGTTTTGGATCGCTCCCTTGCGGTGAGCGGCCTCGGGGAGACCGGCGATCACGTTGACCCCATTCTGGAGCACCTTGGCTCGCGTGGCCGGAGACATCTGGCCGCCGGCAATTTCGCGGACCTGGTTCTTCGTCAGTCGCAACTGGTCCCGCAGCAGGCGAACATCATCCGCCGATAGCGGCTTGCCAGACACCCCGGCGTTGTTGAGGGAGAGAACCCAGCGGTCGAACATCCGGGCGGTTACAAACTGAGAGAAGACTTCGGAGTATCGGCCCAGCGTCATCATGGCCTGGGGCACGTTGCGTACGATCGCGTCCGAGAACCATTGGTCGCGATGGGCGGTCCACTCGACATAGCTGTCGATGACGGCTCCCATCGCCTGGTACTCCGCCGCGAATCCTCGGGGGTTGCTGGCGATGTCGGCGATCGCCGAGGCGTAGCCGGCCATCATGTGGCCCCAACCCACGACCGCGGCCCCTTTCATCGGGTTGAAGGCGTCCCACATCGGAGCGAGCATGAGCACGCTCGACGTGACGATCCGGTCTACGGCGGCCAGACCCTGGCCCACCGTTCCGCTGAGAGTCGTCGAGAGATACTCGTCCATGAAACCACGAGACTGCTGGCGTTGGTAGTTTGTCAGGAGACGGTTGAAAGAGGTCTCGATGCTCTTGGCTTTCTCCGGGGACGCCCCGACGACCTCGGCACGGAGTTTGTCGATCAGACCATCCATGTCCATGATGTCGTTATTGGCCTGGAGACGGAACGAACCCATCGGATACCGCGGCAGGAGTTCATCCCGGGCCGCCGTCCACAGACCGAGGCGACGAGTCTGGGCCATCACCGACGCCATGAAGTGCGTACGAGGATCACGGACCTGAATCTCTACCCAGTCGCCCGTCTTCGGATGCTGGAGAGCGACGGGCAGTTCCCTGAAGATACGGGTGAACTCCAACGAGCCGGCCTTCTTCGTCTTGCCAGACTGTCGGGCCCCCTCCAGTTGAACCCGCAATTTCTCGGGATCGGTGGGGTCGATGTACGGGTTGCGATCGGGATGATCCTGGAGCCACTTGACCAGGGCAGGCCAGAGTTCGTGTTTGTCCTGGAAGGCCATCAGGTCCATGCCGTCCTTCGTATAGTTGCGGAGGTAACGACCTTCCGCCGCTGGCTCGAAGGGCAGAATCTTCCACTCGACGGACCCATCGGGCATGTGGACCGCACGCAACTGCGGCAGTACCGCGTCAACGGCGGCCTGTCCAGTCACGTCCAGCATGTTCTGGTTGGCGGCGACCATCTCACGGGCCCCCGGGGGCCACTGTTCAATCCGTTCCGGGTGTTCGATCGCGGTGGCGTAGTTGGTCTGGCCGTCCGGACGGATCGTGCGGGCCCACTTCCTCAGATTCCGACGAACGGAGACCGTAAGGGCGTGACTCGCGGCGTCGAACGTCTGAATGAGAGGGGCGGCCATGAGGCGTTGCCGGGCCGTCGCCTCGTCGATCAGCGAGATCGCTCGGAGGCCGGCTCCGGTCTTCGTGAGCGGATGGCTCTCGTCTAGGATTATCGTGTGCAGGTTGTCCATCAGGCCGACAACCTCGTGTGTCACGCCGTGAACGCCGGTGCCCACGGCGGCAGCGAAGTTCTCCCACTGGAGGGACCCGGCCTCCTCCCCCTTGAGGAAGTCCAGAAGCCCGCTAATAAACCCGGCCTGGGGACTGTTCGGCGGGATGTCGCCGATCGAGATGACGCCCTCGTTGCCCTCGGGGGCGGGAGTGTTGTCGATCTCCTCGATCTTGGCGAGCATCGCCTGGGTTTGCACGTCACGCATCCCCACGGGGGGCATCTTGGCGATCTTGGTAGCCAGGGCGAACAGTTCTTCTGCCGCCTTCAGATGGAGAGTCCGTTCCTCGGGCGTGTGCCAGGATCGGACGACCTGGTTCTGATCCACGTCTCCTTCGGTCTGGGCCTTCAACACGTCGGCCAGCCCGGTATTCTCGAAGACGACAAGGTTGTAGATATTGAGATGCGGGATTATGTCTTGGTTGGCCCGGATAAACCCGAACGTGTTCGCGTAGGTCTCGGCCGTCTCGCCCGGCATCCCGATCAGGATGTTGGGGATGAACGACGCACCGGACTCGCGAATCTTCTCGACGGCCGCGTCCACGAATCGCTTGCTGCTATGCTTCTTGTTTGCGGCGGCAACGATGCCGTCGTTATAGGACTCAACGCCCAACTCGATGAACTTGATCCCAGCGTCCTGGATGTACTGCACGCTGATCCGCTGCATCTGCGAGGCCGCAGTCTGGATGATGAACCCTCGGAAGTTGGGGTTGCGTGCCTTCATCCGGTTGTAGACTTCGACGAGCCGGGTATGGTTCGCTGCCTGGCCCCAGGTCTTGTCGTTCAGGTACACGAGAGGGGAGTCCAGAGCGGCCAAAGAATCGACCTGTCGATCCACGTCCGCCTGACTGTACTCCACTAGGTCTTTGTCCACGCCGCAGAACGAACACTTGAACGTGCAGCCCTTCGAGAAAGACAGACGGCCGATCGTCGGGGTGCCGGCGAACAGGCGGTAGTCGGTGGCCTGCGACGGCGTGCCGCCCAGGTCCTTGATCCACGCGGCGATGTCAGTCCACGGCGTCACGTGGCCCGTGGGTTCGGCAGGCGGGGTCTTCTTGTTCACCGAGTCGATCGCGGCCTGGGCGGCCTCCTTCGACGGGAAGAATCCCAACTCCCGTTCGACACGGGGCTGGGTCTGCACGCCTTCTACGGCCTTGGCCTTCGGCTCCAGGTACGCCGTGGCGGTGAACGCCCCGTCGCCCATCTTCGTGACGAATCCGCCCGCGGGCGTGCCCTCATCCGGGGCGTACATCACGGCGTTCTCCGGGAGAGAGAACTTTCCATCAGCCGATACCAGGGCCCCACCGAGCGAACCGAACGTCGTCGGCTCCGCGGGGGCGGCGGGCGTGGCGATGATGCCCTCGAAGGTCTTGCCCAGGTTGGCGGGACCGCCTACGTCGATCAAACCTTTATACCCGTCTGCGATCTGCCGAGCGAATCTGGCATTCGAGTCGAGTACGCTCATGGCGATACGTCCGTACTTCGCCTCATTCAGGAACTTGATCGCCTCCGCCATGTTCCGCACGACGTAGAAGTCCACGTTCGACAGGCCTGCCGACGCGACCGCCGGCCATGTGGGAATCTCCCAGAAGTCATCAGGCCGCAGATTCTTGTATGGACCGTCGTAGATCGCGTCGAAGTACGCCGAGGCTGCGTCCCGTGTGCCGACCTGAAGCAGGTCTGACGAGAACTGGACCATGAGAACCCGTTCGCCATTGGACCGACTGCGATCCTGGCGGACCCAGACGTTCTTGCTGGGCCGATCGAGATTCTTGGTCCCCTCCTCGTAAGTGCGGCTGGCCGGCGTGATCGCCGACCCAGGCACCGAGCGAGCGATCGGACCCACGGCTTTCGCCGCGGCCCTCGCGATCGGACTCATGTGTGCGGTCGTCATCAGCGACGTGGGGAATGTACCCTCTTGGCCGGGTCCCAGTTTCCGCGTGTTCGCGAGCATCTGGGCGTCCTGGATACGCTGTTCGGTCTCCCGGGGCGTCTCGCCCGGGCGGGCCTGCTGATCCCAGAGACTGATTTCCTCGGGCGTCGGATCGGCCTTGGCGACCATCTTAGCCTGAGCCTCGGCAATCGCGGCTTCCGCTCCCGCTCGCGTGAGAGGATCGCCGATCTCGGCCTTGATCTCCTGCTTGCGGGTCTGGGCCTGGGCGTCACCCTCGGCCAGACGCATCGCCATGTTGTCTCCCGGGCGATAGGTTGTGATCCCCCCGGCGATGAAGGTGTGAAGACCGGGGACGACTTCCTTCTGGCCGACCGCACCCTCGATACGCTGTACGATCGCCTTCGCGGCACCCTCGTCGGCCCCTCGCATGAACACGGCGAACTCGTCGCCACCCTGACGAGTCACGATAATGTCGCCCTCTCGGCCAGCAGTCACGCCGCGAATCGACTCGGAGATAGCCTTGAGCATGGTGTCCCCGGCGTCGTGACCCTGAAGGTCGTTGATCGCCTTGAAGGCCGCCACGTCGAACTGAAGGATCGAGATGGGCTGGTTGTTGGCATCCGCCCAGTTCTTGAACTCGGCGAGCGTGTTGTCGTGCTTGAACCGATTTCCGAGCCCCGTGAGTTTGTCCGTGTTGGCCTGGTCCTCCCAATACTGGGAGCGTTTACGCCAGTGGGCGAGTTCCTGTTCGGGTGTCATCGCGGAGAACTCGGGAAGGACCGCAGACCGAACTTTCTCCGCAGCCACGAGATCAGACGCTTCGGGCAGCATCCGCACTTCCGGCGGGATCGGCTTCACCGGCGTGGCTCGCTGACTGCCAGGAGCCGGGATCGTCGTGCGAGGCGGGGCCCCGGGGCCCTCGCTGGGCGGGGCGACCAGTTCCGTCGCCGGCGTTCCTGTCATCCGATCGCGAGCCGCCAGGGCGGCAGCCTCCTGGGCGGCTGGAGACTGATCCAGCGGTTGTACGCCGGGGGCCCTGTGCATGGCCTCCGTAGACTTGATGATCGACTCCGCTGCCGCCACCGCTTCCTGAGGCGTGGAGATTTCGACCTCGCCCGTGGGACTAACCGAAATCGGCCGACCACCGGACTGAGTGGGACGAGCCAGATGGGTTTCCATCGCCTGATCCACGTTGGTCCGAACGTCTGCGGGCGGGGCCTCGGTTTCCGCGGGCGGGGGCGTGGGTTCGCCCGGAGCCGCTGGTTCGGCCGAAGGTCTGGGTTTTGGGGTTTCCTGAGCCGGGGCCGGACGCCAGGAGGGGTCGTAGGCCTTGCGGCTAACGGGGTCCCGCAACCGTTGGTAGGCCTCAGTTGCCCTCTGGAAGTTCTGGGCCGCCTCAGGCGTCTTGTTTACGTCGGGGTGCCACTGCTTGGCGGCACGTTGGTAGGCCGATCGAATCTCCTCGGCCGTGGCATCGGGTCCAACGCCCAGGACATCGTACAGCGTTGAAGGCCGCGGACGGCCTCCAGGAGCCCCTGTGGGACGCTCGGCACCGCCAGGGGCCCGCGGGCCGCCCGGGGCCTCGCCAGGGCCAGGACGACCACCAGGGCCTTCGCTGGGGCCGGCACCGGAGGCGGAGAGTCCTGGTTCGCCGACCATCTGGGCACCGGGGGCTCTCCAGGTCACGCCGCCGGTGGCCGCACCGATCAATCCACCAGCCAAACCTTCAGCCGCGGCGTTGCGGATGTCCTTGAATACGTTGTCCCAGTTCAGGGATCGAAGGTCCAGACCGTATTCCAGGGCAGATCGCGTAATTGACATGGCGGCCGAGGTCGCCGTTCCGGCTCCGCCGAGCATCGCCATCGCGATGATGCGACGGTTCACTCCGGGCATCTTAGTTTCAAGGTACTGGAACGGACCCTTGAGCATGAGAGCGGTAGACGCGGCTCCGTAGACCAGAGCCCCGCCCAGAACAGTCTTAGCCGCGTCAGCCGGGTCCATGCCGGCCTCCTGAGCCTGTTGGAGGAACGACTTGTAGGCCGAAGCCCCACCCTGAGCGAATAGAACCCCCGCCACAGAGGCTTTCGCGACGAAGGCCTCAGCCGTCTTTCCCGCCAGGGTTGCACCCCGAGCCGCGGTGGCCCCGGCCGCCATTAGATAGAAAGTTGGAGCCATCTGACCTGCCAGCCCTGCGATGTCCGTGCCGCCCAGATAGGGTACAGGATCGGCGGCCAGCAGGGGGCTCTCCAACACCCGTCTCTCCAGAGCGGAGAGGTACTCGCGTTGCTTCGCGTAGCGGTTCGCGTCCGAACTTATCGGGGCTCCGGTATGCGGACCTTCGATCGCCTGGTCAATGTTGCGTTTCTTGGCCGGCGTGTCGTACGCTTCGCCGATTGCCGTCCCCAGTTCCAGACCCGATGTGAGCGTCTTGTACGTCTCGCCGAACAGACCCGAGCCAAAGTTCGCGATCTCGCTCACGACGGGCGTGTAGGGAGTTTTAGCGTCCTGGGGCAGTGGAGGCAGATTGAGCCCCTTCGCCTCCTCGGGCGTCGGTTCGTAGCCGCGATGTTGGAGTTCCGCGAGAACGGCCGTGTTCACCTGGTCCGGGGTCCAGTTGGGATGCTTGGCCTTGTACGTGGCGACCAACTGGCCGGCCATCGTATGGCGTTGTTCCAGGAACGACGACATCGCCTCGGTCGCGGCCCCACCGGACTTGAACTCTCCCAAAAACTGAGCCTCCAGGGCGGATACACGATCCGGGGGCAGAGACTGGATCAGACGGTTGCGAGCCATGTTCTCGGCTGCGTCCCGAAGTTTGGGATCGGCCGAGTTGAGGTACTCGCGAGTGGAGTCGTCGTACTGCATCGACCGAGCCCGAGCCAGTTCGGTCATGCGAGCGGTCAGATATTGGTCCCGAGCGTCTCCACTCTGGAGACGGGTCTGGGTATCGGCCAGAACGACGGATTTACGGAGTTGCCAGGGGGACACGTCACTCAACACCGTGTCCGCGGTCACGGCGTAGGGATCAGGAGCCTGGGGCTCCATGCCTCGGGCCTGGTTCACTTCCTCGACAGAGGTATGTTCGTACTGCCAATCCTTGTACGGAATGTCAGTGTCGATAGCGGTCATCCGGGACTACTCCTTCGGGGGTTGTCGGTCGATCCAACGAAACTCTCGCCCCGTCCACGTCCCGATGACTTGCCCACTTCGGTCGTTGCCCTGTTTGTCGATCGACCCTTCCGGGTAGTAGTACAGCCGACCCGCCACCCACTGCGACCGATCCGGCGGGAGGGGGTAGCCCGCCTGTCCAGATGCCCCACCCTTAGGGATCGCAGTCTTGGCGAAGGTGCGTTCCATCGGTTGTTGTTTCCAGGTCTCGCCCCACTGTTGAGTTGCCTGGCCCACCACCTGGTACATTTTCTTCGCTAGGAACGCTCGACGTTCCTGCGGAATGTCGGTACGATTCATCTCCTGAGAGATGTTCTCCACCAGGTCGGCCGCGTTCCCCCGCTCGATCGCCTGTTGTCGCTGGGTCGCGAGACTGGCCGCCTTGGCTTCATCGGAGACGACGGCCTTCTGGAGAGCGACCCCGGTCGTGTTGGTCATAATACCGAACCGAGTCCGGGCGTACTCCTGGTCGTCCACGCCACCTGCGGACCGCAACGCCTCCAGAGCCTGGAGTTCCTGGGCCTGCTGGTCGGCCTTCGCCTGCTGGGCCTCGCCGTACATTTCCTTGCGGCCCTGGAGTTCAAGGGAGAGCCGGTCCTTCATCTGCTGGTACGACGTGGGGGTATCGGCGATCCGGTCGGCGGCGGCCTCCTGGAGTTGCATGGCCCGATCTCTCAGTTGGAACTCCTGGTTGTTCTGTTGGGCTGCCTGTTGGAGTTGCTGTGTCCGCAGACGCAGATCGTCCTGGTGCTGGTACTGAGCGGCCAGTAGAGTCTGCGTTCGCTGGGCGGCCTGGGCCTGTCCGGCCGCAGAAGCCAGAGAGACCAGAGTACCGATCGGAGAAAAGTTGACGTTGAAGGCCATAGGTTAGACCCCTCGCGAGCCGGACGTTCGGACGTTCTGGGCCGCGGCGGCCCTCTGTCGGTACTGGTCGTCCCGGGCGGCCTGTTCGGGCGTGTAAATCCACTTGCACGAGAAACCCATGTACGGGGTGAAGGTCTGTTGCTGGGCCTGTTTGTCCACGATGCTCATGGTGCCCCCGCCCGTGTCTCCGCCCACGGCCGCAGCCGAAGCGATCGGAGTCGGTGCCGGCGTGGTGGTCGAGATCGAAGACGCTGCCCCGCCCTTGGGGCCGGAGTAGGTGCCCGCGGCTCCGGCGAAGTTGTTCCCAGACGATCCGCCCATCGAGAGTCCGCCGCCGAAGGCCGACGCCCCGCCGCCAGCCACGCGGGCGTTGCTGATGCCGCCGCCGTTGCTGGAGTTGTAAATCTTGCCGGTGCCCTGGTAGCCGTTCAGCGGGTTCGACGCGGCCTGGGCCAGGAGTCCGGCGTACATGGATAAGTCCGGGCCAGTCTCGTTCTTCTGGCCCATCAGGTTCGCGATGTCGCGGCTGTAGCCGGCCTCGGCCGTGCCCTGTTGCCCGGCGATGTTCGTCAAGGCCCGCTGGCGATCGGCCTCGATGCCCCGGGCGGCTCCCTGGACGATCGTGGTGTTGCCCAGACCCGCCGACATAAGCGACTGGTTCGCGGTCGCCCCGGCCTGCGTGGCCCCCATGTTCACGTCCGTGCGGGCAGCGTCGAACTGGCCGGCGATCTTGCCCTGGCCCGATCGCATCTCGGCGATGGCGTCCTGGTATCGCTTCTCGTTGGCAGCGTTGGCCTTATCCTGGGCGGCCTGAAGCTGTTTCATGTAAGCGGTGAGATCGAAAGCAGCCATTGATTATCTCCGTGGTGGTACACCGGGACAGGTCCCAGTGTACCACAGCCAGTGTCAGAATGCAAGGTCTTTACAGCCAGTACGGCACGTAGACCGTCGTGCCGTCCGATTTCTTGATCGGGAGCCAACCCGCGTTCGCGGTCAGCAGATTGGCGTCCTTCGCTACGATCGTCACAGTGCCCGTCGAGTTCGCTGTGGGGGCGGTCGAGGTCTGGAAGAATGACGCGGTGACGACCCCCGTAGTGGTGAACGCCCCGTCACCAGAGAAGACGTTCGCCCCAAAAGAGTAGTCTGCTTTGCCGTTGAACGTCGTCCAGTTGGCCGCGGACAGTTTGCCGGTATTCGCGGCCGAGGCCACGGGCAAGTTGAACGTGATCGTGTTGGCCGTGTGGACCACGGCGAAGTCCGTGCCCGCGGTGCCTGTGGCGATGGCTTTGTACTCCCAGGCCGTACCCGCTGCGTTCGTTCCGGGCAACTGGTTAGCCGTTCCCACGGTCGTGAGTCCCGTAAGGGACACGCCATTGGCCGCCACCGTGACCGGGGCTACCGCGAGCACCTTCAGCCCCTCGTAGGTGAACGACAGCCCGCTGCCTGGCTCGGCCAGGGCGAAGTCATCCTGCGACATCGCCCGCCGGGTCCGCGAGTCGGCGGCGGGGATACGGTCTTTTCCTCTCGGGGTAATCACGTCGAACGGGCCCCCGGCATCGTGTGGCCGGCCGGGGACAGTTGCAACTCCCCAGACTCATAGGCCCAGGTCTGACTGATCGTGTTGTTCCGCAGCCGAATCGCCAGCGTGTTGTCCGATGCTCGGCCGATCACATGTGTTCGCCCGGGGCCGAGGACCTTGGCGAACCGTAGACTTCCGAGAGCCGTGGCCGTCTGGGGCGTCTCGGCCGAGAAGACCTGGAAGGTGGCGAAGTCTGTATTATCGTCCAGTACGATGTCCGCGTGCGTCACCCGCAGATCGGTCGAACCGTTGGATACCGGCCGGAAGACGACCCAGGAGTCGATCGCCGTGCCGTCGTCGTTCTTGACAGCGGGGTCAAAGTACCGGACGTAACCGTCGTTTCCAGCGACCAGCAGGGCGGTGTCGTCCACCTTCGTCGCGTCGAATCCGAGGACCGATCGCGGATTCATGGCAAGAGGATACTGGATCGGCCAGTAGGCGTCCGTCCGCGAGTCCCAGAACCAGTGTTTCGCTATAACACCCGTGTCGTTGGGCGAGGCGTAGATGTGGAGACCGCGGCGAAGTACGTCCCATACCAGTTGGATGCCGACGCCCGTAGACGTGCCCGACAGGTCCAGGGCTCCCCACTCGCGGTCCATACGGCCGGCCGACTGAGCGACAGGAGCGTTGGAACCCGCGGACATGATCCAGTGCCGACCCGATCCGAAGAAGTGGATGTTGCCCCGGTCGTCCCAGGCGAACGCTCGGGGGCCCACGATGCCAGTCTTACGACTTACGTTGTCGATCTGGCCCCGGGCCGCGGGATCGCCTCGCATGACCCAGAGGGTGTGATCCCCGCCCATAACCATCACGTCGTCGCTGTAGGGGGCGAGGCACGTCACCACGTCGCCCACAATGCCGGCGTTCGAGTTGTTGCCCGCGACGGCCATCGTGGCCGAGGTCGTGGCCGGAGCGTAGTCCCAGTTGAGCGGGTCGTTTACCGCCGCCATGAACCAGTTCTGCGGATCGGCTACGAGACCAGATAAGACGATTCGATTGCGGTAGGTGGCGATCATCGTGGCCGTGTTATTGGCCGAGTCGATGGGTAGTGTGCCCGCGGTCGCCGCCCAGGCGATCACGGTGGACGTGGCGAGATCAAGTCGTTTGTATACGAGGCCGTCCACGTAGTAGATCATCTGATGCCCGGGCAAAGCCCCGGCGTCTCCCGGTGCTCCGTGGTTCAGGGCGGCTCCGATCCACTGGCGGGACGTACTGAGAATGGACGAGCCGCCCGTTGCGAGCGTGGGCGTGTACGTGCCGGCGTCGGCCACGTAGACGCTGCCCCCGGCCACGCCTGCGAGGATCGTCTTGTTCGACGCCACGCCCAGGCCGTAGTCCACGCCGGAGATGGAGAATGCCTCGACCGTCACCTGGTCGGTGGCGGTGGCCGACGCCGCCTGGACGCCGAATCCTACCTTGCTCCACCCCAGGTACGTCGCGTCCGAGAAACGGTTCGGGGAGGCCCCGCCCCCCGCGGTCAGGGCTGCGTTGGTGATGCCCACTGTGGCGTAACTCGTCCCCGTCCCGTAGGTCGAACACACCATCACGGTCCCGGCCATCAGGGCGGTCTTCAGGGCCGCGGAGGTCGTGGTCGTGTGGAACGTCGCGATGTCCGACGTACCGGCCGTCGTGCTCTTGAATGCCGTGGCCGTGAGCGTGGCTTTGTTCGCCTGGGTCGCGTGGTTCGACGAATAGACGGTGATGTTTAGACGCACGCCGTAGCACGCCCCGGTCATGGTGGGGTCCACGCGGAAGTAGTAGTAGACGATCGCCGTGGTCGTGCTGGCCGCCCCCAGCGGGGGCTCAACCATCTTCAGCGTCAGGGAGAGATCGGACTGACTGGGGAGACTGTAATACCGTCCGGGCAGGTAGAAGGCCGACATGACCTTGTAGGTGCCGGCGGGGTACTGCGACGTGAGAGCCGTCCCTGTGGTCACGAACGAGTTGGCGTTGGCGGTGATCCGTCCCCCAGCGAACCAGGCGGCGGCGACTCCTCCGGGGCTTCCTAAGAAGTGATCCCAGTCGGTCGGACTCTTGTCCCAGAAGTATCCGGCGGCGAGCGTGAACGGGTCCGAGAGCGTGGCTCCGGCGACAGACCCGGGCGAGACCGCGGACGTACCCTGAATCAACGACTGCACCGGCAGGCCGCCGTTGAGGGCGGTCGTCCAGTATTTCGAGAGTCCGGGCCGCTGGCCGCCACGGAGTCGGCCGCCGAGGGCATCGAACCCCATGACGTTCAAGGCGTCGGGCGACATGCCCTCGGGAACTCGTCCGAAGGCACTGTCGCCCGACACACCCTTGAACGGGAACGGCAGTTCGACCTTTGTGGGTCCACTTGCCTTGGGCATTACCGTTCCCCTAGTCGTTGGTCGTGACGCTGGTGATATCGCTCCGCAGATCGGGGTCGTAGGCCACGATGTCCGTGCGGTACTTTACCGAGACGGCGTAGATCGAGACCTCGGCCGTGCCGTCTTCCTGCGCGTCCATCTCGATGCTCAGGACATCGCCCGGCTTCAGGCCGAGGCCAGACAGATCGAAGGCATACTCCTCGATCGTCAGAGCGATGTTCTGACTGTCGCTGGTGTACGCGGTCGTGCCGGTCTCCGTCCCCAGGACGGACTTCGCAGCCGAACCCGGACGGGCGATGCCCACCACATCGATGTCCAGGGCGATAGCGTTGCTGGCGGCCACGCCGTCGCCGGTCGTCAGTTCCGCGGTAAGGACGACGCACAACTCGTCCTTGGTCTGGTCGTAGTCCATCGGGACCTTGAACGGGATCGTGATGCTGTCGTTGTCATCCTGGCCGTACCAGGTCAGGACGCCACTGACGTTCGCCACGGCCGTTCCGCTGGCGTTCAGACAGGCGGAGACGGGAATCGGGACTTCTCGGATGAATCCCTCGCCGGTGACGAGTTGGTCCATCCGCTTGAGCAGGTTGCCTTCGTTCATGGAACTTCTCCTATGGAATGACTGTGACAATGGGCCGTTGGATATACCGCCGGTAGTCGTCCTGCGTCATCACCTGGCCGCCCGAGCCCATGTAGCCCAACTTGCGAGGGGCTCCACGGCCATCGGCGTTGTAGGCGTTCGGCAGTGCGACCTGTCGATAGTACGTCATGGCCGGGCCGAGTTGCCCGACCGATTCGCGTTCGCATGTGGCCTGTACCGCGGCCTTCATCGCCTCGTCAAACGCATAGCCGGCCGGATGCACTTCCGTGCCCGTCGTGAGTTTGTCGAAGTACAGGTCGTAGGGAAACTCGACCGTGCAGAGGTCGTGCGGCGTCGGGTAGGTCAGCAACTCCCACCGACGAGCCGGCGTTGTCATGCGGCGAATGGCGGCCCGGAACGGGTAGCCGGTCTCCACCGTGGAGGGCTCCCTGTGTTGGCGGATGATCGCCTCGTTGGACCACTCGATCGTGGCCCCGGTGTTGCTGTTGGCTGCGTAGTGAATGGGGCCGGTGTACTGGCCCCCGAACGTCTTGGGCAACGTGTAATTGCCATCGGCCGCGATGGAGAAGGTATCTCCACCCGCCCAGTGATGGTCCCCGGCCACGGTAACAACTGTGGAGGAGACGTAGGCGTCGATTGTGAGAGGGCCCACACCCGTCACGGTGATCGTCTTTCCCTCCATAGAGGGATAGAACGAGGCCGTACTGGCCGTGATCGTCGTGAGGCTGGTGTAGACCCCGGCGGCCGTGACCGCGGCGTTGACCGCCACGGCAGGCCACAGAACCAGGGACGCGGTGGGCCGCGACCATCGCCAGCCATTCTTCGGAGCGTCCGCGATGAACATGCGGATAGCGTTGTTGACGTACCGTTTGCACTCCGCCAGATCGTAGACGTTGACCGGAGTCTGAGCCACTTCCGTGCCGTCTGCCCCGTAATAGGCGACAGACAGAAACAGAGCCGCCTCAAGAATGAGGTCGTCGAACGTCAGGGCTCCGGTGGGTTCGCTGCTCACTTCGTCTTCTTCCCTGATTGGACCTTCTTGCCGTATTTAGCCACCCAACGCTTGTAGATGTCAGGCAGTTTCCACGCCATGTAGGCCCGTTGTTTTGCACTCTTGAATGGCATAGGCCGACCACCAGGGGAGGACGGCGAACCGTCCTCCCCCGTATCGTCTCCCCCGGGTTAGCCCTGGAGGTTGAACAGCGGGCCGTTGCCCACGTAGTCGCCCAGGATGCGGTAGCCCGCGTACTGGGACGCCACGTTGGCCGCCTGAGCGTTGGCCGCGTCGATGCCGGCCGAAGCCGTGTCCATCGACCCGTCGTGACGCCAGCAGCCGCCGATCTGCTTCCCGGTGAGAAGGGCCTGCGGGGCGATCCAGCACGGGCCCTTGACCTGCACCCAGAAGTAGGTGTCGGCCGCGGTGATCTTGACGGCCGGCACGCCGGCCTTTGCCAGTTCCACCGAGGTCCCGGTGCGGACGGCACCGAAGGGATTCTCGAAGACCTCGATCTTGCTGGAGGTCGTGACCGCCTCGGTCAGCGGGCCGTCCAGGAACAGCGTGAAGGCCGCGTTGGCGTCAGCGGCGGTGTTGCCGATGATGCCGCGGAACTGCACGTTGTTCGTGGTGCCGTCGTAGATGACGGCGTACCCGCCCCGCAGGGCATCGGCAGTCAGGGCCGCGTGCGTGGCCGCGGGAACGGACACCAAAATGGCCGCTACCGCCGCCGGGACCGTGAAGGCCGTGATGGCGACGTAGCCCGTCCCGGTGAACTCGCAGCCCTGGCCGGACAGACAGGCCGCGGACGACTTGGCGTACCGAAACTCCCGGCCATCAGGCAGGACGATGCGATCGCCCAGAGCAAACTGGGCGTCTTTCAGGGTGGACTTGCTGTAGATGAAACTCCAGTTCGGGGAGTTACTGACGACGGCTCCCTTCGTCTGGACGTAATCGACTTTTGCGATGCCTCGATCCATGTTCGTATTCTCCTGTGTTAGTGACTTAGGCCTGTGACCGTCCCGCTTACAGCGGGGTGTGGATGACCCAGCCGGCCGTCCGGCGGTTCACGCACAGGTTGTTGTGGTAGGCGTCCATGTAGACCGTGAAGGTCGTGTGCTGGAGGCCGTGGTTGTGGACCTTGGACTCGATCATCCAGCCGCCGTCCAGCGTGACCGGGATCAGCTTCGACCAGTCCACGCAGTAGATCGGGCTGCCCGTGGCATCGTTGAGGTACGACACGTAGATGACCGGACGCCGGCTGAAGAAGCAGACGTTCGCCACGTCCTCGGACGGGACCAGCATCTTGCCGGCCAGGTCCTGCGGAGCGGTGTTGTCGTCCCGGCTGTCGGCCAGGGTCTGTAACTCGACGGCCACGTCCTGCCCGCAGTAGATACGGACGACCGAACCCATCCGGTCGCTGCCGGGGGCTCGCAGACCGACGCCGACCGGAGGCCGGAAGTTGGTCAGCATGGCCGCACGCCGCATGGTCTTCAGGAGGCCATTGTCCACCTTGGTGTAGGTGGCGGCGTAGTTCTTCCACTTCGCGTTCGTGTGGGCGTCGAGGCCCGCACAAACGGTGCCCGTGGTGCCGTCCTGGTAGCGAATCGTCTCGCCGCTGAAGCCGGCCGCGGTGCCGCTGGCGTTCAGCATGTTCAGGTAGTACGGCACGCCGTAAGGATACTTCGTGTCGGTGGCCGAGGTCGGGGTCTTCCACCCGCGTTCCTCCAGCCGATTCGCGAAGCCCCAGAGCCGCTCCATCTTGCGGGACTCCACCAGGTCGATGAAACCCTTGGGGGAGTTCTTGTTCATCAGAATCTCCGCCAGGTCCCAGGAGTAGTTCGTCCCTACCTGGGTCCAGGGGACGGTGATCTGTTGATGGATGTTCTCCACCGTGGGCGAATCGGTGTCGAACGGCTTGCGGTAGTCCGCGGCACCCGTCTCGTCCAGGACGACGTTGCGGATAATGGCCTTGCCACCGTCCACCTTGCGGCGTTCCTGGTTGTAGATCGAGCAGAACTCGTACCACTGCTGGTCCCACATGACCTCGTACTGGCCCTTCGGAAGGTCGTCCAGCGTGGTCTTGAGAACGTCTGCCAGTTGGTCGAAATCGACTCCCATGTTCTATCTCCTCGTGTTGGTTTAGTTCCCGCCAAACACCCCGGCGAGGGCTGCGGCAACCTTGGCCTCACGCGAAGCCGAATCGGAAACCTTGCCGGCTGCGGCGGGGGTTCCACCCTTGGGCTTCAGTGTGACCGCGGCACCGCGGGCCTCAACGGCCGATTGAATCTGGCGGCGAACTGTCTTGACTGTAAACTCGGAAGCGACCGAGTGGTGGGCGGCGTCTAACGCCTCCTGGACACTCATGTCACGTCCCTGGTGCAGAGCACCCGCTCGAATGGCGTCGGCCAGTTCGAGCACCTTGGCCCGATTGCCCTTGTTCTCGGGGGTCAATCCGGTCTGCGTCTTGCCGTAGACTTCCTGGTACGGCTCCAGTTCGGCGGCGGTGAAGAACCCCTCGATCTGTTTGCCGAGGTTGTCCATCTGCGTTTCCCGAGTCAACTGCACTCCGGCCTGAATCTCCGGGAGCACGGCGTTGAGTGCCGCCAGGACCTGGTTCACGGGTCCGACGATGGCGTTCACCATGTCCGGGTTGCCGTACTGCTCGATCAGTGCCGCCGCGTCGATCGCACTCGGCAACGACACCGAACCCGCGACAGCCGCAACGGGAGCGGCCTGGGCGGGAGCCCCATCGGGGCGGACCGTTCGGCCGATCTGGGCGAACTGAGCCAGTTCGGCGTTTCGCGACTGGTGGATGCCGTCGAACGTGCGGAGGGCCAACTCGGTGTCGGCCTTCCAGAAGCGGTCGATGTCGGAGTCCTGCCAACCGCGAGCGTGAGCACTGCGTCGATACGCCTCAGGAAGGGTAGGCGAACCATCGTCGGCTGCTTCCTCGGGTGTTCCGTCCTCGGGAGCCGGGGCGACCACGGGAGCCGAAGCGTCGGCGGGTTTGGCCGCGACGGGTTTGGGCTCGACGATCGGTGCCGGTGCGGGGTCGGGTTTGGCGGCAATCGGTTCGGGAGCCGGAGTCACGTCGTCCGAGATGGCGGAAGCCAGGTCGTTGCCGATCTTCTCGGCCAACGCATCCCGGGCGTCGTCACCCAAACGAAGGTCCACCGGAGCCTCGCCGTCTGCTACCAGTTGTTCTGTGTCGCCAGCCATGTTCAGAAACCTCCGGCCGCTGCCGGCTTACGCCGGGGTAGGGGCCAATCGTGTTCTTAGTGTATCACACGCCACGCGGCGTGTCAACACTAATTCTTCTCGACGAAACCCACCAATTTCAGGAGTCGCATCTTCTCGTGCCGACTGCGGGCCACGGGCACCCCCTCCCGAGTCATCTCCGCCCCGGCCCGCACGAGTTGGTCGTGCTCGGCCTGGTTGGTCGGGGCGATCGAGTGCATCTCGATCGGGGTGTGGAACTCCTTCATCGTGGTCGTGGTCTGTTCGGCTACGGTGTCCCGGTCCATCTCGCGGTAGCACGACGGACAGGGCATCGGCATGTTGCGGGACTCCATCGTCCGCACGTCTTCCGCACGGGCCCCGCACTCGCAGACGAAGCAGTAGATAGGCATACTAAAAGTACTCCTATTGGCCCGTGTGGACGGGCATGGTCTCTTGGCCGGGGGCCGACCCAAGTTGTGGCATGGCGTTCTGCTGTTCGACCGGACCTGCTATGCGGGGTAGGCCGGTCGGCTGGCCGTTGGGTTGAAGAACGGTGCCCTTCGAGCCGCCAGGCCCCGGCGTGGCCTGCATTCGGGCATGGACGGCTTGTTGGAAGTCTGGATCATACCACACTTCGTCGAACCATTCAAGACCGTACTGGTCGATCGCGATACGGGTGAGCACCTTGCTGAACGCAAAGGGTACGCCCATCTGGGCAGCCATCTGGGCCGCCTGCACCACCGAGGGCAAGGCCTTGGTCAGGAACTCCATCGTGTTGCGGTTCTGGAGTTGGGGGTCCAACCGACTCATGGACTTGAACAGAATCTCGAACTGGAAGTTTAGGAAGTCGCCTCGGCGAGCCTCCGGCGTCAGGACGATCTGCACGTCCTGTTGTGTCGCGGGATGGATCAGAGTCGGCATGACGCCGTACCCGCCCGACGTGAACGCCGCCGGCACCTGCACTCGTTTGGTCAGGGGAATCTCGATCAGCGGATCGGTGTGCAAGTACCAGGCCCGTTTCGAGGCCTCCTCTCCGGCGGCGATGTAGACCTGATCCCGCATGTCTTCGAGACCGATGGCTCCGTTGGCCTGGAGGATGTTGGCCTGGGTCGCCGTCGCAGCATCGGACCTGATGCCGCCGAGAGCGTCCGTATTGCCGGACATCATGTTGAACCACATCTGCAACTGGGCGATGTGGCCCTCGTTGGATTGCTGTTGGCCGCCGAAGGAGAACGTCTTCACGCCCTCGGGGTCCTCCATCGCAATCGTCTCGCCGTCCTGGGCGTCCACAACCTCCTGGGCGTCGTCCGCGGAGGCCCGTCGATAGCCGAGCACGTCTTTCTGCCGTTCGGCCTGTTTCATAATCTTGTAGGCCATCCGGTTCGCCATGACGTGCAGATCATACCAGATTCCGACCGGCGGGACCGGCATCGGATTGTCGGGCATGGGCGGTGTGAAACTTAGGTACGTGTAGGGTCCGCTGTCGGGGCCGTAGTAGTCGGCAGTTCGGAGGTACTCCTTGAAGGGAGTGCCGGACGCAGGCACTGTAACGAGGGCTTTGGCCCGAGGAACCCACAGTTCCACAACTTCCACGCACTCGTGCAACTCGTCGGCGTCATGGGGGGTGATCCGTTTGCGGGAGAGTTCGTAGGCACTATCATCGTTATTGTTCTTGTTGCCGACCGACGGCAGTTTCTCGATCAGGTCGTTCTTGTAGAGGCCCGAATCCAGTAACTGGAATCGAGGCACGGTGATCTTGTCCCCGATGAACGTGCAGTCGTGGCGGTCGAGTCGCTTCGCCGCAGGGTCGAACACGAAGTTATCGAACGAGACGCTCTCCGTGTAGACCGAGCCCGGATCGACCTCCTGGTCCTCAAACCGGATCAGTCGCCCCGACTCGCACAGGCCAGTCTTCACGACGCCCAGCGTAAAGATCGCGTCCACGATCCACTGGCGGATGATCTGTTTGATCTTCAGTTCCCGGGCCTGTGCGTCCAGAGCCAGGGCCATCAGGTCCGCGTAGTCGCGGTAGTCCTTGAAATTGGTCTTGACCACGTGCTTCGGGAAGTTCATCACGAGGTTGGGCACGAGCACCCGGATCGCGTTGAAGATCAGGTTCAGCGGTTCGTTCCCAACGAGGCCGTGATCGCGGTCGTAATACTGGCCGGCGTAGGCCCGCAGGAACATGAGTCGAGAGCGACGGAAGTTCTCCAGCCGCTTGAAACCTGTCTGCACGGCACGCTGGAGGGTCTGGGGGTCTACATTCGTGGGCATACGGAATCTCCCTATACGCGGAAGTCGAATCGGTCAGTGAACTGGCCCTGTTGGAGCCGTTTCTTTTCTCGTTGCCGGGCGGCGAGACGGCCGGCCGGAGACTGTTCGGGGGGCACCGGCCCCTCCAACTTGGAGGCACGGAAATCCTCGGTCGCCACCAGGACGAGCATATCCGCAATCACTCGGTCGCCGTGCGTCATGCGAGCAGCCTGGCTCTCCTGGATCAGGGCCGCCGGCCCGATCCCGCCGCCGCCGTCAAGGTACACGTAAGACAGGGCTTCATCCAGAGCCTCGGCCGAATGGTTGATGAAGCCATTGTGGGCGTAGGCTCGACGGAGAAGCCCCAGTGCGTTCTCCTTCTTCTCGGCCGTCGAGTGCCACCCGTACTTGTTGCCACGGGCCTCACGCAACGTGCCGGCCTGACGGTCCATGTAGTAGAACGGGTACTGGTAGGTCTTGACGACCTGGCGGCCGAAGTCCCAGCCGGGACCGTTAGCCTCCCAGATCATAAACGGACGGGCGGCGTTCTTCGCCCCGCCGACCCACATGGCGAGGGCACACGCGATGCGGGCCATGTCGTATGGCGGCGTATTGGCGTCGGCCCACTCGCCTACCTTCTCCTTCGTCTCGTTGCACATGATCGAGATAACGGAGTTGGACGCCCCCTGGCCCTTCGAGATGTCGGCCGCCAGAGTGTAGGTAAACGTCTGGTCGAGCCGTCCGCGGATCGGCCGAACCCAGAGACGTAGAGGCCCCTTCGCGGTCTGCGAGGCCACGATGTGTTTCATCTGTACCTTGCCGATGATCGTCGGGATGGCGTCCAGGTGGATGTTCTTCGCGAAGTCCACGGTCCAGCGACTCGTGGCCGGCCGGGCGAACAGTTTGCGGTGGACCTCGATGTTCTGCGACTCGAAGAACGTCTCGCCCGAGCCCACGTGGTCGGCCAGAATCTCTATCGCCATTTCCTTCGGCGACCGTTCCTTCTCCTGCTGGTCGAACCAAGGCGATCGGATCAGCCAGGGGCCCAGGTGCGAGTAGGCGTCGTTCTCCACGACGTATCGCCCCCGGCCCTTCTCCGGGTGGTCCCAATACATCAGCGGGAAGACCCTAACCTGGCCGCTCTTTCGCCAATTCGAGAAGGACGTGCCGGGGCCGTTGGGCGTGGAGTTCGCCAGACGGCAGGCAGTCACGTCCTTGGTCGAGCGTTTGATCGACTCGCCCTCGGCCATCTTCGCCATCTCGTCGAGCAGGATGGCGGTACGCCGGTCGGACGAGCCGGCCGTCGCGTTCGACGATTCGCCGTCGATGCGGTTCATGTTACGCAGGTTTACCATGTGCATCCGCGTGCGGGTCTGCGGGGGCCGCATCCACCTGGGCAACCACCGATTCAGGTAGTCGTGCTTGCCGAACAGAGTGCCCGGGTCGGACCCTCGCTCTCCATCCTTGCCCAGTTGGTCCACGCAGTCTTCCTTGCGACTGATCTCCAGGAAGTTGCGGTCCCGCTTGAACAGCCACTGGTGGTGGATCACGACGATGTGGTCCCACGTCGCACCCATGTCGCGGCTCTTATCGGTGAGCAGGTCGAACCCGGTCTCGATGGCTTCCTCGATCAGGAGGATGTGTTCGTCCTGGATCGTCCAGGTGACGAAGGGCACGTGGATGTCGCCCGCACGGGTCATCTGGTGGACGACGCCACAATCGTCGGTAGAGAACTTCCGGTAGGTGAAGCCGAAGGCGTTCACCCAGAACAAGACCGACTCCGAACACGCGGCGAGGAGGTCCTGTCGGAAACCCGGGTCCGTCTCGGCTCGCCTATTCAGACTGATCCGCCACGACAGGTTCTGCGTCGGGACCTTCGGAATCTTCAGGCCCGTCACCGGGTCCGTCCAGACCGGAGGCATCGACGGGAACGGCGTCGAGAGCGTCGGCTTCGCTATTGATTCGGCTACGAGCAAGTTCGTCCAACCTATCTGCAATCACGAATGTGTCGCCTTCGTCGGCGACGGCCGTGGGCGTCTTGCCCTCGCGGCGTTCCATGATGAACATGGCGACCTGTTTGTCCGGCCGGCGGAACTTCGTCTCTCCGCCCGTGCCCGTCTCGATCCCTCCGAGGGCCAGGTCCCACAGGGTGCGGGCCAGGGCCTCGTCACGGGTGATCGTCTCACCCGCCTCGTTGATGATCGTGTCGCCGCCCAACTCCACCAGCAACTTCATCAGCCGGCGAGACTCGGGCACCGCGACTGGGCGTTTTGGCGTCGGGGGCTGCATCAGGCCGACCGGATGAATCCTTCGATGGCGATGTAGTTGACGTTCGTGCCGACACCCACGAAGTACAGTTTGGCCCCCTTGGGTCCGCACAGGGGCGTCTCATACTGGTGGTCGTACCCGCTCTTGGCGGCGACCGCCATCTTTAGCACTCGTTTGCCCGGGGCATCGGTGTCGAAGTAGACCGACACGTCGCCGCCGGTCTCGCACGTCACCACGATGTCGCTGATGTAGAGGAACTCTGTATCGGCCAAGGTTCGCACGGCGGTCGATCCCTGCTTGTAGAGTATGACCTCGTTGGCCCCGCTACCGTCGCCGTCGATGAAGAACTCGCCGTGAACGATCTCGCCGCCTTCTCCGCAATCCATATTGAATCTCCTCAGAGTAGAAATACTGGTCCGATCGCGAGGGTGCCCACGCCGGCGTCCACCGGCGTGCCCTCCCGCACGTCTCCCGCCGCGGGTACGCGGAGGGTGCCTGTGAGTCCGCCCGTGGCCGTGCCGTACCGAACATCGGCCGCGGCGGGGTAAGGAGCTCCCCCGACCGCCCCCGTGACAGTGTACGTCCCAGTCACATCGACCGGCGTATACGGGTAGTTGTTGTGCATGTTGATGGTCAGGAGATTCGTGCCGACATCGCAGTTCACCAGAGTTACGGGGGCGTAACCCTCGATCACCGTACCCACCGCAGCGACTAGAACACTGTTCGGACTATAGATAGCCAGAGACCCGCGGGCATTGATCGTCCCGGCAAGAGGGAGTGTGGGAAATGGACCCATCAGAAGGGCATACCCGGTTCCTAGATTGAGGACGGAACCCGCCGACAAACAGGGGAACGAAACAGTGCCCGCGTTACAGTTGATATTATATACCGCCGTACTCGCCGCGGTGTAGTTGTTTGAGCCCTGTACTCTTCCCAGAGCCGTAGTCGTGTTCCCGTTGATCGTGACCGTGCCCGCCGTGGCCCCGCCAAAATCCATCTGCGTGTCTAGGGCAGTGTCAGTTCCGCTCCTGGGGAGGATGGTTACGGTCAGTGCCGCTCCGGCCAAAACATCTAGTCTAGTAGTGGCGTAGTTACTTACGTTTACCGCCCGAGGAGCAACCGTCATCGTCCCCACACCTGACAGTTTCGGACGAGCCGTACTCTCACCAAACACGTTGCCCCCCGTTATGGTGGTCGTGGGGGTCCCTTCGATAAAGTTCAACGTTCCGATGGTGAGATTGCCGCCGTTGCTGGAGGCGAGTATGCCAGGGGCCGCCGTGTCCGATGCCACCGTGACTGACAGCGAGTTGACTGTGACGGCCACCGCTGGACCCGTCGTGCAGAACCGCGTCGGAACTCCGACCGCTACCAGATATCCGGCACCCGCAGGGTCGTGGAACATCTTCACATCATCCCCAGCGAGAGGTGCACTTCCATAGGCTCCGCCACCGGCCGCCAACCAATTCGCAGCCGTATCCCAGGCAGTCGATGTGCCGCCTTTCCAGTATGGTGTGCCCATCAGTTTACCGTCCCTGCCGACACGGCGAGAGCGGCGGCCACTTTGGTCTGACACCACTCTGGGAATCGTTTTACGAGGGCCGCGTTGCGAGCCGCCGCTATGTCGTCCTTGGATTTATGGTCCATCGCCACGTAGGCCTTGAGCAATGAGTCGAACGACACCCAGAGGGCCTCGGGCAATTCCTTCTCCGCCGGGGGGTTCTCCAGGACCTTGAACAGCATCGCGACGATCTCCGTCGCCGGCTCCGCCGTAACGCCTCCGACCCGCGGTGCCCGCGGGTACTCCACGACGATCGACTCGGCCACGGGAGGTTCCGTGGGCATCCCCAGCCATCGGTCGTGTTCAGCCTTGAGAGCCACGGCCAGACGATCGCGTTCCTCCCGCAGAGTCACCAGGTCCTGGAGAGCCAGGCGGTGTCTCTCCTGGGACTCGTGCAACTGGCGCGTCCTGTGGTAGGATGTAGACGTAGGCCGTATTGAAACAGCCACTTCCACCCAGGCACAGGACTGCCAGCAGCATCCAGCGGATCATGTTACCGCCTCTTTCGTAGAACGACCAGCCCGCCAACGCCCAGCACGGCCATCGTACAAGGCTCTGGCGTAGTCTGCGGCACAGGCGTGGGATCGTTCCGCGTGTATCCGAACCACAACTTGACGATGTTGTAGTCCAGGAGACTGACCTGGCCGTCGTAGTTCAGATCGCCCGGGATCAGACCCACCTGAGCGGGGCACACGGCGGTCAGGGTCAGCACGACAAGCACAGCAACGAGCCATCTCATATCACCACACGTCCTTCCTCGCTCAGGGTCGTCGGCGGGATCACCGACACGACCCGTTCCATCTCCAGGGTGCCGGCGGTCTCCTTGTCCGACTCCCCGTCCCGTCGCTGGAGAGCGAGCACCAGGACCTTCTCGTCGGCGCAGAGCAGCCAGCCGACTGACTCGCGAAAGCCGTCGTCCTCCTTGTGGGTCACGATGACCAACTGGCCCACCAGGCCCACGATGTCCTTCCAGGTCGTCATAAGCGTGTCACCTTCGTGATGGCCGACCGGATCAGGGCCGTCAGTTCGTCTGGGGCCGTCTCCGGCTTGTCTTCCGTCATCCAGTTCGCCAGCGTCACGTCGCGATCGGTCAACCGCGTGATCCAACCGACCACAGTGCAGGGCACCACGCTGTCGCTGTGGATGCAGTGGTCCCAGAACTCGATCCGCACCAACAGGCCTACGTCCGCGTCCGTCAGCATACCGAACCTCCAGTAGCCTTGGCGGCGGGGAACCCCAACAGGGCCCGGTACTCTGTGTCCCGGAAATCTCGCGGGGCCAGTAGTGGGTTGGCGTCCACATCGCCGACGTACAATCGCCGGGTTCTCACCGCCTTCTTTGAGGCGGCCGCCTTGAACTATACCGCGGGGCTCAGCCCGCCACCAAGGACTTCAGTGTAACCGAGCCAGTCAGAAAATGCAACACGTTTTTCTTACAGTTTGGAAATAGTACCCTCCAGATTCTAAATTGCCCCGGGCCACTCTGCCTGCGACTCTGCCCCGGGCAGTGGGTCAAGTTTTCTCGTACAAGAAAATGACACCGATCGGGGCTACGCAAACGTTTTTCACTGACCGTAACTGTTTTACCACGTGGTGGACGCTCCCACCGTTCCCGCACGGCAACACCGGGACTGTTATAATTCCTCGGCATTTATTTATAACAGTCGAGGAGTTGTAAAATCCCGACAGTACCCGAGCGGTATGTTCGGGGATGTAACTGGCTTATCTGGCACGGATGTCTAGTGTCAGATTTTGGCAATTTTGGGGCGTCTAATGCATTCGGCTCCGGAGTCCCGCCCACTCCGGGGGTGTCACCCCGGGGGGTCTCCACTGGCAGGAGACAAGGGGGGGAGGGGTCTCCAACGCACGCACGTGCACACGTACACGCACGCGGGAGGCGATCGAACAAACGCCTAACAGGATGCGAGCCTATCGCGATTGAAGTTCCGCGTGCGTGCGTGCGTGACGCGGGCGTGACGCGGGCGCGCGTGCGTGCGTGGCCTGGGGAACGAAACCCGAACAAAAAGATTTTTCGCAATTGGATTTGCTTTTCGGCCGATCATGGCGTATGCTTCGATTGCCAACGCAATTTCGCGACGGCCTACGGGGCTCAGCCCCAGAGGAGAGTGCAGCATGGACCTTGCCAAGAGTGCCGCCCGCCTGTACCACGCCCGTCTCACGGGCGAGACCCTGCATCTATCGGACGGGCTTCCCCCCACTGTGGGGTTCGCAGTGGGCAGGGAGGGCTGGGAAATGCGTCTGGGCCAGGAGTGTGTGAGTAAGGCCCTGATCCGTTCCTGGTTGGACCGAGTGCAATCGGACAACGCCCGCATTGTGGCCGACTACGACTTGGACTGGGCTGTCGGAGTCTGGTACGACAAGGGATTCGTCTACCTGGACGTGGTGAACGTAGTCGAGGACCGAGACGAGGCGATACGACTCGGCCGAGAGAGGTCACAACTGGCGCTACGACCTGTCGGCCGGTGCCGAGATTCGTCTGGACTGAGCCCGGTTGCCCACTGGTCCTCCGGGACGGAGCCCGAGGGACCTGTAGACAACTGTGCCAGATAGAGTACCTGGTGTTCCGGGTGTTCCATGCACTTTGGAAAACCACTGTGTACTATATAGACTCTATACTCTATATTCTCTCTATCTTGCCTATATTGACATTCGGCTCTGTGTAGAGCCTCTTTTTGGAAAGTTCCTGGAACCTATGGAACAGCCCTGTCACCACTGGAGTTACGGCTCCACGTGTTCCAGGAACACCTGGAACAGGAAGGACGTGCATCATGGCTACTGACAAGCATTGTAGACTACGGAGCCGCATTGAGAAGCGACTTTGTTCCTGGTACGGGCTCAGTTGTTCCAGGCTGAGAGCGGACGGACTCGCCTGGTACCGCGCGGCCCGGGAGTTCTGCAACCTGCTGAGTGAGACCTACGGGGTGCCTCTCGTGAGGGTCTGCGGGGTCGTGGCTGCCCTGAGCCCGGCCGTTTACTGGGCACTGAACAAGCGGCAGGCTGAGGCCCTGATCCAGGCTTACGTGGACCAGGAAGACCCGGCCGGGGTCGCGGTGAGCACCTACGGGTCTCAGGCTGCCAAGGCCCGGGAGATTCTGGCCCTGGCCGACCTGGGCCCGGACCCTGCCGCCCGGGTGGCTGGGATATTGGGAGCCCAGGCGAGAAAGACCCGGGCGTTCTTCTCGAACCTGATGCACTTGTCGTCCCAGGAGGTCACAGTGGACCGGCATATCGTGGCTGCGTGTGGTCTGGCCGATCGGTTCGTCGGGAACAGTGCCGTCTGGCTGTACCGCGTGGTGGCTGAGGCGGTGGGCAACGTGGCCGAGGAACTGATGCTCCGGCCGTACGAGTTGCAGGCTATCGTCTGGTTGACCTACAAAGAGACCGCCGAGGCCTACAGTGCGGCCGAGGGGGCCCGGCCGGCTGCCGAGGCCCCGTTCTGACCCGGCGTGCCCGGATGGACCTGGGCCCGCCTGGACCGAATGGAGCCCTAACCGGGCCATAGGCCCCTAACCACGGAGTGAGACACATGAGACAGTACCGCGTCGTGACCTGTGACGGCCGAGGCCGCTGGTCCTCCCTTCTGGAAGACCGCACGAGGGCCGAGTGCCGCCGGTATATCATCGGCCGTTGGGGATGCTGGCCCCCCTTCGCGTATATCACGCGGGCCTCGAACCACCACCTGGACCGCCGGTTCCGAGAGTAGCATCGGGCCCTCGGGCCCCCTAACAGGAGACGAACCATGCAACTGTACCATGCTGCACTGCGGGCCCTGGATGCCTGCGAGGCCAGAGACGCCGCCTATGCCCACCGTGAGACCCTCTGGAGGCCCTCTGGCCAGTCCGAGCGGTCCCAGGAGGAACAGAAGGCCGCGTACCTCGTCTGGCTGACCGCCCAGGACGCCTACGTGCTGGCCTTCAACGAGGCCAACCGCCTGCTGGACGAGTATCGCCGGGTCCGCCTGGCCGAACGCATCGCGGCCAATAACCAGTGCGAGAAGGAACAGCAGGCCCGCGTCGTCGGGTGAACAATCCCAGGTCCGGGCCGGGTCTCTGAGCCCGTGAATAATTCTGGACCTGGGTTTGCTTTCCTGCGAAACGTGTCGTATAGTGCTATTGGCTGCACAACCGGGCCTGAGGCCCACTGGAGAGAGTCATGCAGTACAAGACGTTTGCTGTGGCTGCCCTGTCGAACAGCCGGAACTCATTCGGCCTGCGAGGCGTGGTCCTGATTGCCGAGGATGGCGAGGCCTGGGAAGTGGGCGTGAATCACCTGTGCCTTCTGAGGCAGGGAAGCCTGGTATCGGTGGGCGTGCGGGCCCTCGGGCACCGGGACTGGGCGACCCTCGGGTTCGAGATTCCCCGGGAGTTGCCCGATGCCCCCAAGGCAGTCGTGGATGAGGCTTGGAGCACGCATCGGTCCGTCGCGGCTGCGAACGAGGTAGCCGAGACCGAGCAGCGGGCCCCCTCGGGCACCTGCGAGAAGACAGCGAAAGAAGCCCTGTTGGAGCAGGTCCGCGAGACCCTGGCCCGGCTGGCCGATGCGGCCGGTGACGTGCCCGAGTGGAACGAAGGCGGGTTTGCGTTCGAGACCGCTCAGGCCGTGCGGGAGGCCCTCCGATGAAGCCTGACCGACGAAATGACCACCTGCTGATGTGCAAGTACGACGTGGCCCTGCGGTCACTGAACGCCCGCGAGGCGGACTACCGGGCTGCCCTGGCCCGCCTGGAGGCCCTGATCGAGGAGACGGCCTGGGTTTACAACCGGGCCTACGACCGGGCCCACCGCACCGGCACCCGGGCTTGACCCCGGGCTGCCGGGCCCCTAGTGCTCAGGGGGGCCCGGCGTCCCGTGATCGGGAGAAACTGGAGTGTGTACTGTGATCGGACGCAAAGAGTTCAACGCCGGGGCCCTGGAGATTCAGCGGGCCAGAACATGGGCGGACCTGGACGCCGAGACCGTGGAGGCCTTGGAGAAGGCTCTCGTGATTGCCTTCTCCAGCCTGAACCCCCGGTTCGACGCCGATAGGTTCCGCGAGGCCTGCACGCCGGAGGGCCCCGACAGTGAGTAAGACGTTCAGACGTGAGCCCGTGCGTGAGCCGGGCGAGGCCCCGAAGAAACCCTGGCGGCGGTGCGGGAAGTACACTCGCGGATTCCGCCGGATAGCCCGGGAAGGAATGAAACAATGGGCATGACATTCTCTATCGTCGAGAAGGACGGGTCAACCCCGTCGATGGACCCGAGGCTGGACGCCTACCAGTACATGGCCCGGCTCCAGGCCCAGGGGCGGCAGACCTGCCTGACCGTCGAAGACGGTACGTTCACCGTGTCCTCGCCCGACCTGATGACCCTGACCTTCGTACCGATCAACTGGAGGGCCCAACGATGAACGAGTACCGATGCGTGATACCGAGCCTGTATCCTGGCGATACAGAGTACCAGTCGATGCAGGGACACTATATCCGGGCCGAGACAGAGGCCGGGGCCCGGGAGAAGTTCCAGGCCCAGACCCCCGGAGAGCGGGTCCACGTGCGGTTGTGGAAAGAGAACGTGGACGCGGTGGGTCCGCTGCCCTCATGGGGCGTGTTCATCGGCCGGATCGAGGCGATCCTGAACGCCTATCGGGCCGAGCACATCACCAGCGTGGACGCGATCGACGCGGTGCAGTCCGCCCTGGTGAAACTGAAGAATCGAGGTTGACCCACACGTGGCGGTATGGTATACTGCCCGTTCGATGGCTGGTCCGGCTCCTCTCACCGGGCCAGCCTTCGACCGAACTACTAACACAAAGGAAACTAGCATGACAGAAGACAAAACACCGATTGGATGGCACCGACACCCCAATGGGGGCGGCCTGGTGCAGGATACGGCCCACGTGGATGCTACCGCGTATGTCGGACCGAACGCCCTGGTCTACGGCGAGGCCCGGGTCTGCGACAAGGCCCTGGTCTACGGCGAGGCCCTGGTCTACGGCAAGGCCGTGGTCTACGGCGAGGCCATGGTCTGCGACAAGGCCCTGGTCTGCGACAAGGCCCTGGTCTACGGCGAGGCCATGGTCTGCGACGAGGCCGTGGTCTGCGACGAGGCCCGGGTCTGCGGCGAGGCCGTGGTCTGCGACAAGGCCGTGGTCTGCGACAAGGCCGTAGTGACAGAATGAGACTGACCTGGAAACTTATAGCCCTGGCCTTCCTAGCCATGTGCTGATCGAAGGAGACCTAGCATGACCCAACTGTTCAACTGGGCGGGAGAAGTCCGCCGCAAGAGAGCCCGCAGCCGACGCAGGAAGGCGATTCTGTTCTGGATTGCCCAAGGAATCGGGCTCATTCTGTTGGCCCTGGCCCTGGCCTATGTCTCGGCGGGCTGCACGCCCAACGGGCCCGCGAGCGGGTTCACCGATGAACAATGGCTTCAGTTCTGCCCGGACGGCCACTGCCCCATCTACAAGGTGGGCGTGGCGATCAATGCGGCTGGCGACGAAGGGATGCCGGAATGAACCTCTACGAGACCATAGGCGAGAGTGTGACTGGACTCGTGATCGGTGCCGCGATAGGCTGCGGCCTGGGCTGGCTGCTGGTGGGCCTGGGCATGTGGCTGGCGAGGACGTTGGGATGAACCAACTGGACCGAGCCATTCTCCAGCGGAAGGCCGATTGCGAGCAGCGGAGCACGCTAAACCTGGACCAGATCGAACACGTGTTTGGGGTCGTCGAACACCTGAAGACCCTGGACCCTCCGGCGATGGCGTCCCTGATGTTCGCCCAGTGCATCATACTGGACATTCGGGCCCGCCCCGACGTGGTGCGGGTCCTGGACCAGGCCCGGCGGCTGCTGGAATCTGGATGGAAGGAAGACCGAGATGACACGCAAGAAAAACCCGCCCCGCTCCCGTGACCACCACGAGCCCCAGGTTGCCGAATACCTGGCTGAGTTCCAGGTGGGCGTCCTGGGCGGCTTCCTGCGGACTGAGACCCTGTACCAGGGCTACCTGGCCTGGCTGGCCGACAAGCAGAACGGAGCCGACAGATACTTGACCCTGATCGACTTCGCCCGGGCTGTCCGGGCGGTAAACCCGGCTCAGGCCTCGCGACGACGGCGAGGCGGGCGGCAGTGCCGGGGCTGGAGCCTGTGGCCTCGGCTCGAAGTGCAGAAATATCTGCCTGTGAACATGGAATAGGCTTGACTGGGACGAGGAGATCGGGTATGCTACCGCCCGTGAGACCGGACAACTACAAACCCAAGCGGCTGCCGCGTCGGCCTGGCTACCAGGCTGGCCCGTACTACGAATGCGAATGCTGCTTCCGGGACTTCTACGAGACCGACCGTGCGACGGCGAGAGAGGACCGCGTGGTCCTCTGTCCCGATTGCCGTAAACCCCTGGAGGACTGAACGTGAAAGACCTACTGGAAATCCCAACACAAACGAAGGGCGTGGGCGACCGCCTGCGTGCCGTGCTCCGCAGACTCAGCCGCCTCGTGGCTGGCCCGGGCGACCAGGGCCTGCTGGACCGGCTGCCCGACCTGGTGAACCCCAACATGGCCCACGATGGCGAGGGCCAGATGCCCGGGCAGTTTCCCCGCCGCGATCGGACATCGACCGGCCGCGTGGGTGCCGTCCTGATCCACGAGGCGAAACTCGCGATTGTGAGGTACTGGGAACTCGTGCTGCGGGACGAAGTGATCGGGCTGAACGACCTGATCGAGCGGCTGGAGGGCTATGCCAAGGACGGCCTGGGCAAGTACGACCTGGCCGGGGCCGATGCCGAGGGCTACCACCTGGTGCGTAAGGTCCAGCCCGGCGAGGTGAAGAAGGCGGCGAAGAAAATCAACGCCGCCCCTGCCCCGAGGAAGAACTGATGGAGGCTCCCGCCCCCAAGCGGCCCGCGTCCGTCGTGGTGCGTCTGAACGACCCGGCGGACGTGGCCGAGTTCTTCCTGGCCCTGAAGAAGGCGAGCGACCTCGCCAAGCAGAGCGGGGCGATTCACTCCGCGTTCGCCCACCAGAAAGACGGCTCCGTTTTCCAGGTTGAGTTACAATACCCGACACGACATGCCTAACACACAGTACATCCCGAAGGCAGGCTGGAAGCGTTGCCCGAAGTGCGAAAGTTTGAGGCCGATCTCCGACTTTGCCAAGGACTCGGCTCGGCCGGACGGACGCGGGTGCTGGTGCAGAGTCTGTCGCAAGGCGTATCACGCCGTCTGGTACGCCCGCAACCAGGAAGCAAAGAGAAAACAGAATAAGGAGTGGGCGGACAAGAATAGGCCGTTGGCCCGTCGCCTGTCTCGCCGAGCCTACATCCACAAGCGGTACGGACTGTCAGCGGAACAGTACGCTGGGAGGCTGGAGTCTCAGCAGGGGCTCTGTGCCGTCTGCCACCAGCCCGAGACGCGAATAGTGAAGGGTACCCTAGCGTGTCTCTGTGTTGACCACAGCCACCAGAGCGGAAAAATACGGGGGCTCCTCTGTTCTCGGTGCAACTACACGATCGGGCTGCTGAAGGACGACGTGGCTCTGTTTCGCTCTGCCGCCGCGTATCTGGAGGCCAACCAATGACCCAGCCCGCGTATGCTCGGATTCTGACAGAAGCCGGAATGCCTGCGGATGTCGTCGTTTTGGATATGGAAACGTACTTCGATTCGACGTACTGTATGGGCCGCTCCGCCCGAGCCCTGAGTACGATCGAGTACGTGATGGACCCACGCTTTGAGGTCCTGGGCATGGGGAGACTGACACGACCTGCGGGTCTCGCTCACTCCCCAGCCCAGGCCTCGTTCTGGCACGACGCGGCAGGCGACCTCAAGTGGCTCCAGTCGAAGTATGGCTGGAACCTGGACCGGTGCACCGTGGTGGCCCAGAACGCCGCCTACGACGGCCTCATCCTGACCAAGCGATTCGGGATCATGCCGCTGCATGTGGTTGACATCCTGGGCCTTGCCCGGCACCTGGACCCCGGGCAGTCGAATAGCCTGGCCTCCCTGTGCAAACGGTGGGGCCTGCCCGACAAGGGCGACACGATGCAGTTCTCGGGCTACGGGTGGGACGAACGCCTGGGCCCGCCATGCGTGGATCGGAATGTATTCACGAAGAACAAGAAGCCCAAGGTCAAGGTGCCCCGGGTATACCTGACCGGCAGTTTCGGAAACGGGGGCACCTACCGCGAGATCGTGCGGAAGGGAATGGACGAGCCGATGCGGAAGGCCCTGGCGGCCTACTGCTGTAACGACGTGGAGCGGGAGTGGGACCTGTTCCAGATTCTGCTCCCCCTGCTGTCGAACCCGACGACCGAACTGCGGCTCATGCGGCACACGCTGGGCCTGTTCTGGGACCCGATCATCGAAGTGGACTTCGCCGAGGGCACCAGATTGGCCGAGGCGATGGAGGCCAAGACCGTCGAGGCTGCCGCCAGTGTCGGCCACACGCCCGAGGAACTGCGGAAGGATACGTTCGTCGATCTGCTGGTCGAGGCCGGGGCCCGGGTGCCGATGAAGCCGGGCACGAACGGCCCGATCCCCGCCCTGGCGAAGGACGACGACGGCCTGGCCCTGTTGAAGGAGCACCCCAATGAGCGGGTGCGAGACCTCGTGCTGGCCCGGGCGGCGGTCAAGTCCTGGCCCCTGCACTCGGCCCGGGTCCGCCGGATAATGGCCCAGGCTCGGGCGAACGGCGGCCTCCTGCCTGTGCCCCTGAAATACTGCGGGGCACACACCGGCCGCTGGAGCGGGGGCGAGCGGATCAACTTGCAGAACCTGAGTTCAAGATCGGTCGAGGAACTTATCAACCAGATTCGCTGGCTGTTGGTGCCCCCGGCCGGGCACGTGCTGGCTATCGCCGACGCCTCACAGATCGAGGCCCGCATCCTAGCCTACCTGGCCGGGCAGTGGGACCTCGTGGAGGCGTTCGAGAACAACGCCCCGATCTACGAGAACTTCGCCGCGTCGATTCTGGGTATCCCGGTGACGAAGAAGATGAAGGAGCGGGCTCTCGGCAAGGTGGGCGTGCTCGGCTGCGGGTACGGCATGGGGCCCGACCGCTGCGAGGAGTACGCGAGGAACACGTACCACGTGGAGAACATGACCTTCGAGTTAGCCAAGCGGATTGTGGACCACTACCGGCGGACCAACCCGGCGATCTGCCGGTTCTGGGGACAGGTTGAGCGCGCCTTCAAGTTGACCACGAAGTACGGCGAGACGCGGCATCTGGATCGCGGGCTGCGGTTCTTCCGCGAGGGCGAGGACACGACAACCATTCGGCTGCCGAACAACCGCTGTCTGCGATACGCTGGGGCCCGGGTCAAGGGATCGGGGCGGGACGAGCAGATCGCATATCCTGACACGCAGAAGCCGGGGGCCTGGACCTGGACCTGGGGCGGGGGCCTGGTGGAGAACATCGTACAGGCCGTGGCCCGCGACGTGTTGGCCGAGGCGATGCTGCTGGTCGAGGACTGGGGGCAAGACATCGGCCTGCGGATCGGCCACCACGTGCACGACGAGATGATCGGAGTAGTCCGTGAGGAGCACGGCGATCGTGCCCTCGAACTGGAGATAGCGGCCCTTAGCGTGCGACCCAACTGGCTCCCCGGCTGCCCCCTGGCGGCCGAGGGCACGGTTGCACGCCGATACGGGAAAGGATGAACATGACGAACGCTGAACAGATGGCTCTGATGAAGAAGGTCCAGGCCAAGTGGCCTCTGTGGAACCTTCAGGCCGTGAACGGCTACGTCCACGGCGTGTCGGACGAGGACCTGCGGGCGACCCCCAAGAAGAACGACGACCTGCCCGACTCGGCTCTCTACCGTGGGGCCTACTTGGCCGGTTTCTGTGACGCCCGGGGCGAGGACGTGTCGCTCCTTGGGATCAGCACGGGGACCCTTCAGTATCGCTGGTGGGTGGGCTGATGCCGTATATCCTCCCACAAAATCGAGAGTGCCTGGACGACGCGATCGAACGGCTGGCGTCGGACATTCACCAACTACGGCACTTGGGTCGGGCCGGCCTGCTGAACTACGCTGTGTTTCGTATCGTGTCTCGTCTTCTGGGTATCGTGACCGTGGGCGACATGTCCACCCGGCCGCCTGTCGGCGAGTACGGGTACTCCGACCTCAACGAGATGATCGGGGCCCTGGAGTGCTGCAAACTCGAACTGTATCGTCGAATCGCGTCCCCCTACGAGGACAAGAAGGCCGCCGAGAATGGCGAGATCGGAGACTGATGTTCCTCGACCCCCGACAGTGGCACACGGCCAAAGCCGCGATGCGATTCTGGCAGGCAGTGGCCCGCGAGTCTCGCGTGCATCCGATGACGCACCGCTCGGTCAAAGGCATGTTCGGCGACGACCAGCCGAGCCCGCTGACCGACCGGGAGTTGACCGACCTGGTGAGTGACCTGGTGCCCGTCACGCAGCACGGGATCATACTGCAAGGACCCCGGGCCTGGCGGTATCGGATGCGGCGGATGCTGAAACGCCTGGGCCGAGAGCCGGTTGGGATCAGGTGCGGGGTGGCCCACCTGTGGTGTGCCGAGGATGTTGAGGACGCCCGACAGGCACTACTGAAAGCAGACGAAGCATTCCTGGAGCGATACCGATATGTTCCCCCTACGAAATAGAACTCAACGAGCAGCGGTGCGGCAGTCCCTGGTGCAGAAGTTGGCCCGTCCCTACGGGCCGGCGGCGGCTGGAGCCCGGGCGTTCCGCGAGGGCCTCTCGCCGACCGACTGCCCGCATCCTCTCGACACGCCCAAGTGGCACCACTGGATCGCCGGGTGGCGGTCCCAGTTTGACCGGAGGTTCGTATGACCCAGGTATCCCGCGACCCGTTCCCCAAACCCCAGCGGCTCTACGGCAAGAAACGCACGCCCAAGCAGGACCTAGAGGGAGCGGTGCTGAAAGAGTGCCTGGCCTGGCTGCGGGCCCAGCCCGACGTGCTCTACATCGAACGACGCAACACTGGGGCGATCGCGTTCGACGATGGGAGCCGGATCAAGTTCGGGTCCGAGGGGGCGGCGGACATCTGGATTCTGGCCCGGTCCCCGCTCGCCAAGAGCGAGGTTCGGCACATCGAGATCGAGTGCAAGCGGCGGGACGGGAAGGGCCGCATGTCTCCGGGGCAACTGGCCTTCCAGGAGCAGATGCGAGAGATCGGCGTGCTTTACTTCGTGGTGCTGTCTGCCGAGGAACTGGAAAGAATTATGAGATCGTTCGGTTTTTGTAATTGACATAGCTGACGATCTGTGGTACTCTGTCCCCCTGGAACCTGGAGGTCCAACTGTGAAACAAGACTGGAAAATCTCTGCGACGTGCATCTCTGCTTTCAAGAAGTGCCCAACAGCCTTCCGCCTGGCCTATGTCGAGGGCCTTCGATCCGCCGACGATACCGAGAGCCAGCGGGTGGGCACCAACTGGCACGCCTGCCTTCAGGTGGCGAAGCTGGTGCCCGGCGGGGCCTGCCTGTGTCGGTGGGCCACGCTGGACCAGGCCGCTAACACCGACTGCCCGCTCTGTGGCGGCGTGGGCAACGTGCCCGACGAGGAGCCGATCGTCCGCGTGACGAACTGGCTGAACAAGGCCTACGACCAGGCCCCCATCGGCGTCGAGCCGTTCGACTGGGAGGTCGAGCGGGCGATCCTGGCCTACTCCGTGGCCGGGTGGCTGTGGTTCTACCAGAACGAACAGCCCCTGGAGACGCTGGGCACCGAGGTCTCGTTCGACTTGCCTCTCCGCAACCCGGCGACCGGCCGGTCCCTGCCGCATGTCACGGTCGTGGGCAAGATCGACCGCCTCGTCCGTGGCTCACGTGGCCCGATGAACGTCGAGTACAAGAGCACGTCGAAGCCGATCGACTCCGGCTCGCTGTACTGGTCCAGGATGAACCGCAACACGCAGGTCTCGCTCTACGCCCTGGCCGCTCGGCAGATGCAGACCGCTGGCCTACTGCCCGGGCTCAAGGCCGATGACCCGCTGTTCGCCGGCACGCTGTACGACGTGTGGCACAAGCCGGCGATCCGGCCGAAGTTCCTGACCCAGGCTGAGACGAAGCAGTTCGTCGTGGATGGGCTATACTGCGGGCAGACGTTCCAGGTCGCGGTCTCCAACGATGGAACGGCTCTGTTGGTGGATGCCGACGTGACCGAGAAGAAACTCGGTGCCGCTCCGAAGCCTACGAAGGCCAACCCCGAGCCCGAGACCCCGTTCGCCGTCCGCGAAACGCCGGACATGTTCGGTGCCCGGCTGCTAGCCGACATCTACGCCGAGCCGACCAAGTTCTTCGCCCGGAAGGAAATCGCACGCACCGACGCGGAACTGTCTGCGTTCGAGTCCACGCTCTACGCGATCTACCAGGCGATGCGGCTCCAGGACAAGAATGGCTACTGGTGGCAGGACGAGTCCCAGTGTGACGCGACGTTCCGCTGCCCATACCTCCCGATCTGCGACAACAACCTCGCTGTCTTCGACGGCACAACCACGCCCCCCGGCTTCCGCCGCATCTTCGCGGACCAGGCCGTGGGCGAGCAGGAGTAATCATGGCACTACCCCCGGCCCCCCAGAAATCTACTCCGCCCCCGCCTCCGCCCCGCAAGGCACCGCCCAAGGCGAAGGCCCAGCCCGCAGCCCCCACGAAGGCCTCCCGGACGCCCAAGTCGTTCAAGGTGGGCTCCTGGACGGGTGAGGGCGAGGGCCACAAGGTCGTACTCTACGGTGCCTCCGGCCGGGGCAAGACGACCCTGGCCTCGCTGCTGCCGAACCCGGTCTTTATCGGTGCCGATGACGGCGGCCGGAAGATCAGGCACGCGGGCACCGGCGAGCCCCTGCCGTTCATCGAGGGCGTCGAGAACTTCGACGACCTGCGGGACGCCCTGGCCTCGCCCGGGCTGTTCGACAACTACAGCGACGTGGTGATCGACTCGATCACGGCCGTCGAGGTCTGGGCGGCCGACTGGACGTGCGAGAACATCGCCCACGAGAAGGGGCACAAGGTCGCTCGCCTCGTGGACTACGGCTACTGCAAGGGCTACGAGCACCTGTACGACACGATGCGGCTCGTCCAGCAGAGCCTCGACCCGCTCTGCCGATCGGGTAAGAACGTGGTGCTCCTGGCCCAGCAGGCTGCCGTGGTCATAGCCAATGCCGGCGGGACGAACTACCTGGAGGACGGCCCCAAGTTGTATCACCCCGGGCCCGACTCGAAGCAGACATTCTCCTGCCGGCAGTCCCTGTGCGAGTGGGCGGACCACGTGTTCCGCATCGACTTCAACAACCGTACTGTGGACGCGGACAAGAAAGCGAAGGGCGACACGACCCGGGCCGTCTTCATCACGCCCGAGAACCCCTCGTACTTCGTGAAGTCTCGGACCCTCGGCAACATGAAGGACGAGGCGGGCGACCCGATCACCCGCGTCTCGTTCGCCGACCCGTCCGACGACACGCTGTGGCGGTTCCTCCTCCCGGAGAAGTACAATGGATAAGCGACTGCCCGACGATCCTGACTTCCTCTCGCAGATGGGCTACTGTCAGCGGGTGGAGACAATCAGAATGACCGGCCGGAAACTCGGCCGCAACGACCCCTGCCGGTGTGGCTCCGGCATCAAGTATAAACGCTGCTGCGGTGCCACCAAACAGCAGAAGGCCCTGTGGAAGGCCCAGCGTAATCGAGACGCCGGTGCCTACACCTTCGAGTAGGAGACCCCGGATATGCCGCAAGACCCAAGGATTCTGAACATGGCCGGCGAGGCCGTCCTGGCCGATCGGGCCAATACCGAGAAGCCGGCTCGGGTCGTTGACCCGATGCGAGTGCGACCCCGAGGCGACCAGGTATTGGTCCGCCGCCTCCAGGACGCCGAAGTCACCAAAGGCGGGTTGATCCTGCCGATGGCCTACGAGAAAGACTTCTTCCACGCCGAGATTCTCGCCGTGGGACCGGGCCACTGGGACGGCGGCGTCCTGTGTCCGATCGACCTGAAGCCCGGAGACATCGTGCTCGTGGACGAGGAACGGAAATCCCCGGACGGGATCATACGCAAGCACCTGATCCCCGTCACCCCCGACGAGAAGAACATCTGCCTTATGCTCGAAGGCTACGCTCGGGCGGTCATCCAGCCCGAGATGCCGACCGAGGAGCACGGCCGCGGAGAGTGTGCGGCGTGTCGTAACGACAAGTAACCCAGTCCCTACCCGGACACATATAGGAGATCACCACATGCAAGCAATCGACCGAGTTGGTACGTTTCGGGGCCGCGTCACGGAGCACGCGGTCAACACGACGAAGAACGGGTTCCCGCAACTCGTCGGCCGCTTCCTGGCCGAGGAGATGTGGGATTCGGACTCCAAGACCTGGATGCCCTGGTCCGAGTACCAACAGGAACTCGTCGGCTACCTCACGCTGTTCAACGCGGACGGGCCCCTGCTCAACGCCGGCCAGTGTCGGGCCGCCTTCGGCTGGGACGGGGCCAGCCTGGCCGAACTGAACGACCTGGACCTGTCGAATCTCGTCATCCAGTTCCGCATCGAGGAAGACGACTACAAGGGAACGGTCACTCTCCGCGTCAACTGGATCGACCAGGCCGACGCGAACCCCGATCGCGGTATCAAGAAACTCGACGCCGCCTCGCTGAAGGACCTCGACGGCAAGTTCGGCCTGGGCAAGAAGGTTGCCCCGGCCAAGGCTCCGGGCAAGCCCGCCGCCCCGCCGAAGAAGGCCCCGCCCGCGAAGGCCGCGGACCCCACGCCGACTCCTGCGGCGACTCCTGCGGCCCCGCCGAAGGCCCCCGGCAAGAAGTCGGCCCCGAAGGCCGAGGCCCCCAAGGTCGAGACGATGACCAAGGAGGAAGCCTGGGAGTCGGTCTCGAAGTTGAAGCGTGACGACGTGAGCGACGACCAGATGCTCGCCGCGTGGATGGGTGCCTGCTGCCGCATCCAAGGCATCGAAGTCGGCGAGGACATCCAG
>JAPLNP010000635.1 GCA_026401055.1 Planctomycetia bacterium
TTACGACACCAAGATCAAAGTCAGTGACGAGCAACTGTCGCAACTTCGGTTGAAACGACACGAATTCCACGGCGACTGGAACTACACGATCTCACCTCGCCGCTGAGGAATTGTAAAAGTTATCTTTTCGCGGTCCCTAAGCCCAACCCCAGCTATGCCCGACACGCCACCGAAGTCTCCAGAAGCGGACACCATGTCCGGACAGAAACGGCCCAACAATTCAGGCAATACCTCTACCCCGCTGCGAGTCAGTGTGTACAGAAACGGCGGCACTCCTTGGGTCGGCACCGCGGCTACGCGTACCCGCTCGATGAATCCGTTGTCGTACAAAGCCCGTAAACGCCGTCGCAACATGGAGGCACCGCAGTGGAACACAAGTCGGCGTAACTGTTCTGCCGACAGACACCGGTGCCGCCATAAGGCTTCCATAGCCACCGCGTCACGCTCCGTGAGAATGATTGGCTTTGGTTCCCTGGCCCGACTGAATACTTTGGCCTTGCCACCACGTTCTTGAACGCCTCTGTTGCTCATCGCCCCCTCCCTATCGCGTATAATCTCGACCGATTTGTTGTGCCGGAGCCGCCACGACTTGAATCCTGGCCCAACGCTCGCGGATCTCCCGCTCCACGTCGGGTATTCGACGGTAATAGCGGCTTGCGACGTGCTGGCGCAGGATGTCGATCTTGTGCAAGTCAGGCACAACGTCTGCGACGTGCGGAATCTGCGCAACGTAAGGCTCGTCGTCCCCCAGCCCCTTGAAACTCACGAACGCCTCTGCCGGCCGTTGTTTCATGAGTTCCGCGGCATATCCCTCGCGCTCGTCGGAAATTGACCAGCACTTGGGTTGCTCCTGGGGAATACCTAGAAAGGTTTCTTGGAACCGAACTTCTTTCCCCGAAGGGAAAAAGAACTCACCTGCCACTCGCATGGCATCCTTGCGTGACAGACTGAAGGCAACCCGCGTGTGTGTATTGGCGATGATGGTGTCCACGATCGCCGGATTTACGTCGAATGGGGGCTGTGAGAGATTCTGGTGAAACATCGAAAGCGCCAAGCCGTACTTTCGCGCCCCCTCCAAAATGTGGAGAAATGTCGGCGTCCAGAACTCTTCAAACTCATCGACGAACAACGAATGGAAAACGCGTTGATCCATCCGTCGGCTTTCCCGTCCGACCGCCGCGTTATGAAGCAATGCCACAATCAACGCTCCTAACAGCCGCCGACTTTCCTTGAGCTTATCGCGGCTGATGTTTACAATCAGCCATTTTCCGTTGTCCATGATGTCCTGAAAGTCGATCGTGGAGCGGCTTTGGCCGAGAATCGGCCGAATGAACGGATTCGACAGAAACGCGGACCATTTGTTGCGGGAGCTTTCGACCCAGGTTTTCAGTTCTGCCGGCCGTAGACCGCCGAGGTGCTGCTCGAAGTAAAGCTTCGTGTCCGCGTTTCGCGACTGCTGCACCAACGCGCTCCGAAAACGTGCGTCAGATAAAAGTGGGATGATTTCCAGAACCGTCAATCGCAGTTCTTGTAAGAGCAAGAGTGCGTTGCGACAAATATCCTGCATACGAGCGCCGATTCCCTCCGGCCAGAGTTCGGCAATCGTCTCGATGATCCCGTCCACGAGCTGATACCCGACCTGACCTGGGCCGACTTGCAGCAGGTCGATGCCCGGCACACCGAACCGTTGATCGGAGGGCTCAATGATAACCAGCTTGTCGCCCAAGTCGGCGATTGCCTGAGCGGTCGGTTTTCCAGAGCCCAACGCCTTATCGGCAATGTAGCCAAGGACTTCCTTTGCCAAATCGTTGTGCGGGTCCACGAGCGTAAAACCACGATTCGCGTCGATGTCCTGGTACAAAAGGTGTCGGGCCAACCGGCTCTTGCCGCTGCCCGAACTCCCGACGCAATACAGGTGACGTAGCCGGTGGTCGGTTGACACCGCCACCGTCCGCCGCCGCCACGGCGAGGAGCGAAACGAATAGCCGGTCGCTAAATGAAG
>JAPLNP010000168.1 GCA_026401055.1 Planctomycetia bacterium
GTCGAAGTGATTTTCAACTAACCACTTAGATGCGCTCGGAGGCTCAAAGATTCCCGCAATTCTGAATAATCCGGGCTAGCAATGATTGCACGTACAAACGCCTGTGTTTTCGTCCGCACATTTGACCCTGACGCCTATTCACTTGCCTTTCGCCTCGACTCTTACACGGACACTCCGGGATCCGTTCCCGAGCCCGGCGCCTGGGTCCTCCTGGTCGGCGGCCTGGTTGCCATGTTGTTCTGGCGGCGCTCCAAGCGGGGACGCCGCTAGACTTGGCAAGGGGGGACGCAAAAACTAGCTGCGTGCCCCGGTTCGAGTTCTCCGTTTCAGTGCGAGATATTAGCCCACGAGATCCTTTTCGATCTCCTCCAGGGTCTTGCCCTTGGTCTCTGGAAGCTTAAACAGAATGAAGACGAACCCCGCCAGGCAGATCGTGGCATAGAGCCAGAAGGTGCCGGCCGAACCAAGCCGCTTGTTCAGCAGCGGAAACGTATAGGTGAGAATGAAGCAAGCGATCCACAGGGAGGAAACCGCCACCGACATGGCCGCGCCGCGGATGCGGTTGGGGAAGATTTCGGAAATCACGACCCAGGTCACCGGCGCCAGCGACATGCCGTAGCAGCCGATGGCGGCCAGCACCAGCACGAGCAGGGGCCACCCTTGGACCCCGGCGAAATAACAGCCGCCGATGGCCGTGTAGATGAGGGCCAACCCCGAGGCCCCCAGCAACATCAGCGGCCGGCGTCCGGCGCGATCGACCACCCCCAAGGCAACGAAGGTGAACGCAAGGTTCACGGAGCCGGTCCACGCGATGTTTTTCAGCACGTCGGAGACGTCGTACCCGGCACCCCGGAAGATTTCCTCGGCGTAGTTGAAGATGACGTTGATGCCGCACCACTGTTGGAAGACGGCGAGAACGATGCCGAGCACCAGGACTCTCGCCATCTTCGGATGCAATAGCTCGCGGAAATCCACCTTGTCCGATTCGCCCGCCGGCGTGGCGTCGATTTCCGCCAGCGCGGTCGCGGCGTAACCGTCGCCGCCGATTCGGGCGAGCACGTCGCGGGCTTGCCGCAGTCTGCCGTTTTTGGCCAACCACCGCGGGCTTTCGGGCACCGCGAACATGCCCAGCACAAACAGCAGCGAGGGCACGGCCGTCAGCCCAAACATCCAGCGCCAGCCCACGAGCACGTACCACGACCGGGCCATGACGTCCTCGCTTACGCCGGAGGGCAGATCGCGCACGATCCACCAGTTCACAAACTGCGCCAGGAGGATGCCGATGACGATGGCCAACTGGTTGATCGACACCAGACGGCCGCGCATCCGCGCCGGCGCTACCTCGGCGATGTACATCGGCGAGAGATTGGAGGCAAGCCCGATGGCCACGCCGCCCAGTATCCGCCAGAGAACAAAGATGGCAAAATTGGGCGCCAGGGCGTTGCCCAACGAGGTCACGGCGAAGAGAATCGCGCACAGGCTGAGCAAATGTTTGCGGCCAAATCGGTCGCTCAGCGCGCCGGCCAGCAGCGCGCCCACGAGACAACCCAACAGAGCGCAACTGTTGGCCCAGCCCTTGACCAGCTCATCGGTGAGCTCGAAGTATCGCTCGAAGAACGGCTTGGCTCCGCCGATAACGACCCAATCGTAGCCGAACAGCAACCCGCCCAGCGCGGCCGCCAGACAAATCATCCAGATGTAGCCATAGCGGTAGCGGCAGACGGTCGCGGAGTTGGGAGCGGTCGCGGGGGGGTTCAACATGGTCGGGTCGGCCTTCTGTTTATTCACGGGCTTCGCCCCGTTTCGCCTATTCCGCCGGCGCCGTTACGGCCTGTTCATCGGGCGGCTCGGGCAGGAACATGGCCACCACGGCGGCGGGAAGGAATACGAAGGAGGCGTAGAACAGGGCCGGCCGGTGGTCGCCCAGGTGTGAGAACAACCCAAAGAACACGGTCCCGCCGGCCGCCACGATCCGGCCGATGTTGTAGCAGAAACCCGCCCCCGTCGTCCGCAGCAGGGTCGGGAAAAGCGGCGGCAAGTACATCGTGAACAGCCCGAACAGCCCCTGGCACACGCCGATTGCCGCGAGCCACCAGAACTGCGCGCGGTGCGAAAGCGGCACGGCGTAGTCGAAGTACGCGAGCGCCATCACCAGGCAATACGCCACGCACATCGACGCGATCGTCTTGCGATAGCCGATGTAGCGGGCGATCAGGCCCGCCAGGTAATTGCCCCCGATCGAGGTGAGCATGACCAGAATCATCGCCAGGCCGGCAAAGCGGGTCTTTTCGGGGTCGCTCCAGGAGGCGATGTCGGGCAGGTTGCGGAGGTGCTGGAGGAACCAATACATGAAGGCCCAATGCGCGGAGAGTGAAAAGGCGCAAACCAGGATCGTGAGGACCGTGGTCCGCCGGACCTGGCCGCGGAACAGGTCCCGCACGCCCGGCGCCGCGTCGCGCGAGAGGACCTTGGCCGCGTGCCATTCCTCCGTCTCCGGCACGGCGCGGCGGATCCAGAGAACCAAGAGCGCCGGCAGGACGCCCACCAGGAACACGACGCGGTACTCGTAATACGCGTATTCCTGGCCGAACGGGATCAGCGAAAGCAGCGCCACGGCGACCATCGCCACGAGCACGCCGATGTTGACGGCGCTTTGCAGGGTGGCGGCGATCCACGGGCGCCAGCGATTGGGCCAGGTCTCCGACAAGAGCGCGGCCCCCACGGCCCATTCCCCGCCGATGCCCAAGGCCGCCAGGAACCGGCACAGCAAGAGTTGCCACCACGTCTGGGCCAGGAACGACAGCCCGGTGAACAAGGCATAGGTGAGGATCGTGAGCATCAGGGCCCTGGCCCGGCCCAGCCGGTCGCCGATCCGGCCGAAGAAACCGCCCCCCAACGCCCAGCCTACGAGAAACGACGCCTGGATTACCGAGCCGTAGTAGGCGACGTCGGGGTGTCTCAGGTCGCCGACGGCCAGCAACTGGGCCACAAACGGCGTGGCCACCAGGGTGTACAGGTGCATGTCCAGGCCGTCGAACAGCCAGCCCAGCCAGGCGGCGATCCCCGATTTCCACTGCTGAGGCGAGATGTCGCGGAGCCGGGTGGCTTCCCGGCCCCCGGCTTGCGATGCGGCCGCGGCTGAGCGATCGGCGTCCTCGGCGATCGTGTTGTCCATGACAGGGATCTCGCAAGAAGCATACGGGCAACCGCGCCTACCCTAGTGTCCCCTGAAAAGCGTGTCAAGCGTACTCGGCGGTTGACGTTCCGTCAGCCGGACCGTTCCTCCGTGGAGATCCAAACCAAGAACCGAGACTCCCGACGTTCATCCCGTCCGTATTCCTCGTGCCGTCCTACTTGATCTCCAGGATCATCTGGAGTATTCGCACGGTGGCTTCGGCCTGGGCCAGTCTTGGATTGCTCTGCGCTGGGGGCGTGGCGCCGGGCGCGGGGGCCTGATCGCCCGCCTCCATGCGTTTCAGAAAATCCAGTTTCGCCTGCGCCATCCGGAGGAGGTTCTCGGCGATCGCGCGGAGGATTTGGACCTTCTGTTCCGCCACCTTGAGATTGATGCTGGCGATCTGCATCTCCAGGTTGGTGACGTTGGCGTTGGGACGGAGAACCTGGAGCGTCTTCACGCTCAGCTCGGCCGTCTTCAGTTCGCGCACGGCGTCCGCGTAGGATGTTGCCACTCGCACCAGATCGTCCGTCCTGACCTCCAGTTCCGCGATGGGAACGACGTCCTCGAGCGGAGTGATCTGGCCGCGGACGAGCCGAGGGTCTCCCACGAGCGCCATCAACAACAGGATCGCCACCGCTGGCCAGGAGCAGGCACTCTTGCCCGACCTCCCCACCACCCGGGACACGGAGTCTTTCTTCCGGCGAATTCGCATGGCTTGGTTCCTGTGAATAGAAGGAATTGAGGTCTTGGTCGACGACCGTTACGGCCACAAACGTGTCTTCGCGTGATTCGGGGCTCCGTTCGAGCGCGGGGCTCCTCCGAGGGCCTCGTGCGATCGGTCGCCGACAGTCGGCGCGACAGTCCGCGCGACGGGCGACGCGACGGGCGACGCGACGGGCGGTACTGGGGCGGCGTCTGCCGTCGGCGTGGCGTCATCGGTGATCTCAAGCGTCGCCGGCGGGTTCTCGCCGGGCGCCGCGCCGTGGGCACAAGGACCACAGACGTACTCGACGACCCAGACGACGACGGGCACTTCCTTGAGGAACGTCTTGCGCATCAACTGCTGGCGCGTGCGGGTCTTGCAGTCCGGACAGGCGACGCCTCCGCCGTGGCGACATTCGGAGCCGCGGGAGTCGCCCTCTTGGCAACGGTTCGTGCTCCTGCCGGGGAGGCAGATCTCCTCGCTGGCGACGTCCCAGCACGTAATCTCGACCAGTCTTGTCGTGCGGACGGGGCGGCACACCTTGTACACCCGGCCCTCGTCGCCGCAACGCGAGCAGCACTGGCCCGCCGTCGTGTTTGCCGCGACGAACTGGCTGGCGGCCGCGGCGACCAGCAGTCCCGTGACGCCTTTGGCGATTGCATTCATCGACGAAGTCCCCCGAAGGTTTCAGAAATCGACTTCAAGACGCATGGCCACGATGTCCCCCCGTGCGTTGACCGCGTCGGCAACGGGAGAATCGTGCGCGAAGGGATGGATCCAGTTGAGCATCATTCGAGTGTCCGGATTCCAGTACCAGTTGCAGCCGATGGTCAAGTCGTGGAGCCGCTGGTCCGCGACTTCCGAGAAATTGAGGCAGGACCACCGGGCGGCGATTTCCCACGCGCCCCAGCCCGCCCGCGAGCCGCGAGGGGTGTTGACCATCCAGAAATTCTCGTAGGGCGTGATGCGGCCGAACGCGGCGGACTGGCGGTCATAGGCCCGGTGCTCGCCGGTGAGGAAATAGCTAGCGAAGACGTAGGCGCCGTAGAGATCCGTGGCATCGCCCTCCATCCGCTGGAGATTCGCCCAGACCAACTCGCTCTGGATCGACAACGGTCCGTGGACCCACGCCAACTCGCCATCGAGCACGTGATACTGCCGCGAGTTGAGGTCGCCCGTGTCGATGAGCGGATCGCCGCGATGGATCTCCGGGCGGGCGTCGAAGCGGACCGGGCGATAATCGATCCACGGGGCAAGGGAGTCTTCCTGCTTTCGCGGCCTGGTGTAGGAGTAACCGAGTCCCGTGTGGATCAGATAACGCCCCTCGGACAGCTCGTCGTAGCGGGGCGTCCACGTGGCGCGGCCGACCAGGCGGACGCCCTGATTGTCATCCTCGATCACGTGGGAGGATTCCGACATATCGTCGAAGAACGCGCCGCACGCCCAGGTGACGTTCTCGTCCAGGGAATGGTTGAGCGCCGCCACGCCCAATTCTCGCCCCGGGATCAATCGGTTCGGCAGGCTGCGTTCCAGGAAGGTGATGTACCGGCTGCTTGTCAGTTCTTCGAGGCTGATCGGGGTCTTAAAATGTCCGAACCGAACGTACCCGAGGCAAGGGATGTCGCGAATGCCCACGTAGGCGTCCTTCAACTCAACGCCGAAGCCCCCCAGGTCGACGTGGTTGTCCACGACGTCCGCCCGACGCTCGACTTCGGGCGCGAACTCCAGCTCCAGCTTGTAGTCGTAGACTCCGTAGCCTTCGCCCGCCGCGAACAGTCGAAGGCGACGAAACTCGACATAGTTGAACTCTCCGTCGAATTGCGAGTCATCAGCCCAATTCACCCAATCACCCTGAATGCGGCCGCCCCAGGTGAGAGACGTGTTCTTCACGTGGACCCACTCTTCGTTGGAGGTGTTGACGCCGATCTCGGTCGCTTGGGTCGCGGCGCGGACCTGCTCGATCAGTCGCCGATTCCCAGCATCCGGCTCCAAGTCGAGCACGCGATCGTACATCTCGGCAAGCTCCCCTTGTGTCTCTGCCGAGGAGTTCAGGCCCGACAATGCCGCAAAGACGTCCGTCGACGGGGAAGGCGGCCCGGCCGCCATCCCTGGCATTGCGATGCAGAGGCTCGCCAGCACCGCCAGACTGAACCCGATGGTCGTCTTCATGTCATCGCCGAGAGTCCGAACTAACCCAAATGACCGGGCATCACTCCATCTGTACAATCCACTGCCGACGTCGGAAGTCGGTAGGGAATGACGGGGTTATCGGCTTTCCGGATTAGGCAACTTCTGCCGGTTAAGAAAACAGGGGTAATAACGCGATTTCTGAGGCCCCGAACCGGATAGAGTGGCCACCGAACAGGGTATTTATGACCCTACTACAGGGAATTCCCAGCCGAGGAGTGTCACCGCCGGGAAGTGGGGTACTCTCGATCCACGGGTCGGCAGACGCCCCTCAGTCGCCGACGAGCCAGAGGCCGCGAAACGTCTTCCTCGACCCGTCGAGCAGGTCTTTCGCCTCGCAATACCCGTTGTCGAAAGCGCCCTTCCCGCACTCGGCGGGGGATCCGACCTTGACCCGCAACGCCCCGTCATCGCTGAGCACCAGGATCCGGCGATGTCCGGGGAACAGGACCAGCGCTTCCGGCGTGAAAGCCGGTTCGCGATTCACGGTCGCCGTGTCCTGGGGAAGCAGTCTCGGGGGGTCGGCCGGATTGCCCGACCATCGATAGACCGCGAACACCTTCTCTTCGTCCTGGGGCCCCGCCACGATCATGTAGCTCTTGGCGTGCCGCGAGTACTCGATGCTTCGAACCCCCAGCGGGCGTGTCTCGCCGTCATGGAGGAATCGCAAGTCCAACTCGATCGGGTCGCCGAACTCGGGCGACGCGGCCTCGCGGACCACGGCCTCCGGATTCACCAGCGGGATCAGCAGGGCCTTCCCGTTGGGGCGAGGGTTGCGCAGCCCCAGCAGAAGCGAGCGACCATCCGCCATGGCCGAAAGCCCTTCGATATTGAAGCCTTCTCGCTTCGGGGCCAGTTCCTTCGCCCGATCCTGTTGGGGCCGCAACGCGGCATCGAGTTTGAACCGTCGCAGCCGCCGATCCGCGACGAGCGTCGTCGCGAGATTGTCCACGGGCTTGCCAAACGGTTCGACGCGGGTACCCTTCCCGTCGCGCGTCACGGTGATCGCAAAGAACCGATGCCGGTTGGGCCGCCACTTGCCGTCCTTGTTCCGCCCGTGGGATGATATCCAGTAAACGTGGTCCCCCAGCATCGCGGCGCCCTCGATATCCGCCTCGGGATGCTCGTCCGCTTGCCGGTCGATGCCCAGGTGAGCATCCCATGGGATCGACTCCGCGGGCAAGCCGGGACGATCGCAGCGATACAGCCGGAACGTATTGTCCTCGTCATCGGCCACGATAAACGTGGCGTCATCCAACGCGACCGCCGCGGAGGCATCGCACGCGCCCGAAAACCGAAGGATGCCGACGGCGTCCTCGGACCGGAGGACCCGACACAGCCCGACCACGCCGAGCGCGACCACCAGCGGTGCCGCAAATCGTCTCGGCGTCATGCGGGGTCCCCGGGACATTGCGCGGCTAGTTCAGCGTGCCCTGATTGTCCGTCTGATCGCCGGCCATGAAACGCACGTCGACGACCTCGCCCGGCCAGACCCCGAGCCCGTCGGGAATCGCGATGCGGACGGGGAGGGCCAACTCGGGGATCCGCTGATCGCGGAGGAGTTCCGAGGGCATCGGCTCAAACTGCGAACCGACGCTCTCCACGGTGGACTCGGTCATCCGCTGTCCGGGCATCCGAACTCGAATGCCCACCGGCATATGGACGGCCGGCCGAAAGCGTTGTTCCTGGCGGACGTAGGCGGTGATGTAGTCGGCCCTATCCGCGGCAATGGTCAAGATCGACTCGCCCGCCCGAACCGCCTGCCCCGGTTGAAAGTAGACCGCGCAGACTCTGCCCGTGATCGGCGAGCGAATCTCCAACATTTCCATCCGAGCGCGCACCTCATCGACGCGAGCCTCGGCCGCCGCGATCGAGGCGCGGATGGGAGCAAGGAGCTTTGTCAGGTCGGGATTCTCGGGAGATGGGTAGGTCTTCCAGCGTTGAGCCGCCGCGCTGCCGTTCTCTTCGGCTTGTCGCAGCGCCGCGGCGTGCGCGTCCATCAACTTGGCGGCGCGGTCGCGCTGGGATTGCACGTCGGCCATCTCGGCCTCCGTGACCATCCCGCTCAAACGCGCCTTCTTCATCACGTCAAGCCTGCCGCCGAGGCGCGAGAGCTCGAGCCGGTCCTCCTCGAGCATCGCGAGACGATCCAGCGCGTCGAGACGGTCCCGTTCCACCTGACACAGCAAATCCGAGGATCCGCGAAGGTACGCGTACCGCAGATCCTCGCGGTCCGTCACGGCTTTGGCCTCGGTGGCCTCCAGTTCCGCGCGGAGCGCCGCCGCGTCGTTGTGCAACGCGCTCAGCAACGCGCGCAGCGGCTGGTCGTTGAGTCGGGCAACCACCTGCCCCCGTTCGACCGGGTCGAAAAGCCGCCACCGGCCGTCCGCCAATTCGCCGAGCGGCACCAACTGTCCGTCCACGACGGGCGCCACGTTGGCGCGAGCGGCCTCCACTCTGCCGATCGTGTTAGGCGTACCCTCTTGGCGTCGCCAGAGCGCCGCCACAAGGATCAGCGACAGGACGAACGCCACGGCGGGGAACCACCCGTATCGGAATCGCTGCCATCGAATCCTCCAAGGGATCGGGACGGCATCATCCACGCGTCTGCCAAACATGCGCCCGTTCCTCTCCAACGATCACACGTTCCGGTGCAAGGTAGCTCGCGGGCCGCCGCAAGCGTGCCGCGGCGCCCACCTCAGCGGCCCCCATTGCCATACTAATGACAACCCGCCCACCGGTCAACTAGACAGAGTCTCGTCGCCCCCGTCGCGGCACGGTCGGATGTGACCACGTCCCTTCGTTTCCGCCAAGAACAGGGACTCCCACCGGGCAACTCGATTCGCCCGCATCGTCCCCGCCGGCCACGTAGCCATGACCCCATGAATTAGGGGGGCGGATGCCAACGGTTCGCTTGTTTTTCGAGGGAAGCCCTGTTATATTCGGGGAATGTGTCGTCCGGGTTTCTGTCTCGGCATATAGGGGACGCCCGGCGACCGGCTACGATCCAACCGCCGGGTTGGGAAGGGGGAATTCCGATGCGAAGACGCGGGTTTACCCTGGTCGAACTCTTGGTGGTGATCGCCATCATCGGGATTCTGATCGCGCTGTTGTTGCCCGCCGTCCAAGCCGCCCGGGAAGCGGCGCGGCGGATGCACTGCGCGAACAACCTCAAGCAACTCGGCATCGCGATTCACACGTATAACACGGCGAACGGGCGTTTTCCGCCGGCGGGCCTCGACTATCTGTGGTGCGAAGCCGGCACGCCGTCGCCGATTTCGCTCAACGCCAACAGTTGGGTGATGCTGCTGCCGTACCTCGATCAACAGCCGTTGTTCGACCAGTACGACGTCAATAGCTGCGCCAGCCACGCCAAGTGGAACGGGCATGGCGGCCCGTTGGTGGGCAATGCCGTCACGAGCGGCAACGCCGCAGTCGTGGCGACCCGGCTGTCGGCGTTTACCTGCCCGTCGGAGACGGGCCAACCCTATTGCTACAACCATCCGGCGTACTACATTGCGGACGGATGCAGCTTGACCGGCGCGAAGACGAGCTACGATTTCAGCGGTGACGGCACCTATCCTTACGGCCGAACCTGCCACGCCTGGGAGAGGCAAACCCCGGCGACGCGGCGGATGTTCGGCGAAAATAGCACCACCCGCGTGGCCGACGTGTCCGATGGGCTGTCCAACACCGCCGCTATTACCGAAACGTGCTTCACCGTCCGCAACGGCGAATGTCCCGCCTGGGGCTACCGCGCGCATGTCTTCCAGGGCATGGACCTGGGACTCAACGGCGTCAACAAGTGGGCCGATTTCTACCACCCCGAGGCCGGCGTCCCCTTCGGCTCGCTGGGCGATTGGTCCTCGCCCGGCAGCATGCACCCGGGCGGTTGCCACGTGGTTTCGGGCGACGGAGCGGTCCACTTCCTCGACCAGACCGCCGACACCATCGTGCTCGAAGCCATCTCCACCATGGCCGGCCACGAGCCGTTGCAGCCGCCGTGGTGAGTGGCAAGTGGCAAGTGGCAAGTGGTCGGTTGCTTGCGATTCGCACAATCGCCCCCCGACTGCGTTGGGGGGAGGGTGGGTAAAGCCGTTTTCCGCTCTCTGTTCTCAGGAGGTCGGCCATGATTGCGATTTTGTCGCGGTTCGTGCTCCTCGCCGTGGCGTCTTGTGTGCTGTTGGCGATGTCCGTTGCCGGCAGTGTGGCGCAGGAGAATCACTCAGCAGCCGGGTCACCCGTCAAGCCTGGAGAGCCCAGTCCCTCCGATCTGAAGGCGAGCCAGCAATGGTGGCAACTCACCTCGTTGGCGGAAGGCGAGATCCTCAAACGCATCGCTCCGCCCTTTCCACCGTGCCGTACCGTGTACCATCGGGTGACGAATGCCGGCTGGGCTTCGCCACCGCCGCTGCCGGATGTCCATTGCATTCGCTGGCAACCCGGGAACATGCGTCGAGGTGAGGAAAAGGTGGGGCCCGCGACGATACCTTTCATCGTCTCCTCGCTCTTGCACATCGCCGTCGAGCGGCAAGAGATCGAAGGGCCGCCGGAGCTGTTGAACGCGCCGATCGAAGGGGACTGGATCGTCCGTGACGGGGCCCCACCCGAGACCGTTCTGCCGCGGATGGAAGAACTGCTGCGGAAAGAATGCGGGCTGGCGGTGAAACTCAGGCTCGACAAGGTCGAACGGGAGGTCATCGTTGCCACGGGCAAGTACCGGCTTGCGCCCGCCAAGGAACCCAAGTCGATTCGAGTCTACGGAAGCGTCCTCACGGACGGCGCGGGCGGCGGCGGAAGCGGCGATTTCGCGGAGTTCATTCGATCGATGGGGAGTCGCGTCAGCCGCCGAATCGTCAACGAAGTCGCCCAACCGCCGGAGGGTCGGGTCGAGTGGCGCTACAACGCCCCGTTTCCAAGGGTCGAGGGATGGGACGATCGCGATGCGGCCAGAGTGCTTGCGCACCTGTCGGAGCAAACCGGATTGGTGTTCGCGAAGGCAAAGCGGAACGTGCCGGTCCTGTTCGTCGAACGGGCCGAATAGGTTGCGGCACGGGCGGATTGAATTCCTGACAGGGGAATCCGTCGAGATGAGCTTTCCGCCGACCCCTCAACCGACTGGGGATTCGCGACGTTGATGCTTGTCGGCCTCGCGCACGCGGCGACCAGGTTCGAGAACCGGGTGGCGACCCCGATATTCGCCCACCGCCGACGAATAGGATTGCGAGCCAAAACACCCTCCTCAGGAGGTCGATCGTGATCGACGTGTTATCGCGAATGTCTCCCTCTGATCTGCCGATCGTCCTCACGGTGCCCGTGATTCTACTGGGGGGAATGCTGACGGCCGTGATCGTCTACGCGATCACGGCCTTCCAGCGTCATCGCGAGAAGGACTTGGCCACGACGCTCGTGCTGGAAATGCTCGATCGGGGGATCCCGCCGGCCGAGATCGCCGCCATCCTGAAGACGATGGGCCTGGACCAGCCCCCCGAGGGTCGCACGAGCCGGCTCCGGCTGATCCTTCGGTCTCGTGGACGATCCGCGAGCGAACCGGCCGCCCAGGGTGCCGCCGATTCCATCTCGGGGGCGTAATCGGAACCGATGTCCCGGCGGTGCTGAAGACGCCGGTCGTGGCAGCCCGGAGAGATGGTGTCAGAACTATTCCTGCCGTTTTTCGGCATGAAGATGGTTTTGACACCTTGTTCCGTCCCAAACAAGAAGGGCCGACGCCCGTCGTGCAAACGGTGGGCGGCGGCCCTGGGTTTTTCATGCCCGGGCGTTCCGGCCGCGGACTACGGCTTGGCCGGGGTGGCTCCGATCTGTTCTTCCATCTCCTCCTGGATGATGATGCGTGGGGTGACCATCATCATGAGGCTTTGCGTTTCGCGGCCGATGCCGACGTTCTTGAACAGTCTGCTGATGTACGGGATCTTATTGAGCATCGGCACGCCGAACTCATTGCGGCCCTCGCTGAGCCGCTTGATTCCGCCCAACAGCACGGTGCCTCCGTCGGGCACGCTGACGGTGGTGGTCACCGTGATCATGGAGAACGTCGGCAACTGGACCGTGGTCCCTTGGGTGGTCGTCGAATGGATGTCCTTCGTCTTCGAGGCGTCGGTGGGCGCCGTCTGATTGCCTTCGGTCGAGGTGTCTGACGTGGTCGTCGTCTCGCCGGTGAAGGTGAACGTGTTGACGTCGCCGATCTGGCTGAAGAACGGAACCACCGTCAACCGGACGAACCGCCGGTCGGGGGAGACCACCGCCTGCACGGTGAGGAACGTCCCCTCGGAGAGGATGACGATCACCGGCTGCTGCGCGGCGGCGAAGTCGCCGACGACCGGGATGACGCTCATGACGAACGGGCTCTGCGA
>JAPLNP010000118.1 GCA_026401055.1 Planctomycetia bacterium
GCAACCGAAGCCCGAGATGAAGCACCCCACAACCCAACGCCCCCCAAGACGCCGCCCGGGGCCAAGCGGTCCGGCTGCGCCACGCCCGCTACACAGATTATCCGGGAAACCAAACATCGCTATTCGCTTGTTTAGGGGCTAGGGCGGTGACGGCGGAGTGCCGCCGTCTGTGTAGCACCGGCCGGGGGCCATGGCCACGGTTACGGTGGACATGACGCCGAGGCCAACTCGCGGCAACGTCCATTTCCAGTGCGACCGTGAACGGCTTCCCGTTCGAAGTCGCCTGGGGCGAGACGCCCAAAGGCGGCACCCACGTGATGCGTTTCAACGTGCCGGCCGACTGGTGGCACGCCTGGACCGCGCCGCTCGGCTGGGTAGGGCTGGCTTCGGTGGCGTGTCCAACATGCCCTGCCATGTACGCATTTGTAATGTAACACGTTGGTCGGCAATCATTTACGACAACAGGTGGCCAAGAACGGCTGGAATGTCCTTGGGCCATGAACCCCACTTGATCGCTCCGGCGGTGCTTGGCCAGGGGTCGGAGTGTTATTGGAGACTTCCTGTCCCGCTAGCAGGCTGGAAATCGATTGCCCGGGGCGACCTGAAATGGTGGACCCCCGCGACTTGTATGCTATAATCGCCGTCATCGGCCGGGAACGTTGTCAGGCGGGAACGTGCCGCATTCGCACTCTCGGGTTGCTCAATGAGTACTCGTTGGGCGGTGGCACCGTGGGACGGAGTTGTACTCCGTCTTCCCGATTCGCAAGCGTCCGTCATCTGTCTCATAGTCGCGGAGTAGTAGCTTTCACACCGAACCTATGAAGTGGAGCAGTCTCATGGATCAAACGCCACCGTACCTTCGTTCCCCATCTGTTTCAGACATCTCCATTCGCCTCAATCAGCGGCTATCTTCCATCGGAAAAGAGCCACTGAAGACTATCCATGTAGTGCCGTCGGAACTTACAGGGGATATTGGTTGGCATGCGAACGACTACGGCGGTCAAGAACAGCAGGAACTGAACGAACTGTTAGGCAAGTTGGCGATGAACTTCGTTGCACGTGAGTTGAGCAACACGTTAATGGTGAATCAGTATACTTATGATGAAGGTAGCCGAACCTTTGGCAAGGAGACTAGGCCATTTCGTATTGGTCTCGCAACGGGAAGTACGATTTTTCAGCTCGTTGAATCACTCGACATCGAAGCGCCACCTTGCCCAATCCAAATTGCGCCGCTCGTAGTCGGCCCAGTGCCGGAGACTATGTACTCCGCGGGTTTCATCGCTAATCTCTTTGTAAAGCGGTTCAGGTCGCCAGACGTGAAACTGTTGAAGATTGCGGAAACCGAGTATTCGTTGAAGACACCTGGGTCTATCAGACTCACGCTGACTAAGGAGTTGCGTGACCTCCGAGACGACCCCGAGCCGGATAGACAGGGGCGTCGTATGGCAGAGTTCTTTGACTGGGTGGTGACGGGAATCGGAGCCCATGACAAAGGCCAACTCAAGGCTCACGTCGACAAAATATATAGCAGGCAAACACCACATGGCCTTGTGGGCGATGTGTGCTCTCGATTGTTTGGTGATGATGGTAGGGAGTTGGCTGAAACAAAGGCAGTGAGCGACACCTTTGTTGCGGTTTCTTTTGCAGCCATGGAGACAATGTGCAGAATCAACGGCGCAGGCAAACGCGTGATCGCAATCGCTGGTGGCAAGGAAAAATACCCCGCCATCCGCACGCTCTTGATGCGAGCGAGTCCTCTATTCAACGTGCTCGTCACCGATGAGTTGACGGCACGCCGCCTCTTGGTCGACATCAATCGCCGTGGGTAACTGGACAGCCGTCAGATGGGGCCGTGAAGACGGGGACGCAGATCGTTTGGGACACGCCTCGATGATGCCGCGGCGTAGCACTGGCGGAGCTAACGGCACGGCAGGGTGGTACCGGAACGAATGGACATGGCATGCGACTGGCTTCGCCATTGCCGTCGGCTTTGTTGGTCGGAAACCGTTCTCCTCCGCACACCACCTCGATTCACCTGCCCGACAGCACCATCCCAACTCGCCGATGATTTGTGGTTTGCCCGAAGGAGCCGTCTGGCGACAAGCTCCAAGAAGGCACTGGCGGAGCCGGTGGCACGCCTCAACGGTGCCGCCCGGCAGGGCGCGGCAATCCAATGCTCCGGGGCCCCTTTCGATGGAATCAATCGACGCATATACTGGGCTACCCTCGGCACCGGCACATTTCGACCCTGAGGGAGGACGCCACATGATGTCGATGTCCAGGGTTGTCGTTTGGCTCACTGCCCTCGTCGCTACGGTCGCCGACGCGAAAGAGCGAGTTCGGCCGGGGGGCGCACGCTGGTCGTGGCAGTCGTTGAGTACGCGGAGGGTAGAAAGGGGGCCAAGAGTATCTTCCGAATGAATTGGCGGCTGGAGCATCGCTCAGTCGCCGGAGAACCGTTCTGACCCGTTTTGCCCCGCCGCGAGCGCGGCTACGCTCGCCGCAGGGCATCGACGACTTTCATCCGCGCGGCGCGGAACGCCGGCAGCGCGCCGCCGACGAAGCCCATCGCCAGCGAGAGCACGGTCGCGGTCGCGAGGATCTTCGGGGTGACGAGGAATTCGAACGCCGTCTCGGAGAACGTCGCCCAATTCGTCATGCCCGTCTTCATGCCGTTGAACCAGAGCGACACCGCGCAGCCCAGGGCGGCGCCCAGGGCGGCGAGCATGAGCGATTCGACCATGAACGCGAGCCAGACGGCCTCGGGCGTGAAGCCCATCGCCAGCAGGCAGCCGATTTCGCGTTTGCGCTGGCTGACGGCGGCGTACATCGTGTTCATTGCGCCGGCGATCGCGCCGATGGACATGATCGTGGTGAGAAGGCCGCCGACGACGGTGATCAGGTCGGCCATCAATTTCGCTTGTTTCCGATAGTACTCTTTTTCGGTCATCGCCTGCACGGAGCGGAGCCGCAGGTCGGTTTCCGTCAGCGCGTTGAGCCGTTCGGCCGCCTCGCTCGCGCTGCCGGCGGCGCGGAAGAGCACGGACTGGAAAACGCCGTCGCGGTGAAATGAACTCTGGAACAGGTCGCGGTCCATCCACAGTTCGGATTCGAGCGCGCTGCCGCCGGCCTCGAACAGGCCGACGATGTGCCACGTGTTGCGGCCGACCGTCATCGTCTGTCCGAGGCCCACGTCCTGAAGCCTGCGCGCCAAACCGACGCCGAGCACCGCCTCGCTGGAGCCGGGGGTGTACCAGCGGCCCTCGGTGAGACGGACGTCCGCGTGCACGGCCGGAGCGTTGGGCGGCACGCCGCGGACGGTGACGTTCGTCTCGCCTCCGCCCCGCTTCGGCCTCGCAAGAATGAGGACGCTCTCGAAGACCACGAGCTTCACGCCGCCCTCCTCGGCGACGATCGGCAACTCGCCGACGACGCGCGCCGCGTCGCGCACGACCTGACTCTGCAACTCCGCGTCGGCGCCCTTGCGCAGGACGATGACGTTTTTCGGGCTGCCGGAGGTCTCGACCACTTTGCGGAAGCCCGCGGCCAGCGAAAGCAACGTCACGAAGACCACGACGACCAGCGCGATGCCGCCGACGGCCATGGCGGAAGAGCCTTTTCGCACGGCGATGCTCCGCACGCTGTAGATGACGGGGATCGCCATGGTCACACGCTGCGCAGCGCCTCCGTGGCCTTGAGCCTCATTCCGGCGACCGCGGGCACAATGCCGCTCAAGGAACCCGTCAGCACGGCCAGACCCGCCGCGGCGAGCATGGATCCATTCGGCAGATAGAAGACGGGGAAGAAGTCGGGCTTGGGGTTGAGGTGCAGGGCGTTGAACAAGAGCCACGCCAGTCCGATGCCCGCCATCGCGCCGAGAAGCGAGATCGCCAGCGCTTCGCCTATCAGCAGGAGGAAGACGTGGCCGTCGCTGAAGCCGATGGCCTTGAGGATGCCCATTTCGCGCGTGCGCTCGCGCGCGCTCATCATCATCGTATTGGCCGAGACCAACAGCATGGTCAGCACGACGGCGCTGCCGATGGAGCGCAACAGCAACTGGAAGTTGCCGATCATGCCGACGAACTGGATGTTGAATGCCTTCTCGGTCATGGTGCGCGTTTCGAAGGGGCTATTGGCGAAAAGGGAATCGATCGCGGCGGCGATTTCGGTGGAGCGGCTCGGGTCGGCGATGCCGACGAAGTACAGGCCGGTTGAGCCCTTGCCAAACTCCCGCGCTTCGTCGAAGCGTTTCTGGGGAAAAAACATCATGGTCTGGTCGAAGGTGGGCGAGTCCGTCGCGTAGATCGCCCGCACGTTGAACTCCCAGATCGACGAGCCGTTTCTCTGCGCCCAGATCGTGCTGCGCAGCACGAGCCTGTCGCCGACCTTCTTGCCGAGGCGTTCGGCGATCTTCGCCCCCAGCAGGCACCCCATCTGATCGTTCATCAGGTCGCGAAGCTGCTCCGGCGGAACCTCGATTTCGGGATAGAGCGCAAGGTAGGACTTGATATCCGTGGCGAACTGCGCGAAGAACTCCTCTCGCTTCTTGCCGCCGGGACCGGGCTCCTGCGAAAGCGCGCCGAACCACGAGGCGCCGGCGACGCCGGTGACACCCTCGACCTGTTCGATCCGTGGGCCGTACGACATGGGCAGTTGAAAGACGATCGATTCCTTGTGCTGCGCGATCAACCGCGAGGCGTCGGCCATATTCACGCCGGCGTTGAATGCCGTGAGCACGGTTTCGAGGAAACAGAAGAGAAACAGCGCGATGCCGACGCCGAAAACCGTCAACAGCGTGCGGAGCGGCTTGCGCAGCAGGTTGAGCAGGAGAAGGCGCATGAGGTCACGTCCGCTCGTTCGGCACGTCCACGTCCCTGGTCAAAATGCCTTTTTCGAGGTGCAACTGGCGGCGGGCCACGCGCGCGACTTTGGGGTCGTGGGTGACCACGATGATCGTCTTGCCGTACTCGCGGTTCATCGCGATCAAAAGCGCCATGATCTCCTCCGCCGAATGAGCGTCCAAGTCGCCCGTCGGCTCGTCGGCCAGGAGGATCTCGGGGTCGGACGCCAGCGCGCGGGCGATCGCCACGCGCTGTTCCTGCCCGCCGGAAAGCTCATCCGGCCGGTGGTTCATCCGGTCGGCCAGGCCGACGATCTCCAGGGCCTTGACCACGTGCTCGCGCCTTTCACGGCGGCTCAGCGGCAGCAGCGTCAGCGGCAGCTCGACGTTCTGATACGCCGTCAGCACGGGAAGCAGATTATAGGCTTGAAAGATGTAGGTGACGTGGTCGCATCGCCAGCGCGCGAGTTGGCGCGAGCTGAGGCCCGCAAGATTCTGGCCACAGACGACGACGTCGCCCGAGGTCGGCGAGTCGAGGCCGCCGAGGAGATTGAGGAGGGTGGTCTTGCCGGAGCCCGAAGGTCCCATCAGCGCGACGAAATCGCCTCGGTCGATGGTTAGACCGAGGTCGTCCAACGAGTGAATGTCGGCGCTGCCCTTGTGATAGAGCTTGCTGACGCGGCGCAACTCGATGATGGGCTCGGGCATCGCGTTGGCGTTACTCCGTCAGCCGCACCTTGGCAACGTCTCCGGTCAGCCTCTCCGCGCCGCGGACCACGACCTTGTCGCCCGCGTTGACGCCGCGGGTGATCTCGATCCGATCGCCGGAATTCACCCCGACGTTGACGGCGAGCTTGCGCGCGACGTCGTCGCTGACCGCCCACACGTAGCTGCCGTCCTGATCCGACTGGACGGCCGCCTTGGGCACGACGATCCTGTCCGCGGTGGCGCCGGTTTCGATGCCCCGCGGCGCGTCGTCCGGAAGAAACCTGACGCGCACGCCCATTTCGGGGAGGACCGCCTTCTCGTCGCGCGCGAGAAAATCCACGCGCACTTTCACCGTCGCCTTGCTGCGATCCGCGCGCGGCAGGATGCGGCGCACTTTGCCGGGAAAGGTCTTGCCGGGGATGGCGTCGACGGTGATCGCGGCGCGCTGGCCGGCCTTGACGCGCCCGAGCTGCGCCTCGGCCACGTCCACTTCGGCCTGCAGCGAGGCCCAATCGGCGATGGTCACGATGGAGCCGCGAGCCATCGAACCGCCGATGCTGATCGGCGCGACGATCTCGCCGACCTCGGCGGCCTTCTCCGTCACCATGCCGTCGAACGGCGAGCGGATCAACGATTCGTCGCGCTGAGTCTCGAGGACGGTAACCCGCGCGGCGGCGGACCGCTGGCGAGCGTCGGCGGCGCCGATGGCGGCGCGGGCAACGGCGACTTGCGCTTGGACGACGACAATGCGATATTGCGCTTCGCGCTTGCGCTGCTGCGTCCAGGCGATCTTGGCTTCCATGCCGAGCACTTCCGTTCGGCGGTCGTCCACCTCGGACGAGCTGATGGCTTTGCGCGCCGCGAGTTGCTCGGCCAGCGCGAGGCGGCGCTGGGCGTCGGCCAAGAGGATCTCGTACTGCTTGGTCTCGGCCGCGAACGTCTCGAGGGGCGTTTCCGCGGCAACGAGTTCGGCGTCCGCTTGAGCGACGAGCTTGGTCAAATGCTGCACGTCCGCGGCAACTTCGGCCACTGCCGCCTCGGCCTGGGCGATCGTGGCGTCAAGCTCGGCGTGGTCGAGTTCGGCGACGACGTCGCCCTTCTTGACAAAGTCCGCCTCGGACACGTTGAGCTTGGCGAGCCGTCCGGTGAACTTGGCGGCGAGCACCGATTGCCTGTCGGCGACGACGTAGCCGGCGGCGGTCAACTCGGGGCTGCCGTCCACCGCTTGGCCCGTCGCGGAAACCCTGACGGCGGGCGCAACGCCGACTTCCACAACCTGCGACCCCCGCATCAGGCCCGGCGAGAGGATCGCAACGGCAACAATGGCGATCAGCGCGACCCAAACCCAAGGCGACACTCGCCAACGCCGCCGCGAACGGTCGATCCTGAGCGCCGCCAAACCATCCGAGGACATCATCGCCGCTCCGCAAATGGACGCCGTCACATATGACCGAACTTCGGGCTAAACCTGCTGGCTCCGTGGGAAGATACCCCTATATTGTAGCAGGAACCTCACTTCCTCGTCACCCCCGAGCATCTGGGGTAGTGGTACACTTTGGCCGAGAAGGCCGGGAAGTAACGGAGAATCCGGGAGGGCCGTACATCAGACAGGACGTATCCTACTCATTACGAGGGATACATAACGGACTTGCCGTTCTGTTTGACCTCGACGACAATCCCCATAATGGCGCCTTCCGTGAACCCCTTGATCCTCGGCCATTTGGCAACAAGCCACGTTGCCTGGTCCCAAAACCTCATGCGTCCAGAAAACGGGCCGAAGTAGAGAGCGCTGACGCCTGCCTGCCTGATCGCTCTGGCTTCGTGTTCGCGTGTCAATTGCTTTCTGTCCGTTGACACGAATACAAGGTTACGCCCATGTAGCCTGCTAAACAGTTGTATATCGTCGATATCCGCTGTGAATTCAGCCCGTAACGCAACTGCGTCTTCGCCCAGAGCGCGCAGCATGTCCGCCAATTTCGGGGAAATACAGTTATCGAAGAAGTATTTCACGCCGCAAGAGATTTTTCAAAGGCAACAGCAGCAGTAATTGCCGCAACCGGAACACCAAACCATGACGCGACCGTCGCCACGTCCTCCCCGGCTTCGACGGCGTGAAATAGGGAGACTGTTGGAACTCCGGTCGGGGCATCAATCGGTTTTCCAAAACGACGATTCGGATCGAGAACGATTCGGCCTGTCTTCTCTCTAGGCCAGAAACGAACGGCCTCATTTCCCCGGTATTCTAACCTCTTAAAGAACGGGCGGATAATAGTGTCAAACACGTATTGTCCGCGCCGGAGGTCCTTTACAAGAGACGTGTCTTTTTCCCGTTTGATAAGCGTGGCAAAAACCGTCCGTCCATCGGTGTCAAAACGATGAACAGCAAACGGGTAGGGAGTCTCAAACGCCTTTGCGGCGGTCTTGGCCGCTTCTTGGATCGTTTGCAGAGAAACGCCCGCTTCTCGGAACATGTTGATGAAGTGCAACTCCATCAGTTCTAGGAAGCTTATGGTCCGCTCCGTCGGCTCCAGCTTACGCCGAATCAGACCACCTTCTGGTTCAATCCAGTGGCGGACACGTTGCGGGTGGACCCTGAGGAGTCGGGCCGCGTCGGAGATTGAATACAGTCCGATTCCCAGACGGCAAGGTTCGTTGTGTTGTCTTACCATGGCTCAGCCCCAAGACCGCTGTCGGCCAAATGGTTGCGCGAGTGAATTGAAACCCAGCCATTTTGTGAAAGACTATCGCGGCACCTGTGACGGCATCGCACCTTCTATACCTAATGGATTATAACATGCTAGGACCAGTCCACAATACCCATTTTGCAGGGTGTTTTCCGCCAGATCCTGCTACTTGCCTTGCGCGGCTATCGCGTGCCCAGCCACCATCACGGCGTCACATAGGTCCTTGAAGCCACGGCCCCGCAGGGCAGCACTGGCGGAAAGCACGACCATGACAACAGTGCCATTCGGGACAGGCGCCGAGCCGGCGAGGCTTCTTCCGCGATGGGGACCGCACTCCGGCGCGGAGCCAGTCCCCACATGGCAACTTTTTCCGCTCCCGCGTCGCCCTACGCCCGCGACAGGAACTCGCCCGTCCTCGTGTCGATCTTGATCGTCTCGCCGGCGGTCAGGTACTCGGGGACCTGGACGACCAGTCCGGTTTCGAGCTTGGCGGGCTTGGTTCGCGAGGTGGCCGACGCGCCTTTGATGCCCGGATCGCACTCGACCACCACCAGCGTCACGGTCAAGGGCAGTTGGATGCCGATGCACTCGCCGTTATAGATCAGGGCCTGCATCCCTTCCAGGTTCTCGGTGAAATAGTTGCTCTCTTCCTCGAGGTCTTCCTTCGAGAGGCCGTACTGATTGTAGTCAGTCTGGTCGAGGAAGTAATAGTTGTCCGCGTCGGCGTACATGTACTTGATCGCTCTGCGCTGGAAGTCGGCCTCGTCGAGCGACTCGCCGCCCCGCAGCGTGATGTCCACCTTCTGCTTCGTCACGAGGTTCCTCGCCCGATACTTGTACAACGTGCTCGCGCCCCGGGCGGACGGCGACTGCACGCTAATCGACTCGATGATGCACGGCGCGCCGTCGTACACCACGATACTCCCGCGTTTGATATCCTTTGCCTGCATAAAATGGCTCCAAAAAACCTATCCCGCTCCCCGCTTGACCGTCTCTTTCGCGTATTTTGTATCTTTCGCGGTCCCCGCGCCGCTTTCCGCTTTCCGCTTTTACAGCATCGTTCCCGTTTGCGGATCGACCGCGATGCCGCCGGTCAATTCCGCCAGGGCGTCGAGCACCAGCAAGAGCGCGCTGGGATCGAGCATCCCGTCCGATTCTTCTTCCTCCGCGCCCTCGGCGTCACCCACCCGCTCGAAATGGAGAACGTCGAATCGGGCGTCGTACTCCCGGAGTTGCCCGAGCGGCACCTGGTCTCCCGCGCGGCAGCCCGCCGCCGCCAGTTCCTCGGCCAGCGCGGCGCCCTGCTCCAACACCTCCAGCCCGGAGATATAGGAGATGTCCAGCGCGGCGAAATCGTCCGGCGCGAGGATCGTCAACGACTCGAACCGGCCCCGTTTGTCGCCGGTCACCGCGGTCAGTTCGAGCCGGTCGCTGACCATCGAAAGCGCCTGGCGGACCTTGTCGAGGGTTGGACGGTTGCGTGACGGGAACTGGACGAAGTACGTTTCGCGCCAACGATATTGGCTGTTCTCGAACAGGGACATGGCAGAACCTCACCAAGGACGCATGGTTGCAGGAGGTGACTTCGTCGCCGGAGGAAGCCTGATCTCAAGACAGTCGGCAACAAAGTCGCCTCCCACGGTCCTGAGAATCCGCCACCTACTCCGGCGCGGTCCACTTGTGCCATCCATCGACGGGATTACGGCACCTCGTCGTCCCCCTCCTCCGGTTCCATCTCGCCCTGCCAGACCTCGATCGCCGCCAGCACGGCGTCCCGGTCCTGCTGGTTGGCCCAGACCGATTCGCCCTGCTCGAGCCGGATCTCGTAGTCACCCTCGTGCTGGCATTCAGGTGATCCACAAAAGTGGGGTATCGCCGCAACCCACATGATCCGGTACAGTGGGACGTGCTTGTCGTCAATAACACAGAAAATGGATTCCATGGTCGCCCGCGTCTACGGCTCACCGTCTCCCGCCACGAACCGCGGGCTTCCGCCTCGCGGCTACTTGTCTCCAACCACTTACAATCTACTATCCATTCCCCAATTCGGCTGAGCGGCGTGCTGCCGCCTCGACGGCCGCCATCACGGCCGCGCGGAAACCCGCGGACTCCAGGGCTTGAATCCCCGCAATTGTCGTCCCCCCCGGACTGGTTACCCGATCCTTCAGCACGCCGGGATGATCGCCCGTCGAGAGGACCATTTGGGCCGCTCCCCGGACGGTTTGGGCCGCCAGCGTGGTCGCCACGGCTCGGGGCAGGCCCATCCGAACGCCGCCGTCGCTGAGCGCTTCGATCATCATATAGACGAACGCCGGACCGGAGCCCGACAGGCCGGTCACCGCATCGAGCAGTCGCTCCTCGACCTCGAAGGCGATTCCCGCCGCCGAGAGCAGCCGCTCGACGAGCTTGCCATCCTCCGCCGTGGCGTGCTCTCCCAGGCAATAGCCGCTGGCCCCAAGGCCAACCAGGCAAGGGGTGTTGGGCATGACGCGAACCAGTCGAACCGTGCCGCCGAGCCCCTGGGTCAGCACGGCCAATCGGACGCCGGCCACGATCGAAATGACGAGCGACTGGGCGGGGATGTGCCCACCTAATTCAGCAAGCACCGCGTCAAGCTGCTGCGGTTTTACCGACAGGAAGAGGACCTCCGCCTCGGCCGCCACCTGACGATTGTCGGCGGTAACCCGGCCGTGGGTCAGCTCGGCGAAGCGGTGTCGCGCCTCGGCCGCGGGGTCGGAGGCGATCAGACCCTCCGGGCTGGTGACACCCCTCTCGATCAGCCCTTGTGCCAGCGCCGTGGCCATCTGGCCGGCGCCGATGAATCCGACACGTTGTTCCCGCATGAGTATCTCACCCATCGCCCTAGTGAAACCCGATTACCCTATGCTACCGCAAGACCGGGGGTTTGCCCAGAGGGAGAGCCGGGTAGTACCCGTTCTTGGGTACGGATTGCCCCCGGGTGTGGGGTTAAAAAACTCCTCTTTACGTCGTCACGCTTTTTTGCGACACTCTCGCCCCCGATCGGGCGGCCGACGAAGCAAGCCGGCTTTGCCCGGATCAGGGCAAAACGGAAGATAACCCCATCGGAGATCATTGCCATGAAACTCGCGTGTTGGGGACTAATCCCCCTGTGCCTGGCCGGCATGTTGACGGCCGGGGCGGCTTGGGCCGAGGACTCGGCCACGGCGAAACTAGCGTCCTATTCCAGCAGCTCGAAGAAATCCTCATCCTCTTCTTCCACTGCCGCCAACACGTTGAAGCGGGTGAACGCCGGCACCAAGAAATTCGTTCGCGGAACGATCGACGTCGTGACGCTCAAGCCCCTGTGGGAAAAGAAGGAGCCCAGCCCGCCGCCGAAACCCTGGCTGAACAACACCCATACGAAGAACACCCCGAAGAAGAAGTCGTTCTGGGGGTCCTTGCTCACGCCGGAGAAAACCTCGCAGCCGCAATCGATGAAGGACTTTGTCGGCATGGAGCGGCCGAGCTAGTGGTGCAATGCGGCGTCGCATGGGAGGCGGCCTGCAAATGACGAAAGACCAAGCTCAATTGACCAAAGCGGGACCTATCGGCCGCGCGGCGCGCCGCGTTGGCTCCGGGCGCTGCATCGCCCCGGTGGTCGTTGCGGTGGTTGCCGCCGCGACCCTGGCTGGTTGCGCGGGACCGGGGGGAGTCTCCGGGCTTGCACGCCGCGGCGACGAGCAGGCGTTGCGGGAGGCGGTCGCCACCGACCGGTTCCCCACCGCCGCCGAACTCGGAATCGGCGCTGGCAAAACTGCCAAGACCCGGCAGCCGGCCGTCCAACCGTAACGCGCGGCCCCGTGTCCCAACCGTGGAGGTCGTCGGTTGGTTTGGTAGAATGAATCGGTCTTGCGGGCAGTGGGCTTTGTCGGTATTCTCCTCCCTCCACGGAATCGGGTCACGTGACAGGAACCGAGCGACCCCCGGTCACCACGCTCGCCGGCCGTCGGCGGCTGTTGGTGGCCATGGCGGGGGCCGGACTGTTGGGCCTGTTGGGCGTGGCCGCCCTTTTGACGCCAAGCGGCCGGGGATTCGGAACGCACCAGCAGTTGGGCTTGCCGCCGTGTTCGTTCTACGTCTTGTACGGACGGCCATGCCCAACGTGCGGGTCCACCACCGCGTTTGTCAAGCTCGTTCGGGGCGACTGGTTCGGGGCGCTCCGGGCCAACGTGGGTGGTACGATTTTGGGCGTGCTGGCGGCGATGGCCGGCCCGTGGCTGTTGCTCTCCGCCGCGCGCGGACGATGGTTGGGCCGACCGCCCAACGGCGCGGTCGCCGGGGGCGTTGCGGGAGTCATCCTGGCGGTGATGTTCATCCAATGGATCATCCGGATTTGGGTTGGGTAATGGGCCGAGGAAAAGGTGACAGGCACCTTTTGCCCGCGGGGCCCGAAGGGTGCTTCGCACAAAAGGTGTCTGTCACCTTTTCCCGTGCTCCTTTCGCCGACGAGGAATTTGCGATGGATCGAGTCAATCCGCGTCCCACCCGACGGCTTGCGATGCTGGCTCTCGTGACGGCGATCGTCGCGACCGCCGGATGCGCGGGGCCCATGTTGACCGCGATGTATCTGGCCGGCGGAATGGACACGCCGGCGGAGTTCAAGGGCCTGCACAAGAAGAAGGTGGTCGTCGTTTGCCGGCCGATGGTGCAACTGAAATACACCAGCGACATGAATGCCTCGAAACTCATCGGCCGCGAGGTCGGCAAGCTGCTCGAAAAGTACGCCCGCTCGAGCGTCGTCGATCAAGACAAAGTGGCCGAATGGCTCGACAACAACACCTCGGACGATTGTCTTCAGATCGGCCGGGCACTGGGGGCCGAGATGGTCGTCGGCATCGACCTGTTGGATTTCAACATCCGCCAGGGCCAGACGCTCTATCAGGGCAAGGCGACTTACGAGTTGAAGGTCTACGACTGCAAGTCGGGCCAGGTCGTCTTCGAGAAGACGCCCGACCCGTCGGTGTGGCCGCCCAACACGGGCATTCCGGCGTCCGAAAGGCAGGAGTCGCAATTCCGACGCCAGTTCGTCGGCGTGCTGGCCGAAGAGATCGCCCGGCACTTCTACAGCCACGATCCCCGGGTCAACTTCGCCGGCGACGCCGCCACGATGGAATGAGCATCCTGGCGCCGCGGGGTCGACCCTCCCTGAATAGGGACCCGGGCTAAAGCGGCTCTCCGGCGGTCGAACGGCCCAGGAGCAGCCAAAGGAAGAACGGCCCGCCCAACAGCGCGGTGATGATGCCCACGGGCAGCTCGATCGGGGCCATCACGGTCCGAGCGGCGGCGTCGCAAACGGTCAAGAACGTGCCCCCGAAAAGCCACGTCGCCGGCAGCAGCCAGCGATGGTTCGGGCCGACCAGGAGCCGGCAAATGTGCGGGACCATCAGGCCCACAAAGCCGATGGGACCACAGATCGACACGACCGCGCCGACCATCAGCGACGCCGCGAAGAAGATCATCTTCTTCGTCCGGTCCACCTCGACGCCGCGACTGGCGGCCAGGTGCTCGCCGGTCGTGATCAGGTTCAACTCGTGCGTCAGGTAGAGCAGGATGAGCGAGCCGGCCACGACGAACGGCAACACGGTCAGGACGTCGCGGAAGTCGACCACCCGATCCAGCCCTCCCATCACCCAGCGGAGCATCCGATACGTTTGCGTAAAGTCGCTGAGGTACTGGACGAACAGGATCAGGCTCGAAAAGAAGAAGCTCAGCGCGACGCCCGCCAGCAGCATCGACGCTGTCGAGAAGCCGCGGTGGGTCCGGGTGAGGCCGTAGACCAGGACGATCGTCAGCACCGCCCCGCCGAAGGCGAACGTGGTCACGGCCGGGATGCCCAACCAGGTGAACGCAACGCCCAGGTGGATCGCGACCGCGGAGCCCAGCGCCGCGCCGCTGGAGACGCCGAGCGTGAACGGCGTGGCCAGTGGGTTGCGGAACATCGCCTGGAAGGCCATGCCGCTGATGGCCAAGCCCGAGCCGGCCAGAAACGCCATCAAGACGCGCGGGATGCGGATCTTCCAGAGGATGTTGACCACGGTCGGATCGTCGGCCTGGCCCCAGAGCGCCGAAAGCGGCACGTTCGTCATGCCGACGAACGGCGCGGCCACCAAGACAGCGCCGGCAAGAAGCAACAGAATCGGAAGGATCCACGCGCGGCTCATGACGACCCCCGGCTCGTTGCCCGCGGAACGATCATCGGAAGCTCCGTATCCGGATGGGCAACCAACAAGAACGGCGAGGCGTAGATCCGCCGGAGTTCGTCCGGTCGCATGATTTCCTCGGGCCGGCCGTCGAAGACGACCAGGCCATCGCGAAGCGCCACGATCCGATCGCTCTCCAGGGCCGCCCGATTGACGTCATGGGTGACCGAAACCGTGGTGCGGTCCGTGGTCGCCGCGGTGCGGGCCAGAAGCTCGCGGATCTCGTCCTGGTGGTGATAGTCCAGGAACGTGGTCGGCTCGTCCAACAGCATGATCGGGGCGCCCTGGGCCAAGGCCGCCGCGATGAACACCTTCTGACGCTCGCCGCCGCTGAGCGTCCCGAGCAGCCGATCGGCGAACGCGGCCGTGCCCGTCAACGCCATCGCCTCGCGAACCGCCTCGCGGTCCGACCGGCCGACGGGCGAAAAGGGGCTCAAGTACGGATAGCGGCCCATCAGGACGAATTGCTCGACCGTGAACGGCACGGCTTGAGTGTCGGCCTGGGGGACGTAGCTCATCCGCCGGGCGAGCTGCTTGCGGGAATAGCTCGCCAGCGGCCGGCCGGCCACGTCGACACGGCCCGAGTCCGCGACCAGAATCCGGTTGAGACACTTCAGCAGCGTCGTTTTGCCAGCCCCATTCGGGCCGACGATCGCCAGCGACTCCCCGGACCGGACGTCGAACGAGACCCGGTCGAGGATAGTCTTGCCACCCAAGCGGATGGAGAGTTCGCGGACGGCGATGATCGCGTTGTCGGCCGGCTCGTGCATGGTCGGGCCATTTTACCACAGCGGCGCGGTGTCGGGGCAGTGGCTTGCGAACGCGAGATCCAAGAGCCGTCGGCCGGCGTCCCGCCCGGCCCACCCCGCGTTTCTATGCGGCAAGCTCAAACTCGAGCACGTCGAAGAGATCGTCCACACATGCGTCCCAGCGGGCGTCGCTCGGACCCATGTCGTTCGTGGCGTCATCATCGCCAAAGCCATGGCGACGGAATAGCTCGTCAACCAATGTGCGCAGGTTCTCCGATTCCAGGGAGTCGCCGGCCATGAGCATTCCTTCGCCCTCGGGCGCACGCCAGTATACGTTGGGGTCAAGATACCAGCCCACGGCAAATATGCTAAGGTCAGTGCCGTCCACGTCTTCATCACCGTCGAAATCACCGTATTGCCATGAGGGTGGTTGGATCCCATACCAACCGTCCGCAAAATTCGAAAGGTCAATGCCGTCGACGTCGCCGTCGCGGTCGGCGTCGCCGGGCAGGACGGTGAAAGCGAACTTGAACTCGCCGCCCGCGACCTCGTTGCCCGACGGAAACGTGTCGTTGCCGTCGTTGTCGCCGAAATTCGCGGGGTTGGTCCATTCACCGTCGAGCGGCGTGTCCTCGGGCGTGAGGACGCCGGCGGCGTCGAGCACGATATACCACTCGCCCGCGGGAACCTCGGAATCGAGCGTCCAGGTCGCCGTATGGCGGTCCGCCGACCAGGAGAGACTCGCAGCCGCAATGGTGGTAGTGGGCGGGCTGGTGCTGTTGACGACGGTCAGCGCGGTCGCGTCGGTCTCGACGTCGTCGCGGCTGAAGGTGATGCTGACGGTTGTCACGGTGGGCATGCGAACGGTCCACAACTGGGCGTCGCTGTCAACGGCGGGCGCGAACGTCTCGCTGACGCTTCCGTTGCCAACCTGAACCCCCACAACCTTCGGCGGCGCGTCCTGGATCGTGGCCTCGTTGGAGAACTCCGACGTGTCGCCCATCTGGGCGCAAGTCTCGACGCAGGAAGCGAGAATCTTCACTTGGTCGCCCGCGGTGAAATACGCGGCCGGCAGCGCGAATACCGAAGAACACGAACCGTCGGATGCCAGAGTAGCGGTGACGTCGGCGACGTGTACATACTCGTGGGTGACGGGATCGACTTCATACAACTGGAAGCAAAACTCTTCGTCTCCGAAGGTTGCGCCGGCCTCCAGCGAGAAGGGGACGATCCAGTAGAATGCCGATTCGTATTCGTACAGTCGCACCTCGTCCGCGTTGATGACCGGCGCGTCCAGTCCATGGTTGCTGTCCTCCCCAAGGTCGATCGGGGGCAATGAATCGACGAAGTAGTTGCCGTAGAAATAGGCGTTGGAGACGTCATACAAGCAGTTGGCGTCGTCCACGACAATCGCGCCGGGGGCGTTGTTCGCGATGGCATTGTAGATTACATCCACGCCGGAGATAGCCCCAGCGCCGGAGGCAATGAACGAGATGCCATGACCGACGTTGTTTTCAATGACGTTGTAAGAAGAAAAGGTACTATCGCCAACCACGATATTGTCGATGGTCCCGTACGAAACAGCGGACAAGAGGATGCCGTCGCCTCCGTTGTCTTGGATGGTGTTGTCGAGCAGTCGAATGTCCGACGACTCAGCGTAATCGTCACTAATGATCGCGACGCCGTTGCCGTCGTTGTCGTGGATGGCGTTGTCGAAAAGCAGAACATCCGAGGACTCACCGGTACCGTCGCTAGCGATTGCGATGCCGTTTCCATCGCTGTCATGGATCGTATTCAACGCCAGGGAAACACTGAGCGAATTGGTGATCTGTACCCCCGAACCGCCGCAGTTGGCGATGGTGTTCTGCAAAAGATAGGAGACATGCGAGTCGTCGAGCGGGTCGATCGTCCCGCGCCAGTTTTCCACGTCGATCCCGTTGATGCCGATGGGCCCCGGGTCGTTCGTCGCGGTGACGCCGACGAAACTGCCGGTGATCTGCGCCTGTAACGCGCTGCTGCCGTAGCCGTTGAGATGGATGCCGGTGCCGGGGATATTGTAAACCTCACAGTCCTGGATGAGAACGTTGCCGGTGCCGTCGCAGCGAATGCCGTACCAGTCGGGATCCGGGGCCGCGTAGCTTGGGGCGGAGATCGTGGCACCGTCGATCACCACCGAGTCGACATGACCGTCCAGCCAGATGCCGGTTTCCTTGCGGAAGATATTGCAGTCAGTGATGGTGATTGCCTCGGCTGCGGTCGCTGTAATGAGGATGCCTTCGTTGCCCTCGTAATCCGGATGCGATCCGTGAACGATGCACTGGCTAAGCGCGGCGTTTTCGAGTTCGTCGCCGGACAGTTCGAACGCCGCTCCGGTGACGTTGGCGACTTCGAGATCCGTGAACGAAACGGCCTTCGATCGGTTCGATTGGGTGATCTCGACGAACAATCCCGGGCCGTCGTAGTCTTCACAATGGATGAACACCGTGTTGCCCGATTCCGTGTAGATCGTCACCCCGTCGGTGATCGTGGGAAGAGCGCTGTCGAGATATATGTGGCTGAAGTTGTTCGATTGATCTTGGATTTCGATGGTGTCGTGGCCAGCGGTCAGATTCGACTGGGTAATCGCGTAACGAAGACATCCGGTCTCGTAATCATTGCCCGTATCCACATAGATCGTTAATAACCTGCGATCCTCAAGACGCTCAAGCGTCAGCTTCCGCGTCGATGCCGGCGATATCATCTTTCTATCCCGTCGGCCGAAGAAGTCGGGAAAGTAGCTGCTCATGACTACCTCACTTTCAAGACATAGGAGAAAACACGAATTGCCAACAGCATTCCGACACCGCCTACCAAGAAGACGAAGATTACTGGCTCTGGCACCGGCCGAAGCAACACGGCGCGGGTCTCCGAATGTCCCGCGCCGACGTCCTTCCTTGCGGTCGCCACGATCCAGCCGTTCTCGTTGATTCCACCTGCGCCGACGACGCTCCATTCGTCGCCATTCTCAATGAGCTGGTTAAGATCGGTAGCGCCGTCAGTCTTGGTCCAGAGAAAGGCTGACTGGCCCGCGTACTCAGGCAATAGCCACGATCCCACCGCTTCGCCGCGGTCGTTGATCGACGTGGCCGTTGAGGTTTCACCACCCAAGGTGTCGATGCACGTCATAGCGCCAGCTTCCCAAAGGAATGCACGTTGTCCATGCGCGCCAGTCCCGCTGTAACCAACAACCTGGCCCGCATTGTTGATGTCTGTCGCTATCGATCCTCTACCAAGACTGCCTAGATCCCGCATGCCGTTCTCGGCATCCCAGAGAAATGCATGACTCGAATCAGCGGTCTCACTCCAGCCAACGATTTGTCCCAAGTCGTTTATGGCGCAGGCGTCCGCTTCGTCTCCACCCAACGTCCCGAGATTCCGCTTGGTGCCCCCCTGCCACACGAACGCTTGCCACAGATCGGAATCGGTGTACGCGCCCACAACCGCGCCTAGATCGTTGATGCCCCTCACCCATGTCGGGCCAGATCCCAATCCCGCAATCTCCTGCAACCCGGTGTTTGGGTCCCACACATAGGGCGGCAAGGCATCGAGGGCCACCTGCCCCAGGTTGTTCATCGCATCTGTCCAGTTGCCCCCCTCCAGATCGGAGAAGTCGCGCAGGCCGTTGACCGCATCCCAGACGAACGCGAATGGTTCGTTGTACGTCGTTTCGGCATAACCGGCGATTTGACCATGGTCGTTGATCGCTGTCGCCAGCCATCTCGTGACTCTCTCCGGCTCGGCGAAACTGCTTTCCCAGATCGCGCTCAAGTCGGTCACTGTGTACCGGCCCTCGACCGCCGACGCGGGCGTGGGATTGCGCAACATCGAGGTAAGGACGGCCATCACCATGAGAAGCCCGATAAATCGACAACGTTCCATCGTTCTTGCTCCTTGTTGAAGAGTTCCGCCACCCTGCCAAGACGGCGACGAGTAATGTTAATGCGAAATATAACCATTAGCGGCGGGGTGTCAAGAGCAGTCGGACCGCGGGAGACTCATGGCCCTCGTGCCAAATAGCGCTCTGCTTCCCCCAATTCACTCTCCAGGAGAGAATCAGCATTATGATTCCCCCGCATAGAGAGATGAGCGGCAAGGGTTCGGGCACCGGCGTAAGCATGAGGATGCGTTCGCGCCCCTCCATATCGAGCGCCTGGCACACGATCCAACCTTTGTTGTTCACGTCGTTGGCCCAGGTGATCCTCCACGGCGACTCGGCAGCAATCAGATCATTCAGATCCTGGAGGCCGTCGCTCTCATTCCAAAGAAAGCCGTACTGGTATGTAGAATCCTCGAAGAAATGATACCCTATCCCCACAATTTCACCAGCGTTGTTGGCGCCGCCGACGCAGAGCTCTCCATCCCTCAACGTTTCAAGCTCGGTCATGTTGCCGTCCTGCCAAAGCAGCAGACTATTGAACGAAGACGGAAGCCACGGGAACTCGGGATCCGGCACCGGTCGATAGCCACTTCCCACCACCTGTCCCAGGTCGTTGACCGCGATGAATTGCGTGTCGTTCATGTCGCCAAGGTTGTGCGTTCCCGTCTCCGGGTCCGAGAGAAACCAGAAGTCCTGATGCGCGTCGTCGTGGTGGCGGTAGGTAGCCAAGCCGAGAACCTGTCCTTGGTTGTTGATCTCGGTCGCTTGCGCGCGGTCGGCGCCAAACGTTCCCAGGCTGCGAACACCGTTTTCGGTATCCCATTGGATCGCCGGGTCACCGTCGAGAGTGGCCGGGAAACCAGCGCCAACCGCCGCGCCGGAGTCGTTGACGTCGTAGAAACTAGCCAAGTTCTCTCGCGGGAACGCAGCGCCGGATCCGTGGTCACGATCCCACAGGAGAAAGGTGGACCACGTAACCGCGACGGCGAGCCCCGCATCGCTGATGGCCGCCGGATACCAGTCCGGGCCGAATTCGTGCAGTCCGACGGTCGGATCCCAGACGAAACCATATTCGACGGCCCACACCCGAGGATCTTCCGCATACAACATGTATGCACCGACGACTTGCCCCTGGTCACTCAAGGACGTGGAACGTGGAATCATGTAGGTGAAAGCGTCGGCGATGGCGGGGTTGGCGACCTCCCAGATCGCGCTCAAGTCGGTCACCGTGTAGCGGACTTCGGCCGAGACCGGAGTTGGCAACGAGACAGCCAACAGCGTCAGCGCGCCCGCGAGCGAGGTCATTCGAGTACGTTCCATCGTTCTTGCTCCTAATGGAAGAATGCTTCCCAGGCGGCGTGACCCGCCGCCCGCATGCGTAATGCCGAGCATAATCGGAGGCCCCCCCCCCCATGTCAAGGGCAATTGGGCCAGCCAAAACCGAATTCCCCAGTCTTTCGCCGGGGGGCGACGCGAGCAGAATGACCGTTCACTGGCCGCCAAAGTCGCCTTTTGCTTCGCGAAAGTAACCTGCTTTCGCTCCAGCGAAAGGCGACTATCGACACCATATCCCCGGTCAGCCGGCCGCGAGCCGTGAACGGTTACCCCCCACTGGCAAACCCCGACGGTATCCGCTACAAATAGAGGTAGCGTGGGCCGAGCGGTAGCGAGTCCCACCATGGCCTGTGAGAAGCGACTCCGTTGCCGGCGTTGGTGATCGGCGACAGAGTCGCCTCCCACGCTCCTTTCAATGGACGAATACTGGTGGGACTCGCTGCCGCTTGGCCCACCCTACTACTCGAAATGCGATATCCATGATTCAACTCAAACGTTCTTCGCCGCCCGAGTGGGAGTACCCCAAGTACGAGCGGGGCGAGCCGGTGGCCCTGTTCGTCCCCTGCTACACCGACCAGTTCTTCCCCAACGCCGCCGCGGCCACGGCCGAACTGCTCCGCCGCCAGGACATCCCGGTCGTCTTTCCCAAGGAGCAGACCTGTTGCGGCCAGCCGGCGTTCAACTCGGGCTACTGGGAGGAAGCCCGGAAGGTCGTGCATCACTTTTGCGACACGTTCGAGCCCTACCGTTGGATCGTCGGTCCGACGGGCTCGTGTACGGCGATGTGCCGGGTGTTCTTCGGCCACGTCGATCCCGACCCGCGGATCGTGGAAATCGGCCGCCGCGTCTGCGAATTGACCGAATTCCTGGTCAACGTGCTCGGCGTGACCGACACCGGCGCGAGCTACCATCGCAAGGTGACGCTGCACAACGGCTGCCACACGCGACGCGAGCTCGGCGTCGTCGACCCGCCGATGACGCTGCTGAAGAACGTTCGCGGGCTGGAGTTCTGCGAGTTGCCCAACGTGGCGGAGTGCTGCGGATTCGGCGGGACGTTCAGCGTGAAAATGCCGGGCACGTCGCTGGCGATGGGCCGCACGAAGGTCGAGAATGTCGTCCGCAGCGGCGCCGACGTGCTGGTTTCGCCCGACAGCAGTTGCCTGATGCACATCGGCGGCATCCTCCGGCGCGACCCGGCCACGCGCCATATCGAGACAAAACACATTGCCGAGGTGTTGGTGGCGAACGAGTAGTGGCCAGTTGTCGGTTATCAGTTGTCGGTTTCCAGTGGCCAGTTGTCAGTAACGCCCCCTCATTGCATGAGGGGGGTGATGTTGGTGAAAATGAACACTCATCTCCAAGGCGCTGAATTTCTCAAAGCGAAGACGCCGGGGTTGGCGGAGCCGGCCGGGTCGAAGGCGCTGGGCGAATCGGCCGAACGATCGGCCAAGAATAACCAGGCGGTGGTCGATCAGATCCGCGACTGGCAGGAGTGGCGCGAGGCGGCCCATCGCGTGAAACGCCACGCCGTGGCCAACCTCGACAAGCTGCTGGTCGAGTTCGAACGCAACATCTCCGCCCGGGGCGTCACGGTCCTCTGGGCCAAGGACGCCGAGGAGGCGAACCGGCTGGTGATCGGCATCGCCAAGGAGCATAACGTCAAGAGCGTGGTCAAGTCGAAGACGATGGTCAGCGAGGAGATGGAGCTGAACCACGCCCTGGCCGACGAGGGCATCCGCGCGATCGAGACCGACTTGGGCGAATACCTGGTCCAGCTTGCCGGCCAGCGGCCCACGCACATCGTCACGCCCGCCATGCACCTCTCTGCCGAAGACTGCGGGAAGCTTTTTGCCGAGAAGCTCGGCGAGCCGTTCACCGCCGAGCATCGCGCGCTGACGGACATCGCCCGGCGACACCTCCGCGAAGAGTACCTCCAAGCCGGGATGGGCATCTCGGGCGTCAACTTCGCCCTGGCCGACACCGGCGCGATCGCCGTCGTCGAGAACGAAGGCAACGCCGGCCTTTCGACCTCCGCGCCGCCGGTGCACGTCGCCCTGATGGGCATCGAAAAAGTCATCCCCAGCATCGACTACCTCCCCGTCTTCTGGAACCTGCTCGGCCGCGCCGCCACCGGACAGAAGCTCACCACGTACACGCACCTGATCCACGGGCCGACGCCGGGGCGGAAGCTGTACGTGATCATCCTGGACAACGGGCGGACCAACCTCATCGCCGATCCGCACACGCGAAACGCCCTGGGGTGCATCCGCTGCGGCGCGTGCCTGAACAACTGCCCGGTCTATCGCCGCGTCGGCGGCTGGGCCTACGGCTGGGTCTATCCCGGCCCCATCGGCGCGATCATCACGCCGATGCTGGTGGGCTTGGATCCGGCGGGCAAGCTGCCGTTCGCCTCTTCGCTGTGCGGGGCGTGCGCCGAGGTCTGCCCCGTGAAGGTCGACATCGCCCATGAACTCGTTCACCTTCGCCACCGCGCAGTCAACGAGCCGTCGCCCGCCCGGTCGATCTGGGAACGGCTGATGTGGAAGGGCTGGGCGTTTGCGATGGCCGGGCCGGTTCGTTACCGGCTGACGATGCTGGGCGTGCGGATCGGCGTTCGCGTGGCGAAGTTCCTGCCTTGGCACCCATTGCAGCTCGGCGCGTGGACCCGCGGCCGCGAGTTGCCCAAGGTCCCCGGCCCGGCGTTCCGCCAGTTGTGGAAAGAAAAGCGTTAGCGAGCCCCATAATGAACAGTCGCGATACCGTGCTTGGTCGAATCCGAAACGCGCTGGCCGATCGGCCGGTCGAGGAACTGCCCCCGGTGCCCGAGGTCTGGCCCGAGACGAACCCCGATGCCGAAACGATGGCCGCGCGGTTCGCCCAAGAACTCGATGCCGTCCAGGGCGAACTGCACCGCTGCCGGTCGATGGACGACGCCCGGGCGAAGCTCCGCGGGCTGATGAAGGAATTCGGCGCGAGCGCGATCGGCGCGATCGACGGGCCGGTCGCCCGGGAAGTGACCGAGGGACTCAACGGCGTCGCCTGGGTTGCCGGCGATTGGGACCCGAATCGGATCGGTCAATTGCCGCTCGGACTGGTCGCGGCCGATTACCTGTTGGCCGACACGGGCACGTGCGTCGTGGCCAATGGCACGTCGCAAGAGCGTCTGATGTGCTACCTGCCGCCGGCGTGCATCGTGATTGCCAAGACCGACCGGCTCCGCGAGCATCTGCCGGCCGCTTGGAAAGAGATCGGCCCCCGCGCGGCCGATCCGGCGCTTTGCGGCGAATTCGTCTTCATCACCGGCCCGAGCCGCACCGCCGACATCGAGAAGATCCTCATCCTCGGCGTCCACGGCCCGAAGCGGCTCATCGTGCTGTTGGTCGGGTAGAGGCTGTTCTGGAGTGCGGTGATTCATCGCCGCTTTCGCGCTGGATTTGCCGTTAGCACCACGAACCTTCGGCGTCCGCCGGTGCGTCGCGACCGGCCTACCCGCTCCGAGCCGGGGTAGCTCGGAGAATCGTGGCAAAGAAGGAGGAGAACTTAACCATGCGAAATAGGACACTTTTCTTGGCTCTGGCGCTCGTTGGTGTTTCCTGGACCGCGGCTGGCGGCTTGGCAGCCGCGGCAAGCGAGTATTGGGTTGCCCCTAACGGCGCCGACGATCAGCCCGGCACGCAGGACCGCCCGTTCGCGACGCTTGCCCGCGCCCAACAGGCCGTTCGGCAAGAGGTCGCCAAGGGACTCACCGAGGACGTGCGCGTGACCCTTCAAGGCGGCGAGTATCGGCTGGACAAGCCGCTGACCCTGTCGCCCGAGGACACCGGCTCCACCGCCCATCGGATCGGCTATGCCGCGGCGGCCGGCCAACGCGTGATCGTCAGCGGCGGACGACGGATCGCCCGATGGCGCGAGGGCGAGGGAGGCACGTGGGTCGCCGACGTGCCCGAAGCCACCAACGGCAAGTGGGCGTTCACGCAACTCTGGGTCAACGGTCGCCTCGCCGTCCGCGCGCGGACACCCAACGCCGACGACGCCAATCCGCACTGGCAACTGGCTTCCGCCGAACTGTCGGCTGACCTGAAGCAGTTCGCGATCCGCCTGGCTCCGGGCTCGCTCAAGCCCATTGGCCGCGCCGAGGGGGTCGAGGTGATGATCGCCGGCAATTGGGAAATCAACCGGAAGCGGGTCGCAAAGATCGACGCGGCCTCCGGGGTCGTGGAACTCGCGCCACCGCATATCGGCGGACCCGAATACATCCAACCCGCCGCGGGTCGCTGGTGCTACTTCGAGAATGCGATCGAGATGTTGGATCAGCCCGGCGAATGGTTCCTCGACACCGCCGCGGGCAAGCTCTACTACCGTCCGCGCGAGGGCGAAGACATGACACGCGCCATGGTGGTCGCGCCTGTGCTTGAGCAACTGGTGCAAATTCGCGGGGCTGAAGGACGGCCCGTCCGCAACGTACACTTCACCGGCATCACCTTCGCCCACACCGATTGGCCGATTCCCGCCGGTGGCTACCAGGGCGTTCAGGCTTGCCATTACAACACGGCCGGCAGCGCGGGGTCGTCGAGCGGACGCATCCCCGCGGCCATCGACGCCAGGTTCGCCGAAAGTTGCAGCGTCGAGGATGGCGAGCTGGTGCACCTGGGCGGCTGCGGCATCGAGTTGGGCGAAGGTTGCGTCGACAACCTCGTCCAGGGCAACCGCATCACCGACGTGGCCGGAAACGGAGTGAACGTCGGCGGCGGCGTGCCCAGGGGCAACCGCGTGTTGAACAACCACATCTTCGCGTGCGGACAGCGTTTCTACGGCGCGGTGGGCATTTGGGTCGGCATCGCCGAGCGAACGACCGTGGCCCATAACCTCGTGCACGATCTTCCCTACACGGGCATCTCGATCGGCTGGGAGTGGAGCGACCGGCCCACGCCCTGCCGCGAAAACGTCGTCGAGGCGAACCATGTCTACAACGTGATGACTCGGCTCTGCGACGGTGGTTGCATCTACACCCTCGGATGGCAGCCCGGCACCGTGATCCGCGGCAACCACCTGCACGACGTTCGCCGCAGCCAGTTCGCCCAAGGCGCGCCGAACAACGGCATGTTCATCGACCAAGGCAGCAAAGGCTACCTGTTCGAAAAGAACGTGATCCACGACACCTCGGCCGAACTGGTGCGATTCAACCAGTGCGAGCACGACTGGCACACCTGGCGCGACAACCACTTCGGCAAACGCGAGGAGGTGCTTGCGTCGGGCAAGGAAACCGTCGACATCGCCGGCCCGCAACCGGCCTACCGGCAACGCTTCGCCCAGGGGCACGCCGCGGACGATTCGTCACAGTGACAGAAGAGAAGACAAGAAGAGGTTCCTGGAACCGTTGTTGGGACTTGAAGATCCAGTACGAGATCGACGGCAAGCCCGGCGAGGCGACCCTGCCAGAGAATGCAACGGTCCTGTTGCCGATGCCGAGGTAACCGGGACACCCACCGGACATTCCGGGGGGCACAATGCCAGCATCGGCATGGCGGGAAGGATCCTCCGGCTGTCCGAACGCTGCTGGAGGTACATCGAACCCAGACAGCCAGATCAGGGATTGTGTCCCAGGAACTCATCCGGACTTTGCGACTAGAAACGGAAAAACCAGCACTGCCACTTGAAACCGGCCGGTCGCTTCCCGTGCCCACGTGGTGCCCGACAAAGTGACCTATTCTTCCCTAGTGGTATTCCGGCTGCGGAGACGACGCGGTAGATACGCCTATGTCCGTTCACCGAAGGGCGTGCCTTCGGTGGTGAGATGTGCGCAAGCGGGAGAAGTGGTAGGTAGCATGGTCTGGTGGGAGTTGACGGTCGTTGGCGTGGTCTTCGCCTTCCTCCATGTGGCGCTGGGGTGGCTCTTGAGGCGATCCTGGCCGCCATACGGTCGGAAGGGAGCCGCGCACGCTCGGCGGGAGGTCGCGGAACTGCGGCATGTCGCACAACAACTGGCTCAGCAGGTGGTCAACGTCAACCGGGACATCAGCGAGCACCAAGGACGCATGCATGAGGTGAATCGGGGCCTGGCGGCCACGTGCTCCGAAGAGGAGGGCCCTCTGGCGCAGGTGGTCTTGTCGTCTGTCGCCGACATCCTGCGGATCAACGCGCGTCTGCAGAGCCGGCTTGAGGCCGCGGAAACCAAACTGCGGCAGCAAGGCGCGCAGATCGAATCGTGGATGGCGGAGGCGAGGACGGATCCGCTGACGGGCGTGGCCAATCGGCGCGCCTTTGACGATGCGCTGGAGCGGGAAATCGCTCGGTGGCGTCGCAAGAATATCCCCTTCTCGGTCGTCATCATTGACCTTGACCACTTCAAGAAGATCAACGATCAGCACGGCCACCCGGCGGGCGACACGATTCTCCGTCTACTGGCTGATCTGCTCGGTGGCACGATCCGAAAAATGGACACGCTCGCCCGGATCGGCGGAGAGGAATTCGCGGCGATCTTGCCCAGCACACCCAGCGCCGGTGCCTGCCGCGCCGCGGAAAACTGCCGTCGGGCCGTCGCCTCTCAGGAATTCTGGTGGGGCGAATTGCAGTTGCGGCTCACGGTCAGTGTGGGAGTCGCCGTGGTTGATTCCCGCAGCGACGCCAACGAACTCGTCGCACGGGCCGACCGGGCGCTCTACATGGCTAAACAAGCTGGCCGCAACTGCGTTTATCTCCACAACGGGCGCGGCTGCGTGCCCGCCACCGCGAGCACGGCGACCGAGGCTGTTCCCGCGTCGGCGTCCGAAGGGATTGGCGGAGCTTCCGCACCCGACGACGGAAACAGCGAGTTCGTCGAGATCAGCAGATTGCTCCGGGAGCGTTTGGAGGACATCGGTCAGTAAACCACAGCGGTTTCACGGCAGCATCAAGGGCGAGTGCATTCCGCCCGGCACGCCGATCTCGTTGGAAGACGCGCTGATAAGGAATTCCAGATACAATGCCAACTGTGTACAATTCCGTGCAATTCCGGGGACGCGGACCCATTATGGAAGAATGGGCACGATAGACAAAGACGCCAGGAACCGCGACTGGATGGGGTGACATATGAAAGCGGCTCCTGACGCGTTTCTCCTGCGTCTGTCGGCGACGGCACTTCTGATCGTCGGTTGCGCAAGTGCCGCCGCGGCCGGGGCGGCGGACGAGTGGACGTCCGAGAGGGCCGAAAAGCTCTGGTCGCCGATGGTCCGCCCGGTGCAGCACGTCGGCATCCCCGGCTACCAGTTCCAGACCGGCGTCATGTGGGACGGCTCGCTGATCTTCGGCCCGCCGCCCAACGTCCCGCGCGCCGATCTGCACCCCGAGGTGAAGCGGGAACTCGTGCCGCTGAGAGCGCCGGCGGCGGATCAGACTCGGGGTAACGGAATTGCTGGGGATGGCGGTTTGGCGGGCATCGGGAGGCTCCCAGAAGGTCTTCTTGGCCGGCTTCTGGAAGCGTGCCTTAGACCACCGCTGTTTCACGGGTTTGAAGGGAACCAGGAATCAGTGGACATGCACAGAGGGTCGTGCTCATGGCAATGACAGGCATCTTTGGCCACGCATGGTGTTTGGCGGCGATAGTGACGGCGGCGACCTTGCCGGAAACGCCGCGTATCGACAGCGTCGTCATGTCCCGGTCGCAACCGCGGGAATCCGACAAGGCGGTGATCTGGTACGACGACTTCGACGGCCCCGTGAAACCGTACACGGAATCGCAGGGCGAACTGGATGCCCGGGAAGCATTCGGCGGGCAGGGCCGGTCGATGCTCTGCCTATACGAGAAGGGACAACAAGGCCTGGGCAACCGCAAGGTCTTCTTCGGCGACAGCCCGACCGGCAAAGTCGTGCGGAAGGGCAAGCACTTCGACGAAATCTACCGGCGGGTTTACGTCAAGCATCAGCATGGTTGGACGGGCGGCGGGCCGGACAAGCTCTCTCGCGCTACCAGTATCGTCGCGTCGAACTGGGCGCAGGCGATGATCGCCCACGTGTGGAGCAGCGGTGAGGCATTGACACTGGACCCGGCCAGCGGCGTGCGTGGCGATCGGGTGGTCACCACCAAGTATAATGACTTCACCAACCTTCAATGGCTCGGAAACAAGCCGGTCTCGTCCTTCAATCTCCACGGCTCCGACGCGGCGGGCCGATGGGTGTGCGTCGAATGCCGCGCGAAGCTGAACACCCCCGGCAAGAAGGACGGCCTGAACCAACTTTGGATCGACGGCCGTCTGGAGGCGGAACGCGGGAATCTCGACTGGCGCGGGAACTACGACCGGCACGGCATCAACGCCGTCTTCTTGGAGACGTATTGGAACAAGGGTTCGCCGGCGACCCAGTCCCGATGGATCGACAACTTCGTCATCTCGACCGAGCCGATTGGGCCGGTGGTCTGCCCCCGCAATCCCACGCTGATCAAGACACCCTACCATGGCCCCGGCAAACAGCAGGGTTGGAAAGCCGAGATTGCCGCCGACGACGCGGGCAAGACCATCGTGTGGCAGTCCGAGGTGCTCACCGATCCTCAGCGGGTGACGGTTGGACCGGACACGGGCCAATTCCTCGGCCCGCTGGCCGGGCGTGACCGCCTCGACGCCGCACGGACCTACTTCTTCCGCGTCATGCAACAGAGCGACGGCGGCCAGGAGTCGGTCTGGAGCCCCTGGCATCAACCCATCAAGACGGAGGATGAAACAAAATGAACGCCCGGCGTGGGCGCCGAGTGTCAATCGAGACAAAATGGCGAGACAAGATGGGACATTCTGCTTTTTTCGGACGGTGACATGAGAGCCAGGCCACGATGACCTATCGCAAAGAATAGGATGCCCCCTTTCCCTCCGTTTCCCTCCCAGGCCAGGCCCCACCTTGCGGCCCCCTGCGGGGACAACTATGCTTGTACTTGTAGAAGTGGAAACTGAGTCAATGGACAGGTTCGCGCTCATCCCCATGGCTCGACAGAACACGCAACTGGAATCCGCTGGCGCCGAGTTCTTGGTACTCGGGCACCTTCTCATTGCAGGTATCCCTGCGTTCAAGAGCTATACGAACACGAAGGGTTACGATCTCGTCGCCACGAACCCAGACAAGAACCTGTCCATCCGGGTTCAAGTGAAGAGTCGTTGGAGAACCAAGGCCGAGGGTTTCATCATCAACAACTTCGACTGTGACTTTGTCGTTGTTGCGCTTCTCAATCGGGGATCAAAAGACGGAAAGGCTGAAGCACGGCCGCCCGAGTACTTCATCATCCCATCCGAGGTTGCACGTGCGCTTCCAAGAACCGAGGGCTGGGGGAAAGTGAGCTTTTCTAAGTTCCCTGAGCTTCAGTCCTATCGAGAGCGATGGGACCTCATTCGGTCGGCCTTGGAAATGAACCCGTGAGCGCTAACCCGTCGTTCCTTCCGGCGACCCCCGAACTTAGACACTCGACGAAGACATGAAAGAGATCAATCCAAAGGCAGCCTTCTTCATAAAGCTTGGTTCTGGCGGTCACTGGGAACAGGATTGCCTCCAGGAAAGCCAAACCATCCGCCTTGGTTTTGGTGACACCGATCATGCGGCCTGTTTGCGGCACGACTGGGACAAGATCCGACGAGACCTGCTACGGGAAGGCAGGACAAAGGGGAAGGCCACGGAGATAGCGAACGAGATTCGGTACTTCTACGAGTCGGATGAGAACACTCTTTGGGTGACCTTCTTCGGAAATAGAATTTGGTGGGCCTTTGCAGACGGGAAGACCACGCGCCTTGACGATGGCAGCAAGATTCGGGCGGTTGCCGGGCAATGGCATAGTACGGATATTCAGGGCCACCCCTTGACTCTTGACCGGATCAGCGGAAGATTCCAGCAAGTACGCCGCTTTCAGGGCACCATTTGCTCCGTCGATTTGGAGTATGCCAAGAACAAGATCAACGGGAGGGTGTCTGAAAGTGTGTCACAAGCCCAGAAAGCTCTGCACAGTCTCGAACAGCGATTGGTCCCCCTCATCCAGTCACTCACATGGAAGGATTTCGAGCTTTTCGTCGACCTCATCTTCACTAATGCGGGTTGGCAGAGGATCAGCGTCTTAGGGAAGACACAGAAAACGCTGGATCTTGATCTCAAGGCGCCAGTCACGGGCGAAAGGGTAATGGTTCAAGTCAAGTCGACAGCGGATCGTGACGAGTACGAACGGTACTATAAGGAGTTCAAACAGTCGCAAGATTTCGGTGAGGTGGTCGGGGTTGTCAAGACAGAAAAGCGGAGTGTTTAAGGTGGATTCTAGGGTTGCTGTTGGGGGGCGTTGCGGAGC
>JAPLNP010000623.1 GCA_026401055.1 Planctomycetia bacterium
CGAAGTGCCAGCAGTTCCCCAACGTTTCAGCCGTCGCGACCAGCGTTTTCGGCGCGAGGATGCCCTTGACAAAAGTGTGCCAGCAGTTCCCCAACGTTTCAGCCGTCGCGACACGCGGGTCGAGCGGCCGGTCTGGAAGGCGTATGCGCCGTGCCAGCAGTTCCCCAACGTTTCAGCCGTCGCGACTACGTCGCGCCGGTTATGCGGTACCTCTTCGAGTTGGGCGTGCCAGCAGTTCCCCAACGTTTCAGCCGTCGCGACCCGTTCAACCACCGTTCACCCATGCCGGATAGGGCAGCTGTGCCAGCAGTTCCCCAACGTTTCAGCCGTCGCGACTAGAGTCCCGAGAGATTGTTTTGCGTGTACTCGCCACGTGCCAGCAGTTCCCCAACGTTTCAGCCGTCGCGACCTGCTTCTTGCCGACCGGGAGGCCAACGCCCGCCGCGTGCCAGCAGTTCCCCAACGTTTCAGCCGTCGCGACCCGCTCGCCGACCGAGGAAGTCGGAGCCGTGGTTCGCGGTGCCAGCAGTTCCCCAACGTTTCAGCCGTCGCGACTTTGCCATTGCTTTCTCCTGGGATTGGGGATCGCTGTGCCAGCAGTTCCCCAACGTTTCAGCCGTCGCGACTCTCCTGGGATTGGGGATCGCTAAACCGCAAGCGGCGTGCCAGCAGTTCCCCAACGTTTCAGCCGTCGCGACGTGCTCCAGGCCGGTCAGGCCGTCGTATATTCGCGCGTGCCAGCAGTTCCCCAACGTTTCAGCCGTCGCGACGCGAGCTATCCCACGTCGTGCGCATGCGCGCGCGGACGTGCCAGCAGTTCCCCAACGTTTCAGCCGTCGCGACGGCACCGGCCGCAACTTCGCCCAGCAGCAAGACTTACGATCGCTCTTGCGAGAGGTGCTAGCATTCCCGCTGTTCGACGCCCCGTTCGGGGGACACTTTTAGAAGGCATGCTCACCGCAAATCCTTACGGCTAAACATCTTCGAGAGGTCCCGCTGTTTTCCGCGCCACCGAACCGCTCGAATCGCCCCGATGCCGCCGCGTACGACAAATTGCCAGATATCGCGAGTCAGAAACGCAGGAGAATTGCTCCAAGGGGTGGGCAACCGATGAGACTGGCTGACCGCGGCACTTCCCTTGGCTGGATGACGCCCTATAGACGCCATCACCCAGTTTACAGATCGTGCAGCGTCTGTCAAGTAGCGCGCCCCTTAGGAATTCCATCCCAATGCCCGGGCGATTCGTGACTGTACGCGGCCCCAGAACTCGCCGGATTCATACCATCGGTCACTTCGCAACACGATGCCCGACGGATCCCGAAAAAACGTCTTGCGTCCCCCGCCTCGCTCCCAAACGCCGGAATCAGTCGCCTCCGCCAAAAGCAATTCGATTTCCTCAGGTGACTCTTCTTCCGTCGCCGCATCCTCCATGCCCCCGGTTGCGTGCTTCCAGTGTTGTCGGGTTACGCCTTCAAAAACAGACCCGTCCCCATCTTTCGCCTCCCCAAGCCTTCCATAGCCGGTCCCATCGCTCAATCCCGCCAGTGCTCCCAGCAATCGAGGCCCCACCCTCTCTTGATACCAATAGCTCACTCCGTTTTGGCTGACCTCGACGGTGCTGATTCGGTAGGCGTCAGCGTGCCGTCCCCAGAATCGCCGCTGCAGGTTTTGAGCCGCATTCACGTCAGCATGAAGCGTCAACGACGCCCCGGCCTTGGTAAGAGTTGTGAACTGTTCCCCACCAGGCCATGGAACACGGCTGCCCGATTGGAAACGACCGACATTCACGCCGAGTCGATCAGCCAGGAATTCGAGTTGCGTGACGATCGCCGGACTTTGCAGGTCCTCCGCCGACAAGACGCGGGTACGGCATCCCGGCGCGCCGCTTCGCGCGTGAAAACGGCTGGTGAACCCCGCTCCTGTGTCGATAACCGCGCATCCGTACAGTTCGGCCTGAAGCGCAGTCTCGGATAGGATTTCGCGGTGGCTCCATCGCATCAACTGGGAATTCTCGTGCCGTGGCCGGTCGGTCCTGAATCGGTAGCGTGCCAGGTCTTCAAACAAGATCACATGACAAGGTTCGTATTGTCGCAGCCAGCCTCTCTTGGTTTGCGGCAGGTAGCCGCGCGCTGCCTGGACAATGAGATCACTGCCCGCCTTGATCCGATCGCCCTTGATTGAATTGATGTGCTCCAAGAGCCGTTGGCCGAACACTCCCCGGCGCTCTCGATCCAGGCGATTGATTTGACCATACTCCCGTCCCCTCAGGCTCCAGCCCTGCAACAGCTTTCGGATGCGATCGAAGTATTCGACTGCCCAGAGACTCTTCCCGCCACGGTACTGGCGTCTCTCCAATTCGTCGAATTCCCCGGCAGTGCGAGGGCGCGTCCGTTGACGCCACTGTCCGATTCGCTGGCCCAGCGACGTCTCGGCGATTCGATAGACTTCGCGCACGGCGTCCTGCCAAATGGCCTCCGGCTTGGACACCATCTGGCAGAGTTTGGCGATCTCCGCCTCGCACGCGCCTACCCCAATTCCTACATCCTCGGCAGTCCGAATGTCGTCCTGGATTTGTTCGAGTGCGTCTTTTCGATCGGCCGTATCTTCCTTTACTGCCAGTCGCAACAGTTCCTTGAGGCGATAGATTTCCCGTCGAAGGCGGCTCACTTCGCCAGTGGCGGCGCGACGAGCGGCGTCAATGCCCTGCTCCGCCCGTTCCCCCGGCAAGTTCAAAAGGAATGATCGTTCGTGACGTGCCCACAGCCGAGTCTCCGCCTCCACAGGATAGAAAAGTCCCTCCCGGGGCTTGCGATCCGTCAACTCAAAAACCGCACAGGCCGCGAATGTCCTAAGCCCCAGATCCACGGACAACACCCGCAGCCCCGCCTTAACCTCATCGGCATGGCTGCTCTTTTTTGCCAAGGACGTTTGAAAGTGGGCAATCGCGGCCGGCCTCGCGGGGGTTCCCTTCGTGTCCAACCACGACTCCGGAGCCATGTAATTCACATCCAGCGACATTTTCAGCCAAACCGACCCAACGTCGCCGTGCTCCAACTGCTCCGGGTCGCGATGCTCCATATGTCGGCGTGAAAAGAGAATGTCCGCGCCGCCCAGTGTGGCCGAAAACGTTTGACGCGCAGACACATACCCAATGTTGACTTTCTTCCCGTTCCTTTCCACATGGCATTCCTGCAATTGGCCCGAGGGAGCTAAGGCAATCGTGACCTGTTCTTCCTCAAATACTTCACCTTCGAGCACAAGCAAGGGCAGGCTCAGACTAAGCCGCTGCCCATTCTCTTGAAGGGTGTAGTTCCTCAAATTACCTCCACCGAGAGCCTCAAAACCGGCCCAACGCGGATGCCATTGCGGATCGGGGAAGGTGTGCGCGGCCTGTTCCTTCTTTCGTTCCAGCAATCCGTTGAGGGCATTGACACCGGCCAACAAGAACACGCTTTCAGGTCTCACCCTGACCGGTTCGCACTTATCCTGCGCCAGATAACGAAAAAGATCGTGGTCGCCCAGACGCCCGCGCAGTTCCGTTTGCACGTCCGCTAGCACTTGCAGCCGTCGCTCGCGCGTGGCGCACTTCTTCTTCGCCCATGCTTCGCACACTCGATCCCACCCGCGCGCCGATCGTTTTCCGACCCTATAGGGCCGGTCATCGTTGGCCAACGCCACCCGCTTCAATTCCTCGTGCCGATTTCGCTCGTACTCGCGCAGCAACAATTCACAGTCGCCGTAACCTTCAAGCTTCTGCGACTCCTGGTCTCGTCTTTCAACGACTTGGCGATGTTCCTTGGCAGCGCGGTGATTCCGGCTTTCCCAGGAGAGAAGGTGACCGACCGCGAGGCGGGCCGCCAACCGGTCCCACGGGCTTAGGCCGCCCTCCTTTCCTTGAATGCGCGACGCAATCGGTGGGCAGAGCAGTGGCAGGATACCTAAAGTCCTGTTTCAGGCGTCGCATTAGCGCCGGAACGCCGCACACTTCCCGACGCTTCTTCGCTTGGTCCTCCACGAACGAGCCTTGCCATGGTTGATCTTTTCGGAGCCGGCGGACCCATGCAGACGGGCTGCCCGGCGCCCGCTGAAGACGTTGCGATTCCTCGCTGCGCGCCCAGGCAATCGAATGCTTCTCCCAGCCGGGTTTGCCGGCATCCATCTCGCCAATCCATTTTGGCGGTGGGTCGAGTATCTTGTCGAAGACGCTCTGAAAGCCTTCACTCTTGGCATCCATCAACGGACTCGCGAAGGAATTCCCGATTTGCTTGGCGTCCCCCTTCGCGGGTCGGCCTTCCGTGTCGATTTTGCACGAGGGCACGATTGACTCATACAACTTCCGCAGTGCGTCCAGGATTTCCCCGTCCGTCCCGGTCTTGCTCGTCCTTCCATTGTTCTTCTGCGCTCGCCTTGCCAACGCCAAGGCTTGCTTCCGCACTCTCTCGCGCGGAACGACCTCGCCATCGGAGTTGACGTAGCTCTCACCGCGACATAGCAGCAAAACGCGCTCTATCTCGGCCACGGCTTCATTGACGGCCGCGTGGGTCGTCCACAACGCCCGACGAACGCCATCGCCCTTCGCCGAGCGGTCGAGGATCATTTTCAGATTAACGGATCGCGTCGGCATGATTTCGCAACTCCTCCGGTCGAGAACGCGGGCGTCCGCCACTTGAGCCAGCCGGCCCATGGAATCGCGGCGACATCTTCACGTTACAGGACCGCTCACCCCCGAGTCAACCATGCACCCCCACCCGATTTAGCGTACCGCCGCGAGCGTTCGCTCCCAGTGACGAGTATGTCATCACCGCGGCGCAGACTGGCACGAAGATGGGCCAGTGGCATGCCATGTGTCGGAGACCCGCCAAGCCGGCCGATAACCCCACACTGGCTGACAGAGAATCAACGACTCCCGGCCCCCCTCACGATCCGCCTGCCCCCCTGAGCCGCCCCTCGACCTCCCGGATCGCGCGATCGAGTTGAGGATCGGCCAGCGGCTGCGTTTCCGCCGGCTTCGTTGGAGAAGCGCCGTTGGTCGGCGGCTTGAAGACGTCGCGGTGCAGTCGGGCCAGGGCGAGTCTTCTGAGAGCGTCGCCCTCGACGATCACCTCCTGCCCCTTGTCGGGACGGACGCCCCAATCGTCGTTGTCCGTCGAGCCCTTGCCGCGGTTGATGTTCTTGCCGCTGGGACGCCAATAGC
>JAPLNP010000097.1 GCA_026401055.1 Planctomycetia bacterium
ACCGGTTCGGAGAAGGTTCTGGAAATCGGCACCGGCAGCGGCTATCAGACGGCGATCTTGGCGGAGTTGGCCCGGGATGTCATCACCATCGAGCGTCATCCGGTCCTGTCGAGCCAGGCCGAGGCCCGGCTGTCCGCCCTTGGATACCGGAACGTCACCCTGCTGGTGGACGACGGCACGCGAGGCTGCCCGGACCGAGCCCCGTTCGACCGGATCACCGTCACCGCCGCCGCCGGAGAATGCCCCCCGGCCCTCTTGGCCCAGCTTGCGCAGCCGGGCATCCTCGTCATCCCGGTCGGGTCCTCGCAGTCGCAGGTTCTCCAGGCGATTTACAGGAAGGACGACTCGATCGCGACAATCGGCCTATCCCCGTGCCGCTTTGTACCACTTATAACTGGGTCTATTACGGCTCGTTAGTACTACCACCTCCCTTTTTCGCGGAAAACTTCGGCCGTCCATGGGCCAACCGCATTGACGTTTCGCCGCCGATGTCGCAATAATACTTGTTTCGCCGCCACGCCGGGGCGTAGCTCAGCTTGGCTAGAGCGCTGCGTTCGGGACGCAGAGGTCGCTGGTTCAAATCCAGTCGCCCCGACTATTCTCAATTTCGAGCCCTTCGGCGAGAACGTCGAAGGGCTTTCTCTTTGCCAGATAAAGACTTAAGTCGCCTAGAGTACGGTTCAAACACACGCAATTCAGGATCTCGCGCCTGAGGGCGTTGTTTGAACCGCGCCAAACGTCGGCCGCCCGCTGGGTCCAGTCAAACAGGGCTAGAGCCGTCTCTGCGGGCGCCGACCCGGTATCACCCAATTGGGTGAAGGCCTCGTCCGTCCTGCTCATTTCCGCCTTGAGCTCGTTCGATTTGGCTTTGAAGACCACCTCCTCGACGGTGCCGGCCAGATAGGCGTTGAGAAGGCGGTCCTGCATGTTCGCCAATTCCGTCGTCCGTTTGGCGAGGGAGCCGGCCTGGCGCCGTCGGTAGGCCGTCAGGTCATCGACGGCCGCGGCAAGCTCGGTGCGAAACCAGGAGGCGACCTCGACGTTGGGCATTCGCATCGTCGCCAAGTCGTCGACGACGGCCTGTTCGAGGTCGTGGGATTTCCAGCGGACGGTCGGGTGGTCGGGGCCAGGATGGTTGTTGGCACACCGGTAGTAGATGTGCTCGCGGACACCGCCTCCCTTCAAGTTGCGGCGGATGCGTTCCCCCGTGATCGACTGGCCGCAGTACTCGCAGCGGAACAGGCCGCCAGCCAGCGGATGATCAGGCGTGCCCGTGCGCCGGTTCCGACCTATCAGGACCTCTTGGCAGGCGTCGAACGTGGCTCGATCGATAAGTCGTCTGTAGCGCCCCTCAAAGACTTGTCCGTTCCGGTGCAGTTCGCCGATGTAGAAGCGATTGCTGAGGATGTACGACAGCGCCGTGCGATGGAAACGGGGTTGGGTCGCGCGGAAGAGGTGCCCCTCGCGAGCAAGCTGGTCGGCGAGGCTCTTGAAGGTGTGGCCGCCCGTGGCGTATAGCTCGAACGTGCGGACCAGCGTGTGCGATTTCTCTGGGTGCGGTTGGACTGGCTCGTCGTGATCGTCCACGTTGATGTAGCCATAGGGCGCAAGGCCCGTTGGCCAGCCCTGCCGCACCTTCTCGTCCATCCCCTTGAGCACTTCGGACCGCAGGTTATCGCTGTAATACTGGGCAACCGCCGCCATCACGTTGAATGACAACGCCCCTGCCGCGCCGGGACCGAACTGGTTGTCGACGAAGGCCAGTTGGACGCCGCAGGTATCCTCGAGTTCCTGCAATCGAACCGCGTCCCGCATATTGCGGCAGACCCGGTCGAGCTTGTGGCTGAGTATGGCGTTGATCTTCTCCCGCTTGGCGTTGGCCCGCACCCAAGCGAGCATCTCGTTGAACACGGCCCGCTCGGCGCCCCGCTTGGCCGACTCAGCCACGACGAACTCGCGGGCGATCTGCCAGCCGGAGGACCGTGCCCGGTCGCGGGTCACCCGTAACTGGGCGTCGATGGAATACCCTTCACGCTGCTCGCGGGACGAGACCCGCGCCCAGATCACCACGCCCATGGCGTCTTTCCCTCCTCTTCGGCCCGGAGTAGCACCTCCGCTAGCCGTCGCACGTTCCTCAGGATTTCCATGGCCTCGTCCACGCTGATCACGCGGCCATAAGCCTTTGACCAGACGCGGCGTGCTTCGGCGATTCGCTCGTCCGACAACCACGGTGTCGACAGCGGACGCACGCCGACCGGGCCGGGCTCAGGACCATTGTGCCCGGTTTCGGAAGGAAATCCAGCCAATTGAGGCGAAAAAGGCACGGAATGTTTTTTCCCTGAAGATATGCCGGGATCGTCGTGCTCCCGGTCTGGACCTTCACGTTCCATTATTCGCGCGGATCAGGGACATGTCTCTAGCTTTAGACCTGCGCCGCGAAACTCACATGCGGCGCATCTCTCGCGCATGTCCCTGAAAACCTCGCGCATGTTTCGCGCAGGTGCGGCGCATGTGAGTTTCCGTGCCCTTGTTCCGCTGAAGCACCATCCGTGTAGCATGATATTGGCGGAACACGCGATTGAGGCGGTTGTCTCGGCCAGCTGGGTGCTGGCCCCGTCGGTCGCAGCTATGCGGAGCAGTTTGTCGATGGACGACGTGAGTCAACCCGGACAAGAACATTCACAGCAAGGCGGCGGCACCACGCGTTTGGCCGCCGAGCGATACACGCTTCGCGGTTGGTCCGTGATCCCGGTACCCTATCGCAGCAAGAATCCGGGATTCTCTGGGTGGGAACGCCTGCGCCTGACGACCAGCAACCTTTGTGACCACTTCAACGGCCAGCCCCAGAACATCGGCGTGCTGTTGGGCGAGCCATCGAGTTGGTTGATCGACATTGATCTCGACCATCCGCGGGCCGTTGAGCTTGCTCCCCAGTTCTTGCCGCCCACCGAGGCGATCTTTGGGCGCCCAGGCAAGCAGCGGTCGCACTGGCTCTACCGCACCACGGCTCCAGTGGCAACCAAGAAGCATAAGAGCAAGTCCGCAGGCATGATCGTCGAATTACGCTCGACGGGCATGCAGACCATCTTCCCGCCCAGCACGCACGAGAGTGGCGAACCGATCACTTGGGTGAACGAGGCTGCGGAACCGGCTCCTGTCGATGCAGGGAATCTGCTAGGGGCCGTTGAGCGTCTTGCCAACGTGGTCCGCATCGAGCTAGGAGAACGGGCAGCCCCCAAGCCCCAAGAACGGACCGCGAAGCCCGCGGCGGCGGCCTTGCGTACAAAGACCAAGTTGAAGGGCGATGGCATCGCCACGTGCCTGGACGCCATGCTCCGAATGAAGGTCGACGATCACAACGATGGCTCGGGGCGCCTGTTTGCGGCTGCATGCCGCGTGGTCGAACACGATCTTTCCGATGCGGATGCTGTTGCGATCATCCGTGAGTACGCGCGACAGAAGCCCTTTCCGAAAGACTGGTCCGACAAGCAGATTCTCGACAGAATCCACGACGCCGAGAAGAGAGTTCAGCGTGGCGTCATCCGGCGAGGGTCTGCACCGGATGGGCGGCCGAACATCGTCATCGACACGGACGAGCACCGCGTCGTTTCCGAAACCGTTGCGGCCCTGGCCGCGGACCCCGAAGCCTACCAGCGCGGTGGAATGCTCGTTCGCGTGGTTCGGGACACTCAGCCGCAAGACAGCACTACTCGCTGTAACGGCTCGGCCACGATCTCCGCGCTTCCGCCGGCCTCGCTCCGCGAGCGGATGACCAAGTTCGCTTCCTTCACCAAATTCGTGCGGCAGGGGGATGCTATTGTCGAGGTGCCGACGCACCCGACAACTTGGCTGGTCAGCGCGGTACATGCCCGCGCCGATTGGCCCGGCATCCGCTACTTGGCCGGGATTTCGGACGTGCCAATCCTGCGGTCCGACGGCACGCTTTGGCAGAAACCGGGTTACGACCAACGGAGTGGCGTTCTCTTTGAGCCATCGGGCACATTTCCATCGATCCCCGACAACATTGGCATCGATGAAGTCCGCGCCGCCCTCGAGGCATTGCTCGAGATAGTGTGTGATTTCAGGTTCGAGAACGACGACCATCGCGCTGCGTGGCTGGGGGGCCTGCTCACACCGTTCGCACGGTTCGCCTTCGACGGTCCGGCACCTCTGTTCCTCATCGATGCAAACATCCGAGGTGCCGGCAAGGGTCTCTTGGCCCAGACTATTGGCCACATCGTGCTTGGTGGGGAGATGCCCGTCAGCAGTTACGCCCACGAGTCGGAGGACATGCGCAAGAAGACCTCGAGGGAAAATTCGGAAACGACGCCTTGGACCGGGCGCTTACCACGACGCGGTGGAAGGATCGCGTACTGGGTACAAACCAGCAGATCGACCTGCCGCTATTGCCGGTTTGGTACGGCACGGGAAACAACGTCGTGGTCAGCGACGACACAACGCGACGGATCATTCATGTCCGCCTGGACGTGCTCGACGAACACCCCGAAAAGCGAACGGGTTTCCGACATCCAGACCTGATTGGCTGGATCATGGCAAACCGGCCTCGCTTGGTTGCCGCGGCAATCACGATCCTCGCCGCCTATTCCCGGGCGGGCCGACCGCAGCAAGAGTTGCCGCCATTCGGTAGCTTCGAGGGGTGGTCGCGAGTCATTCGCGCGGCCGTGGTCTGGGTCGGGCTGCCGGACCCGTGCCGCACTCGCACGCGCCTTGTGGAAACATCCAGTTCGACGATGGATGCAGTAGGACAACTGATCGAGGCGTGGCGTCAATTCGATTCGAACGAAAACGGAATCGTCCTTGTGTCCTATTCGCGTTGCACTGCGGGGAAGGTTAGCCATTCCCAAAGGGGCCACACATGGTCGGTCAGGCCGGCGGCCATGGCGGGAGTCTGCGGGAGCCATTGGCCGTTGGGGCCTCGTTGACGCAGCGTCCGCACCGGCCAGCAGAAGTTGTAGGTGTACATCGTGAAGTAGGTGACCGCGTCATGGATGTCCCAATCCTTCGAGAAGCAGTAGGTCTTGCGGACCTTCCGCCCA
>JAPLNP010000637.1 GCA_026401055.1 Planctomycetia bacterium
ACTGCGTCCAGATCTTCCGGCAGGCCGGCGCGACTCCGGCTGATACCGACACGCTCGTGAGCAGCCGGGAGATCGTCTGGACGGGCACCGGCGAATTGACGGCCGTCAAGCTTCTGGCAAACAAAGCCGTGGAGGACATGAGGACCGAGACCATCGATTACTACGATGATGACGGCCAAACTGTCCTGTTCAGCCAGACGCTGCACGAGGGAACATCCGTCTTCACCAGAACACCCCAATAATCTCGGATATTCTGCGAAACAAGGAGCACAGGTATGGGCAGTTTTTCTGATTACTGCGAGAACGCGATTCTGGATCACCTGTTCGGCAAAGGCGATTACGTGCCACCGACGATCTACGTGGGCCTGTCCGCATCGGACCCGGCCGACAGCGGCGCGGGACTGAGCGAGCCGAGCGGCAACGGGTATGCCCGTGCCGAGACGACGGCGTCCGATTGGAACGTCGCCGCCGACGGTCTGTTGGACAACGCCAACACGATCACGCTCGGTCCCGCCACCGCCGACTGGGGCACGCTGACGCACTTCGCTCTCTTCGATGCGTCCTCCGGCGGCCACCTGCTCGTTCACGGGGCCCTGGCGCACCCCAAAAGCGTCGAGAGCGGGGACATGGTCCGATTTGCGGGCGGCGAGATCGATGTGACATTGGATTGATTTGTGATTGCGGATTTCGGATTGCGGATTTGCATCGCGGGTCTTTTCCAATCCGCAATCATCAATCCGCAATACACCAGAAGGAGACCAAGCATGGCTGAGACCAAAGCCAAATACGGCAGCAACAACCAGGCGCTCACGATCGCGATCAACAGCCTGGCGCACGACGCGAAGCGGGAATCGACGGCCGTGGACAACTCCGCGAGCGGTTTCTTCGACGCACTGGTCCAGGTGAAGATTGCCACCAATACGGGGGCGGATTCCACCGGGGACAAATGCGTGTACGTCTACGCCTACGGCACGAGCGACGGCGGCACCGCGTACTCCGCCAACGCCTCCGGCAGCGACGCCGCCTTCGGAACCGACCCGCAGCAGCTTACCAACTGCCGGATGATCGGCGTCATCTACGCCCCGACGCAGAACAAGATCTACAAGTCCGATCTGATGAGCGTCGCCGGCGCCTTCGGCGGGTTCCTGCCGCAGCGCTGGGGCATTATCGTTCACAATCGGACCGGGCAGACGCTCAAGAGCAGCGACTGCTCCGCTTGTTACCAGGGCCTCTCTACCCAGTCGAGCTAACCTATGATGACCGCAATATCCTCCCGGATCAAACCGCCGGTCGCCGCCCGACCCAGCCCGGCTCACTCGCTCGCCGATCATCTGGCGGGCTGTTGGCTGCTGAACGAAGGAGCGGGCCCGGTGGTGCGTGACATCAGCGGGCAGCGCCACGACGGCAGTTTCTCCGGCAATCCCGCTTGGACGCCTGGTGCATTCGGTCCCGCCGTCGAGTTCGACGGCAACAACGACTGGATCAGCATGGGCAACTGCCTCAACCTGGGCACGGATGACGTGACGTTGCTCGCCCTCGTTCAGTACAGCGGCGACCAGCCGGAGCAGTGGCAAGGTGAGCACCTCGCCGCTGTTGCCGGCAAGGGCTATCTCGGCTCCAGCAGTGGCTATGGATTGTCCATCGGCGCCGGCAACAGAATCTGCTGGCAGGTACGGAATCAGGGCGCCGCTTTCAGCGTCGAGTCGAACAATGCCCTGAATGACGGCCAGGGGCACGTGGCGGTAGCCGTATGCGACCGCGACAACACCACGGGCTTGAGGCTCTACATCGATGGGGTGCGGCAAAGCGCCACCGCCAATCCAACCAGTATTGCCGGGATCGACATCACCGACCCGGCGGCCTTTGCCCTCGGGTCGCGCCAGGACCCCAGCATGGTGTGGGCGTGGGATTTTCTGGGCCGGGTGGCCGCCGTCTGCGTGTGGAAGCGCGTCTTGACGGAGGCGGAAATCGGCCAG
>JAPLNP010000281.1 GCA_026401055.1 Planctomycetia bacterium
CCGCCAACGGAGCGAGGAAGAAAATGAGGATCGAGGCCTGCCAGCCCAGGAAGGCGCCGATCATCGCCATGAGCGTCACGTCGCCGAAGCCCATCGCTTCGCGCCGCAGGACCGCGCTGCCGATGATGCGGACGGCCCAAACGAGTCCGCCGGCGGCGGCCATCCCGACCAGGGCTGTGATCGTCGCGTCCCAATTCCGCCCGGCCGAAAACCAAACCGCCGCGATCGCGGCCGAGCCGATCAGACCCAGCAGGACGATCCGCCAGGTGGACGCTTCGCGGCAAAGTCGCGCAACCAATAGCCGAAGGGCTCGGGCCAGCCCGTGACGCGGACGCCAGTCGCGCCGCATCAGGCCGAAGCACCACAGCCACCAGCACGCCAGCCCCACGGCGAGCGATCCGCCGCGCGGACACCCGCCGAGCCAGCCGGGCATCGTCGCGGGCGCCGTGATGAGCATCAGCCGCCATGTGTCCGGCCTGACGGTTTGCCAGAAGCCGCGTGGAAGGACTACGCCGATGGCCAGATCGGGCAGCAGCGACAGCGGATAGACCGCCGCAACCAGCAGCCCGACGAGCGTGCCGGAAACCGTAATCGCGTCGGGGATCGTCTTCTCGTCGGCGTCGATCAGCGAGGCAACGAGCATTAGCCAGATTAGCAGCACGTGGACGGTGAACTGAACGTGGAGCATCGTCATCCACGCAACCGACTCGGGCCGGGGCGCCGACGCGGGCAGCAGCCCCAGCCGGTCGATTTCCCACCAGTAGAGCCACGCCAGGCCGAACCCAGCGAGCAGCTCGACCAGCAACGGCCGGATCCAGAAACCGGCGCCGTGCAACGACGCTTCGCGCCGCAGTCCGAGCCACCCGAAAATCGGCACCCGATCGGTCCGGTGTCTTGGGGGCGCTTTCGGATCGGGATCGGGGCGAGACCACGGGCTGATCGGTCGGGCGTGCCAGGCGAGCCGGTACGTGCCCAGGTTGGCGAGGCTGCCCAAGACGGTTCCGAGGACGAACAGCGCGGCCAGGCGAAACTCGAGCGGAATCGTCATGATGAGGTTCACGCGGGGCCCTCGGCGTCGTGGGACGTGGGGAGGCGATCGAGGATCTCGTCGGCGATTTGCTCGGGCGTTTTGCCCTCGGTGTCGACCGCGACGTCCGCCGCCTCCTGGTAGATCGGCTCCCGCCGGGCGAGCAGTTCAACGATCTCGGCGAGGCCGCCCTGGTCGGTCAGATCGGGTCGGCGGCCGGCGGTCGTGGCGTCGCCGGACATTCGTCGGTGGATCGTCTCGGGCAGCGCCTTGAGCCAGACGACGGTTCCGCCGCGACGGATGGCCCGGCGATTTTCGGCCCGCATCGGCGCCCCGCCGCCGGCGGCCAGAACAAGCCGCGGCCGTTGGCACAGATCGGCGGTCACGGCGACTTCAAGCTCGCGGAAGGCCGGCTCGCCGTCCTCGGAAAAGATGCTCGCGATCGACTTGCCCGAGCGACGCTCGATTTCGACGTCCGCGTCGATCCAATCCCAGCCGAGCCGCCGGGCGAGGAGCCTGGCGACGGTGGTTTTTCCGGTCGCGCGATATCCGATGAGCGTCAGGGACATGGCTTGCTAGTACTTCGCCGCGGCGATGGTTCGCCGGACGACGTCGCGCATCAATTCGTCGGGTCCGTCTTGGCCGGTGAAGTGTTTGAATTGGAGACAGGCCTGGCGGACGAACATGTCGACGCCGGTCACGACGCGGCAGTTTCGCGACCGGGCGTCCTTGATCAACAGGGTCGATTCGGGATTGTACACCGCGTCGAACACGACCGTGGTCGGACGCAGGTGGTGCTTGTCGTAAGGCGTTTCGTCCACGTTGGGGTGCATGCCCACGGGCGTGCAGTTGATCAACACGTCGGGCACGAGGGTGTGTCGCTTGGCCCATTCGACGGTGCGGCAGCCGAAGCGTTTGGCCAGGTCCTCGGCCACGCGCGGGCGGCCGTCGGCGACGACAACGTGGGCTTCGCGCCGCACGAGGCCGTAGACGACCGCCTTGCCCACGCCGCCGGCGCCGAGCACCAGGGCGGTCCGGCCGGTGAGCGGGTTTTCGCCGTCCTTGATCCCGCCCAAGGCGTCTTCGAGGCTCGTCATCGCCGCGCGATAATCGGTGTTGTAGCCGAGCCGCTCCCTGCCGTCGAAGACCACGGTATTGCAGGCGCCGATGCCGGCCACCGCCCCGTCGGCCTTGGTCAGCTTGGGGAGAATCGCCTCTTTGTGCGGGATGGTCACGCTCAGGCCCTTGATCCCCAGCTCCGTCGCGTCGTCGATGAACGGGGCCAGGTCCTCGCGGGGCACGCGGATCGGAACGTACACCTTGTTGAGCTTCCGCTCGGCGAAGGCGGCGTTGTGGATCAGCGGACTGAGGCTGTGGCCGATCGGGTCGGCAATGACGCCGTACACCTCCGTCGCCTCGTCGATTGTGTCGTGACGGTAGACGTGGATCATCTGGTCGAAGCTGAGCTGGCCCGGCGCCAACGTTCGCTCGTGATGGAACGTCGCGTACGTGTACGGCGCGCCGAATTTGCCGGACAGAATCCGCGTCGGCACGCCGATGTCGCCCATGCACAGGCCGACCGTCGGCACCTTGCTCTGGCGGACCAGCCGCAACATGCGGAGGTTGTCGTGAGGGTGGTTGGCCATCGTGCAGATCTTCACGATGTCGGCATTGAGGTCGCAGAGCCGGCGGTGGATCGTTTCGAGATCGTCGGGCGTCTTGCGGAAGTCGTGAAGGCTCACCAGACGCTTCGTCTTGCCGAACCGGGGGATCGACCCGGCGATGTCCTCCTCGAGGTCGACGTACTCGACGCCCTCGGCAATCGCCGTTCGCAGGAGCATCTGCCGCTCCGGCTCGGGCCCGTTGTACTTGCCCCCGTCGCTCTCGCGGCGGCAGGTGATCAGCACCGGGCAAGGCCGGTCGGCCAGCAACCGCTTGACGTTCACGTCGCCTCGAATATAGTCCAACCACAGTTCGACCATCGTCGCGCCCTGTTCGACAAGGTGCCGATGCTCCGCCATCATGTGCCGGTGCCGACTGCGACCGATGCTTACACAAATCATGACAATCCCTACCTTTTGAACTGCCGATCCAACTCCTCCCGCGTGAAGACCAACGCGGTCGGGCGGCCGTGGGGACAGTGATGGGAGTCTCGGATCAGGTGACGCTGCTCCAACAGGGCGGCAATCTCGTCCGGCGCGAGCCGGTCGCCGGCCTTGATGGCGGCCTTGCACGAAATCGTGTGCAACAACTCGTCCAGAAGGTCCTCGCGGCTCGGGGGCTTGCCGCCCTCGAGAAGCCGGTCCACCAGCGCTCGGAGAACCTCGCCCGGGTCGAGGTTCGCCAGCATCGCCGGATAACCGGCCACCAGCACCGTGTCGCCGCCGAAAGGCTCGATCTTCATGCCCAGCCGGGCCAACGTCTCGCGGTTCTCCAACGCCGCGGCGGCCTCGGCCGGGGCGAGATCCACCGGCTCGGGCACCAGCAGGCTCTGCGACTCGACGTCGCCCGAGGCGATCCGCTCGCGCAGGTGCTCGTACAAAATCCGCTCGTGCAGGGCGTGCTGGTCGACGATCACCAGTCCGTCCTCGCTCTCGGTCACCAGGTAGCGATTGTGAACCTGCACCGCTCGGGCGGGCCCCAAGCCGCGTCCGGCCGCCGACGACGCCGAAGGGCCAAACGCCTCGGCCGATTCGCCGGCGGATTCGATATTGGGGAAGTCCGAACCGTCTTCCGGCTCCAAGTCGGCCGGGGCCCAGCGGCGGCCGAGTTGCGCGAGTTCCAGCGGCGCCCGAGGCGGCGCGGGCTCGTCGACGTCGAACGTCGGCTGCCGCGCGGCGGCGCCTTGCGGCCACGCGGCCATCTTCCCCTTCGCCCAGCCGACCAACTCCTCGCGCAGCCGGGCGGCGTGCGCGTCGTCGTGGGCGCCGGTCGGGTCCTCTTCCTCCGGTCGCCCCCGGGCGCGAAGATCGGTCGAAAGAAACTTCGTCCGCAGCGTCGAGAGCACCTGGCTGTAATGCCGGCCGCCGTCGCGGAAACGGACCTCGATCTTCGTCGGGTGGACGTTCACGTCGACCTGGTCCGGCGGCATCGCGAGGTTCAGGAACGCGATCGGGTAGCGTTGCGTCAGCAAGAGGCCCCGGTACGCCTCGCCGAGCGCGTGCTGCAAGGCCCGGTCGCGGATGTGGCGGCCGTTGAGGAACAGGTACTGCATCCGGTTGTTCGCCCGGCTGTGGCTGGGATGGGCGACGAAGCCCGAAAGCTGGACGTCGCCGTCGTCGCTTTCGACCCAGATCAAGTTCTCGGCCAGATCGCGGCCGAAGAACTTCGCGATCCGCTCGAGCCAGGTCGTCGTGCCCGATAGCTCGAACACCGGCCGGTCGTTGTGCGACAGCGCGAAGTCGATCTGCGGCATCGCCAGGGCAATCCGCGTGAACGCCTCCTTGACGTGGCTCAACTCGGTCGCCGCGGTGCTCATCGCCTTGCGCCGCACCGGCATGTTGTAGAAGAGATTGCGAACCTCGACGGTGGCGCCGATCGGGCAGCCGCACGGCGTAATGTCCGAGAGTTCTCCGCCCCGGGCTTCGATCTGCGCCCCGCCGGGACACTCGGCCGTGCGGCTGCGGAGCGTCACCCGGCTCACTTCGGCGATCGACGCCAGCGCCTCGCCCCGGAACCCGAGCGTCCCGACGCGGAACAGGTCGTCGGCGTCGCGGAGCTTGCTCGTGGCGTGAGGAGCCAGCGCCAACTCCAACTCGTCCGCGGCGATCCCGCAGCCGTTGTCGACCACGCGGATCATCTCCATCCCGCCCTCGGCGGCCGAGACGTGGATCCGCGTCGCCCCGGCATCGACGGCGTTTTCGATCAACTCCTTGACCGCGCTGGCCGGCCGCTCGATCACCTCGCCCGCCGCAATCTTGTTGATCAGACTCTGCGAAAGCTGGTGAATCTGAGCCATGTTCTACGACAACTCGTATCCCTTGATCTTCCGATACAGCGTCCGCTCGCCGATCTCGAGCATCCGCGCGGCTTCCTCGCGATTGCCGCCGGTCAGACGGAGCGTCTCGGTGATGAACAACCGCTCGATCTCCTCCAGCGGGCGACCGACCAACGCGGCCAACGTGCCGGGCGCCAACTCGGCGACGGGCTCCGCCGGCTCCGCCAATTCCTCCGGCAAGTCGTCCACATCGAGCAAACCGTCGTAGTCGACCACCACCATGCTCTCGACCACGTTGCGAAGCTGGCGAACGTTGCCCGGCCAATCGTAACCCATCAGCTTCCTCCGTGCCGCGGGCGTCATGCCCCGGATCTGCTTGCCGTGCTGCTGGGCGAACTGCCGCATGAAGTGATCGATCAGAACGGGGATGTCCTGGCTCCGCTCGCAAAGCGTCGGCAGCCGGATCGAGACCACCTTGAGCCGGTGATAGAGGTCGCTGCGGAACGTGCCCGCCGCGATCGCGTCCTCAAGGTTCCGATTCGTCGCCGAAAGCACCCGCACGTTGACCTTGACCGGCTGATTCGACCCGACCCGGGTGATCTCGCCGTTTTCCAGCACCCGCAGCAGCTTGATCTGGGTGGGCAGGGGCATGTCGCCCACCTCGTCGAGGAACATGGTGCCGCCGTGGGCGTACTCGAACTTGCCCACCCGATCCGTCGAAGCGTCGGTAAACGCGCCCTTGACGTGGCCGAAGAGCTCGCTTTCGAGGATGTTCTCGCTCAACGCGGCGCAGTTCAACGCCACGAACGGCTTGCTCTTGCGGGGACTGTTCTGGTGGATCGACTGGGCGACCAACTCCTTGCCCGTGCCCGTCTCGCCCTGGATCAACACCGTCGCGTTGGTCGGCGCGATCCGCTTGAGCCGCTCGATCACGTCGCGCATCTGGGCACTGTCGCCCACGACGCCCTCGAAGCCGTACTTCTCGTCCAGGCGGCGATTCAGTTCGACGTTCGCCCGGCGCAGACGGGAACTCTCGGCCGCCTTCTCGGCGATCGTGCGAAGTTGCTCGATGTTCAGCGGCTTGAGCAGGTAGTTGAACGCCCCCTTCTGCATCGCCTCGACCGCCGAGGGCACCGTCCCGTGGCCGGTCATGAGGATGACTTCGCAGTCGGGCAGGGCCTCCTTCGCCCGGGCAAGGATCCCGAGTCCGTCGACATTATGCATCACCAAGTCAGTAATGATTACGTCGAATGCCCCGTCTTCGATGAGTTCAGACCCCTGTGGGCCAGACGTTGCCACCTTGCAGTGGAAGCCGACGCGGTCGAGACTTTCGGCCACGACTTCAGCGTGGGCCTCGTCGTTGTCGACGATCAGCACCTCGATCACCGGCCCGGCTGAGTCCGTCTTGGACGTCGTTTTCGCTTCTTCAACAGCCATGGGCTCGATGATACAACATCGCCCCCGGCACGGCCAGGGCTCGACGGTAGGCGGCAAGTGGTAAGTGGCAAGAGGTCAGAAGAAACGCCCCCCGACTGCGTCGGGGGGGACGCCGCTTTTCGCTTTCCGCTACTCCTTCACGTCCGCCTCCAGGCGTGCCGGCACGGGGAGCTTGATCGTGAACTGGGTGCCGCGGCCGAGTTCGCTTTGGACGGTAATCTGGCCGCCGTGGGCTTCGACGATCTTGCGCGCGGTGGGCAGGCCCAGCCCCGAGCCGCCGCTCTTGGTCGAAAAGAAGGCGTCGAAAATCTTCGACCGCGTCGCCTCGTCCATCCCGCAGCCCGTGTCGATCAAGTCCAACGCCACGCCGTCGCCGGTCGCGCGGGTTCGGGCGACAATCTGCCCGCCGCGGGGCACCGCCTGCTCGGCGTTCAAGACGAGGTTCAGCAGTGCGGCATGGAACGCCTCGCGGTCCAACAACACGGTGGGCAAGTCGCTGGCGAGATAAGTAACCAGTTCGATGCCGGCCTCCGCCGCCTTGGGTCGGAAAAAATCGAACACCCGATCGACATGGTCGTTCAGGTTGGTCGGCTCCAGGCGGAGATTGCGCACCTTGGCATAGCTGAGGAAGTTGTCCAGGAAGTCCTGCAAACGCTGGCATTCCCGTTGGACCACCTGCACCTTGCGCAATGCCCGGCGCTCCCTGGGCGACTCGCTGTCCTCGAAATCCTCGGCCAGAAGCTCCATGTTCAGCCGGATGGTCGACAGCGGGTTCTTGATCTCATGCGCCAGCCCGCCGGCCAGCCGGGCGATCTCCGTGTACTGGTCGACCAGCTTCTGATTGACGTCGGATTGGGAATAATCGGAATCGGTCATGCCTCGGATCCTTGGCGTCTTTCGTGGTGCAAAAGGGGAGCATGAACCACGAAGGACACGAAGAGCACGAAGGAGTCAGAGAGGGCACAGCCTAGGACCCGATGCGACAGCTCGTCGAACTCGATCATCACTGCCCTCGCCGTTTCTTCGTGTCCTTCGTGCCCTTCGTGGTTCAATCTCTTTCTCACCACGAAGGCGCTGTCCCGCCCGTGATAACCAGCCATCGCGACCCGAGCAAGGGAGTCACTCGATCCATGAAAAAGGCGGGCCACCGCTTGGGCAGCCCGCCGCTTGACAACCTCCGCGGGGTCGGTTTCTCCGTGCGAAGCGCCGGTCTACCGGGCGTTGCCGTTGCCGCCTTGGGCGTTCTTGGCCATGTCGGCCATGGCGGCGCGGCGGCTGAGTTTCACCCGGTCCTGCTCGTCGACGGCGATCACCTTGACGTCCATCGGGTCGCCCACCTTGCAGACGTCGGCCACGCTCGAAACGTACTCGTTCGCAAGTTCGCTGATATGGCACAATCCGTCCTTGCCGGGCAGGATCTCGACGAACGCGCCGAAGTCCTTCACGCTGGTCACCCGGCCGTGATAGATGCGTCCGACCTCGACGGCGGCGGTGAGCGCTTCGACCTGGGCGAGGGCCTGTTGGGCGGCTTCGGCGACGGTCGACGCGATGGTGACCGTTCCGTCGTCCTCGACGTCGATCGACGCCCCGGTGCTCTCCTGGATCGCGCGGATCGTCTTTCCGCCCGGGCCGATCAACAGCCCGATCTTGTCCGGATCGATGTGCGTGCGCAACAGCCGCGGGGCCCAGTCGGAAATCTCGGGTTTGGGACGCGAGATGGTGGTGAGCATTTTGCGGAGGATCTCGATCCGCGCCTCGCGCGATTGTTTGAGCGTCGCGCGGATGATCTCCTCGCTGATGCCGTTGATCTTCAGATCGAGTTGGATGCCGGTGATGCCGTTTTGCGTGCCGGCGATCTTGAAGTCCATGTCGCCGAAGTGGTCCTCGTCGCCGATGATGTCGGTCAACAGGACCCAGCGGTCGCCCTTGGTCACCAGTCCGACGGAAATGCCGGCGACCGGGTTGCTGATCGGCACGCCGGCGGCCATCAGCCCCAGCGTCGCCCCGCAAACGCTGGCCATCGAACTGGAGCCGTTCGATTCGAGAATGTCGGAGATAATGCGGATCGTGTAGGGGAAGTCGTCCGGATCGGGCAGGACGGGCTTGACGCTCCGCTCGGCCAGGGCCCCGTGGCCGATCTCGCGGCGGCCGGGGCCGCGAATGGGCCGGACCTCGCCCACCGAAAACGACGGGAAATAGTAGTCGAGCATGAACTTCTTCGTGTATTCCTCGACCAGCCCGTCCACGCGCTGCTCGTCCCGGCCCGTGCCCAGCGTGACCGTCACCAACGCCTGGGTCTCGCCGCGTTCGAACACTGCCGAACCGTGCACCCGGGGCAGAACGTCGACCATGCATCGGATCGACCGCACCGTGGTGTAATCGCGGCCGTCGGGCCGCGCGCCCGCCAGAATCCGGTCGCGGATGACCAGGGCCTCGAGGTCGTGCCACGCGGCGTGGAAGCGACTCACCGGGATGGCGCCCTCGGCCTCGGGCTCGGGGATCATCTCGGACAGGGCCCGTCGCTTGAGCGCCTCGCAGGCTTCCGCCCGGGCCAGCTTGCCCTCGGTCCGCTTGGCGTTGCTCAAGGCGTCGTAGTATCGCTCCTGGAGCTTCTCGACCAGCCGGTCCGGTTCCGGCACCTCGTACTCCTTCTTGACGACGTTGGCCTTCTCCATCAATTCGAGTTGCAGATCGCAGATCTGCCGGATGTAACCGTGGGCGGCCACGATGGCGTCGGCCATCCGATCCTCGGACATTTCGCGGGCGAACCCTTCGATCATGAGGATCGCGTCTTTGCTGCCGGAGACGATCAGGTCGAGGTCGCTATTCTCCAGATCGTCGTGCGTGGGGAACGGGACGAACTTCTCGTCGATGCACCCCATCCGCACCGAGGCGATCGGACCCAGGAAGGGCAGCGGCGAAAGGCTCAGCGAGGCGGACGCCCCGTTCATCGCCAACACGTCGCCGTCGACTTGCCGGTCGCTGGCCAGCACGAACGCCTGGCACTGGACCTCGTCATGGAACCACTCGGGGAACAGCGGGCGGATCGGGCGGTCGATCAGCCGCGAGGTGAGGGTTTCTTTCATGGTCGGCCGGCCTTCTCGTTTGAGAAAGCCGCCGGGGAACTTGCCCGCCGCCGCCACCCGCTCGCGATAATCGCAAGTGAGCGGGAAAAAGTCGATTCCCGGCCGCGGGGGTCCGGTGGCCGACGCGCATAGCACGACCGTGTCACCGTATTGCACCAGGCAACTGCCCGCCGACTGCTTGGCCAATTCGCCGGTCTCCAGGGAGAACATGCTCTGGCCGATCTGTCTCTCTACACGTACTTTCACAGTTCTAATCCTATTCTTTCCCTTACAGCTTCCTGGTGGAGTTCCAGCCGGGCACGGCACCCGGCGCGACCGCGGAGTATGCGGCGAAAGACACCCTGGACCAGGTCCGCGACTTGCGCGGACCCGACCGCCGGAGATTCAAAGAAACCTCAGCCCATCACCAGCATCATGCCACGGGCGAGCCGAACCGCGGGCGGGAGAAAACCGGACGGGTCTTGGCTGCCCAACGTCCGCGCCACGGGCGCGGGTTTCTCGCCGGGCCACCGGCCGTGACTTCCAGCCGCGGCTCGCTACTTGCGGATATTCAGACGGCGAATCACGTCCAGATAACGTTGCGGGGCCACCTTTTTGAGGTAGTCCAGCAAGCGGCGCCGACGACTGACCATCATCAAAAGCCCCCGTCGCCCGGCGAAATCCTTCTTATGGGTTCGCAGGTGTTCGGTCAGCCCGTTGACTCGGGTGGTCAAAATGGCGATCTGCACTTCCGGACTGCCGGTGTCGTTCTCGCCGAGCTTGAACTCACCGATCACTTCCGTTTTCCGCTCTCTGGTAATAGTCATCTCGTTACCGCAAGTCCTCCACGTCGGTCGGCACGGGTCGCTTCTCCCGAAGCACGCTCCTCTCACCGTGTCTCGATAGAACTTCCACCTACCCTATTACTACTGTCAACACACAACAAGGACGTAAGTGTACCATTTCGGCAGGGCAATGCAACCGGTAATCGGCACAACATCGCCGCGAAGTCAATTTCGACGTCGATACCCCCCAGAGGAGGATATCGCCGGCCTGCTTGCCCTCCACCGCCTCCCATCAAGTCGCCATTATTGCTCGTAGGGAAATGGCGTCCATGTGGGGTCACCACGTGGCCCAGCCGCCCTCGGCTGGGTGGGGGCTGCCCTCGCTCCCACCGCCGAGGGCAACCGTGCCACAAACCGTGTTCCCCCCTCGCGGCTACCGCCACTTACCACTTGTCGCATACCGCATTTCCCCCGAACTGCCCTTGCGACCCCCTGGGCGTTCGACTACCATCCCGCCCTCATGCCGCCGTCCCGTCAGGAGAGTGTTGTCATGCGACGGTTCCTCCGCGCGCCAAAGCTTCTCGCGCCGCTGGGCCTGTTGACCCTGGCGCTGTTGGTTCCGGCCGGTTGCAGCCAGAATCCTATGGTGCTGCAAGGGCAGGTCCAGAAGAGTCAGCAGGAGCAGCTTGCGCTGACCCGACAGAACGAGCAGCTTCAGGGCCGAACCAACACGCTGGACCGTGACAACCAGGAGTTGGGCACGATGCTGGCCCAATCGCGGCAGCGCGCCAAGGTGCTCGAGGATGAGATGGCCGCCGTGCGCGACCAGTTGACCGACGTCACCACCCAACTGGCCAAGGCACGCGAAGAGCGGGACGCCAGCGATAACCGCGCCAAGGCGATGACCGCCTCGATGCAGCGCCACGGCGGCGTGACGATCAGCCCCAACAGCAGCGTGCAACAGACGTTGCCCTCGATCGATCTGCCAGGCATCGAGACCCGACGCGACGGCGACGTGATCCGGATCGTCCTGCCCGCCGACCGACTCTTCGACCCCGGCACGGCCCGACTTCGCGTGGGCGCCGACAAGCTGATCACGCAGGTTGGGGGCGAGTTGGCCCGGGTGTATCCCGGCCAGCGGATCGGCGTCGAGGGCCATATGGACAACGCGCCGGTGTCCATGGCGCCGTATCGCAATCACCACGAGGTGTCGGTTGCTTGGGCCGTCGCCGTCTACAACGTCCTGACCACCCAGAGCCGACTCCCGTCCACGGCGCTGTTCGTCACCGGCCACGGCGCCAACCACCCGGTCTACTCCAACGGCCCGGCCGACGGCCAACAGCGCAATCGTCGCGTCGAGTTGGTCGTCTACCCCGAGCGCGTCGGCGGTTGAGGCATCTCCCGCCCGTCCACCCGCCCCGCCCCCTTCGCGACCCGACCGGGGCAGCGATTGGCCCCCTCCCCGGTCCTTGCACGCCCTCGAAGGGCTGGTAGACTGGGGTTTGCAGGTCCCCGCCGAATTCCCTTGGAGGCATTCTGATGCGACTGACCCAACTCATCAGCGAATACCCCGTTGGCCCCCGACTACTACGGAAGGCTGTCGCCGGCGCGTGCCTCATCGGAGGTCTGGTCGCGGCGCAAGTAGGCGCCGGTGAGGCCGGCTCTCAGCCGCAAGCGGAAGCGACCGGGTCGCCGTCGTGGGAGCGGGTGGCCCAGACGGCCGCGTTCTCGCCACGGGATACGGCCGAGGACGTCGTGTTCGGGGGCAAGCTGTGGCTCAGCAACGGCTATGTCACCGGCGGGACGCTTGTGCGCGACCTGTGGTCGTCCGGCGACGGCGTCACGTGGGAGTTGGTCTCCGACAACACGCCCTACGACGGCTACAGCGAGATGGTCGTCCATGACGGGAAGATTTGGGCGGTGAAGGCCAGCGTCTGGAACTCGTCCGACGGCGTGAACTGGAAGCAAGTCTCGCCGCGGACGCCCTTCGGCGAGAGGACCTACGGGGAGTTGGTGGTCTTCCGTGGCCGGATGTGGCAACTCGGCAGCGGCAACGACGTGTGGAACACCGCGGACGGCGCCAAGTGGGAGTGCGCGAACCCGAACGCTCCTTTTGGACCCCGCTACGCCTCGGCAGTGGCGGTCTACGGGGACAAGCTGTGGCTCATGGGCGGCGCCACCTGTGAGACCAGCGACCCGCCGGAGAAGCATTATCCGAAGTACACGACCCACAATGACGTCTGGTGCTCCTCGGACGGCGTCGAGTGGGCGCGGGTGCTCGAGCACGCGCCTTGGTCGGAGCGGATGTGGTTCGTGCCCAAGGTCTACGCCGGGAAGCTCTGGATCATCGGAGGGTTCAGCAATCGGAAGGACGTCAACTTCGCCGAAGCCTGGTACACCGAAGACGGCAAGACCTGGCGGGAGTACCGCTCGGCCGTCATGTTCTCGCCTCGGCACGAAGTCACTCCCTACGTCTTCAACGGGAGCCTTTGGGTGGTCGACGGCAACATGTGGCCGCTCATGAACGACGTGTGGCGGCTGACCTTGCCGGAAGGCAAGGAAAGCGGCAATCCGTAGCTGCTCGGGACGATGGTCGGCCTGCTTGGCCGTTGATCTGGCGGTGTTCCGGCT
>JAPLNP010000605.1 GCA_026401055.1 Planctomycetia bacterium
ATTGCCGTTTGCCGGACACAACGGTCGTGTGGGGCGAATTGTCGGGTCGATCAGGATTGCCCCACCGCGCCACGACTGAGCCGGCCTTGGCGCGGCCCCTCGTTTCCCGATCTGCCCGGAATCAGCATAGCCGAGGGAGACCCAGATCCTGTCCAACCCGGACAGATGTACACCAATAGACACGTCGCCGTTGACGCGGGGTGCTACCCTCTTTTTTCGTGGGGCGCTTACACAACCGACCTGTTCTCCGCACCGTTCTCGGGACGGTTCTGCAACAGCGGCCCCCCGGCGCAAAAAAGAGCCCTCCGCAGGCGGGGCAGGGACCTGCGAAGGGCGGAATGGTGTGGGGCGTTGCCCCTCACTGCGCGTCAATTGTTGTCCTGAAACGGAGAAATACAACCCGCAATTCTGGTGGTGCTCGAACAATCACGGGCAGGTCGGTGGCAAGGATCGTGACACTGGACATATGCGATTGTTTGGGTAGGCTCAACGATAGTTGGCATAGGAGCTAGCCCGATGGGCGCCAGGATTGCCTGGGCCGGACGTATCATCTCCGTTCAGCCGCGAATTGTCCTCATGCGGTCGTTCGACGAGCGCAGCCATTCCTACCTGGGCTATGTGCTGCGGCTGGACGGCACGATTGGCGGGGAGGACCGCCATTTCCTCATCGCCATCGGCAAAGCGGCACACGCAAAACATCAGTTTCGCCTGGGCGACACAGTCAGCGGTACGGGTGAGCCGGTTGTCAATCCCGACATGGAGACAGCAGATCTCTACAAGGTGAGCACGCTGAGGCTGCTGGATCGCGCAATAGCTCCGCCGCCGGCGCCTCCACCCTGGGTTGGCGTACCGCCTGACTTGAAGACCTATCGCGGGCGCGGCCATCGGCGGTTGAACATGCGTACCTACGAGACCAAGTGCCAGGCGTGCCTTTGGGGTTGCCGGATGCCTGTGGAAATGGTCATCGACCAGTGGAGACCGGAGGTTCGCCGCTATCGGTTTGAGACGTTCTGCTACGGGCCGAAGTCGTGTCCGTTCTATGCGGCGGGGGCGGCTAGGAAAGCGCCTGGGCGCAAGGGGATGGTCTATGAGGAGCTGGACTGGGTGGATGAAGAAGCGACTCGCCATCGCGGCGACGACGAGTGAAGCGTGAATCACGGGAATCGCGGCCTTGGTCCCTTAGCAGCGTGGCGACAATCTGGCGTGGAACACAACCGCATGCCGACGACTCCGATCGACAACCTGCGACGGCTGCTCGACGGCCGCGGGGCGTCTTGGATTCCTTTTTCGCTTGACGTGGGCTCGCAGCCTGGGTTCAGCGATCCGATCGCGCGGACGTTCCGTTCGCTCACCGGGGCGGACGATCCGGCGGCGTATTTCGACGCCGACGTTCGTTGCTTTTCGCTCCCCACGGCGTTCGGCGGCGACGATCCGGCCGCGCTGCACGAGTGGGTCGAGCCCGGCACGACGTTCGACGAGTGGGGCAACGGCCACTGGGCCGGCGGTCTGGAGGGGACCGTCGATCGAACCTATCCCGCCCTGGCCTCCGCCAAGTTGGTCCGAGACGTCGAGGCACTGCCCTCGCCGGTGATCGACGAGAACGTCGACACCGCGCCGGTGGCGGCCCATCACGCGGCAGGCTATCCGGTCTTTGGATACGGCGGGAGCATCTACGAGTGGTCGTGGTGGATCCGGGGCATGGAGCGCTTCATGGTCGATCTGGTGAGCGACGCGAAGTTCGCCCAGGCGGTCGTCCACAAGATCGAGTCGCACACGACGCGGCTAGCGACGGCCACCGCGCGGGCCGGGGTCGACGTGGTCTGCTTCTACGACGACGCGGGAATGCAAAGCGGCATGCAGATTTCGCCCGGGCTGTGGCGGCGACTGATCAAGCCGGCCTGGCGCCGGGTGCTGGAGGCGGTCCGCCGGGCGGCGCCCGGCGCCCGGTTCTTTCTGCACAGTTGCGGGAAGATCGAGCCGATCATTCCCGACGTCATCGAGCTGGGCTTCGACGTTCTCCACCCCGTGCAGCCCGAGTGCATGGATTTCGCGGCGCTCTACCACGAGTACGGTCGGGACATCGTATTGGCGGCGACGATCTCGTCACAGCGGATTCTGCCCTTCGGCTCGCCCGACGAGGTTCGTCGGCAGGTGCGGCGGCTGGCCGAATTGACGGGCGCGGATCGCCGGTGTATCCTGATGCCGTCGAACGTGATCCAGCCGGAAACACCTTGGGAAAACATCGTCGCCTTCGCCCAGGAAGCCCGGGCGTTGCGACGCGGCGGCGAGGGTGGTTGAGCTTTAGTCGGCTCGCCCAGTTGACGTGGGGAGGAAACGCCATGACGTCACATCGTCAGTTTCCTCGGGCGTCGGCTGCAGCCGCCCTCGGCGGGACCCTGTTTGCCCGGGCTGGCCGGCCCTGGGCCTGTTACGCGGCCGAAGCAGCGGGCATTGCCAAGAGCCACAGCAGGTGTCAATGATGGATTCACCCCCCCGACATCCATGGCTCGGGCTGATCACGGCCGTCATCCTCTGCTTTGCAGTGGCAGGAGTGGGCGGATGGGTCACCGCTCCCAATATTCCAAGCTGGTACGCGGGTTTGGTCAAACCCTCATGGACGCCGCCCGACTGGATTTTCGGCCCGGTATGGTCTGTGCTCTATCTCGGCATGGCCGTTGCCGTTTGGCTGGTCTGGCGTCGAAACGGTTTCGCGGGGGCGACGGTGCCGATGGTGCTGTTCGGCACCCAGTTGGCGCTCAACGGGGCATGGTCGTGGCTCTTCTTCGGGCTTCACAGTCCCGGTGCTGCCTTGGTTGATCTGGTTCTCCTGTGGGCGGCAATCGCCGCTACCACCGTGACGTTTTGGCGTCGCTCCATTCCGGCTGCGATCCTGCTCGTGCCCTATCTGATTTGGGTGTCTTTTGCCGGCGCGTTGAACTTTGCCATCTGGCGACTGAATGGGTAACGACGACCTTCAGTATTTATCCTTTGGGATTGTAATGGCGTGCCGGTCGATCGGGCGGGCCTCGCCGGGTGTCCCGAAGGGGACCGTCTTGTCCCCGGTGTCCAGCGGCGGGAATGCTTCGGCCATCGCCGTCAATGCCGCATCGGACGCTTCGGCCTTCTTCATGCCCTTGGCACGGCACTCCCGAAGGACGGTTTTCCTGAAACGGCCGGCCTCTTCCCAGCGGCCTTCCCGCCGCAGTCGCTCGGTGGCGACGATTTTGCTTTCGCTCATGGCTAGCTTCCTTATCCAGTTTAACAGTCAGAAACGCATTCCGGTGGATCAGCCGGGATATTCGCGGTCCCTTTCGCCATCGGCCGTGGGGGTCTGGCTCAAGTCTGGCGCCTGCGTGGGCCCCTCGGGAAACAAAATCTGCACTCTTTCGCGCCACTTGATGCCGTTTTCGTATGGTCGCGTCGCCCGGGGCGACTACATGCCTCGTCGTCGCACCGAACGTCTTGGCGATGATCTCTGCTACTTCACCTTGGGCGTCGTCTACGGAACCCCTGTATCTCCCGCGGTTCCGAGGGTTCTGTAGATGCGTAGACGTTGGCCACGCTCACGATGCCGCGGTCGTCGCTTCCCTGATGATGGCCAGCACCTTCCGCCGGATAGGTTCAGGCAGGGCCGGCCAGACAGAGACCACCAGCCGCAGGGCCGGATCGGCGAGTGCGTCACCCACTGGTTGCACCCATTTTCCGGCGTCTTGCGTGTTTTCCGAGGAAAACTGCCCTTGTTCCACTCCCCTAGGGGGTATAATGGACGTTTGTATATACCCGCAAACGCCCGCAGTCTCTAGCACAAGCCCTTGTGACCCAAGGGCTTGCTCCATTTCTTGCGACAATCTGCCGGGATCGCCTGTCGGTTGCCGCGTCGGATTCTGCGTCGGATTCTGCGTCGCTTGTGCGTCGGGATCTGCGTCGTGTCGCAGAGCCGCGTCAAAGTCCACGTCCGTCACCTGGAGATAGTGCCGGGCTGCAATCGGGGCCGAGTTGCCAATCCAGGTCGTGACGACGTGCAGGGGGTGCCGTCGCGATAGCTCCGTTTCCCGGCTCGCGCGCATGTTTTGGAAAAGTCTTGGCCAGGGTGTCACGCCCGCACGATTCATAATCCGGAGCAACTGGGTGCGCAGGTTCGCGCTGCCCAGCCGGTGCCGGCCGATGACGTAGGTGGTGCCGGGCTCGGCTTCGTCGAAGACGGCTTCCAGATGGGACCGCAATTCTTGGAAAAGTGGGATCGTCCGGACCTCCCTGCCCATGTGGCACTCGGTCTTGGGGCTCGGGATGCGGACTCTGCCCCGTTCCCAATCTACACAGCCCCACGTCAAAGCGAAGGTCTCCGAGGGCGTGCGCAGGCCGCCGTAGCGTGCCAGGGCCACGATCAGGCGCCACTCGGCGTCCGGGCTGCGATGATCTTCGCCGTTTCCTCGACCGTGACAAAGTATTCCCGGCTTTTGTTGTCCTGGGGCGCCGCCTTCACGTCCTGCATGGGGTTTTCCGTGATCAGCTTCTTGCGGACCGCAGCCCGAAAGAACCGCCTCGCCCGCTTCACCGTCCGGCCGATCGTGGCCGGCGCCAGCCCGAGGCCCACCTGGTGGGATCGCCAGTCGTCGCAGTCGCCGGGCGTGATGTCGGCCAGCAGCCGGGCTTCCCTGAAGAAGCCTACCAGTGCCCGTTTCGTCGCGAGGTAGTTCTTCAGCGTGTTCGGTTTCTGGATCTTCCGCGCTGTGATGTACTGGTCGATGAACGCCGCTAGCGTGATCCCCTGGGGCTCGACGCCGGGGTCAAGGTTCCGCTCGGGCACCAGTCCCACCCGGACCAGCTTGCCATACAGCACGTCCTCGATCTCCCCAGCCCACTTTGCAGTATCGGGATCCGGGGCGTGTCGCCCCAGCACCGCGGCCGCCAGGTTTTCGACGTGCGACTTGATCGTCCGGGCCGTCTTCATCGGCACTTGGCCGAGGTAGATGACCCGGCGTCTGCGGTTCGGGCCCGCGACGAAGACTCGCCGGTTGCCGTTGCGATCCGTGGAAATGCTCGCCATGTTTTCACCCTTTCTTCGTTCGGGGCTTCGTCGCCGTGGTCAGGTTCAACCCCAGACACTCCGCGATCAGATCCAAACCGTCCATACTCAGGCCACCCCGCTTGTGCATGAATCGCGAAATGGTGGCAAGGTCGATGGTGCTCTCCCGGGCAATCTGCCCAAGACTCTTCCCGCTGCCGGCCATTGCCGCCCGCAACTGGTCGGTCAATTTCGATTGCTTCTTCGCCATCGGATATATCCTAGCAGGGTCTTGATTATTGGTCAAGCCCCTGACGCGTTCGATTTCTTGACCGTGCTCGATTTTGTCGAGATTGTCGGGGCAACCGGTACGCCGTCGGTGCCAGTTACGTTACCTCACACCGAAGAATGTCCCCGACTGCCAAAAGGGCCGCCGGAGCACCATACCCCCCTGATATGGTGGGAACAGTACGGCGGGAGCCTGCGCCCGTGGTGTTGATTGTCGAACCGTGCGGTGTCGACTCATCAGGGAGGCGCGCGTCGGCGCCACGGGGAAACGACGTGAAAGCTCGCGATTGGCCAGCCACGTCGACTTGCGCGAGATGCTGGACCTGGTTATAGTCTTGGGACGTGTTGGCTGTCTGCCCAAGCAGAAGCCCCCGTAGGGTACACTTCGACGCGACGCAGGTGGACTTCTCGGCGCCGCCTCGCTGGTCTTGCTACGGGCTGGCCTCTTCGAGACGACTGTGATTGCTCATCGTCCATACCTCTGTCGGATTCGCTTGACGTGCTGAAGAAACCGTAATCCACGAGTGGGTGGATCGCAGCCTATGCACCGCTCGTCCCCGAGCACGTTCCACCAACGCAGAATGGAACCGCAGTTTGGGCAGGGTTCAGGTGGCAGCGGTGCGTCATCCCAATCGGCGAACACGTCCCCGGTGGTGGCGTCGATGACGGCTGGCTCGGGGTTCGGCGTCGCGGCCCACTCGGCAGACGCCGCCCGCAACGCCTCGATCACATTCGGCGGGAATGGCGGTTCACCTTCCACCAACTCCTGCCAGTAGTCGATCGCATCCTGCACTTCATACCATTTGTAAGTGCCCGGCTTGCGCCCCGCCCAATTCTTCGCAGGGATATTGCGAGGGCGAGGTTCCAGGCGAGGCCGGTGTCGAGCAAGATACCGCTTGATGGCCGGATAGCGGTCGATCTGAATCCCACGGCGCGTAAAGACAAGGAAACGGCCACCCCATTGGACGCTCCATCGCCCTACGTTTCGACCACGAAGCCAAGGTCGAACGATCTCCGCGCTGCCAGTATCTTGCTCAACCAGGTCACGACGGGTTTCTTCGTCGATCTCGAACACCTCGTTACACCCAGTCTTGATTCCATAGAACAGGCCGTTCACCACCGTCGAAAGCTGCTTTCCCGCCCCATCAAGTTTGTCCAACACCTTCACTACCGCCTGATCCAAGATGCGCCAGCCGTCACCAGAAAGGCTGCTTTGAGGAAGAACAGTGGCGTTCGCGGCCAGCGTCGCGCCCATGAGTGCCAAGTCATCCGATGGCTTCCAGTTGTATGCAACGAGGGTGTCAGCCTCGAATGGCACTGCCGCTTTGGTGGTAAGGGTTTACGTCGAGGCACCGGCGAGTAGATCGAGACGGGCTTCGGCGCGGGGCTTGGTCAATAGGGGGTGTGGTTTCGGGCGGCGTTTTACCGCCCGGGGCTCCACGCGATCGG
>JAPLNP010000049.1 GCA_026401055.1 Planctomycetia bacterium
CTCGGCCAGATTCAGTCCGCGCACCAGCAGCAGGTCCTGGACCTCGCGTTGGCGGACGAAATGCTGCCGGCCCGGGGGCGGAGCCGGAAACAGTTCGACGGCGGCCAACCGCTTGGCCTCGGCGGCGTTGGCGGTGACAACGTCGGCCACGTCGCCCAAGGTGACCACCGGTCCGGTGGTTTCGCATTGCGCCCGAAGCACAAACTCCGCGGCCCGAGCGCCGCCGGGGGCCAACAGGCAAAACGTCAGTGCCAATGTAAGAGTGATTCGTATCATCGTTACGCCTAGAACCGCTTCAAATTCGTCACTGTCTGGAGAATCTCATCGCCGGTCTGGATCACCTTCGAGTTGAGCTCGAAGGCCCGCTGGGTGGTGATCAGGTCGATCAGCTCCTTGACCGGCTGGACGTTGGAGGCTTCCAGGGCGTTCTGGCGGATCATCCCGGCGCCGTCCTGGCCGGGGTTACCCAGCGTCGCGGTGCCCGAGGCGTCCGTCTCGGAATACAGATTCTCGCCCATCTTCAACAGCCCTTCGGGGTTGATGAACTGCGCGAGTTCGATCTGGCCGACCTGCGAAAGTTCCGTCGAGCCGGGCTGCTTGACCGAGACGATGCCCTCGGCACTGATCGAGATGTTCGTGGCGTCCTCGGGAATGGTGATTGACGGCTCCAAGAGCCGGCCGGTGCTGGCCGAGCCCATCGCGATCTCGCCGTTGGCGTTGATCGAAAAATTGCCCGCCCGCGTATAGACGGTTTCGCCCGAGGACGGGTCGAGCACCTGGAAGAATCCGCGTCCTTCGATGGCCAGGTCGAGGGCCTCGCCGGTTTGGCGGAAGGCGCCTTGGACGAAGTTCGTCTGGACGCTGGAGACGCGCGAACCGTAGCCGATGGCGATGCCGTTCGGCGTGTACTGGCCCGAGGTGTCCTGGGCGCCGGGATAGACCTCGTGGTTGTAGAACAGGTCTTCGAAGTTCGCGCGATCCACCTTGAACGCGGTCGTCTCCATGTTCGCCAGGTTGTTGGCGATCACGTCCAACTTCGTTTCCATCGACGTCATGCCGGTCGCCGCGGAATAAAGCGCTTGTACGGTCATGGCTGGGGTCAGGGGACAGGGGTCCGGGGTCAGGGATTGGGGGGCAGGGATTGGGGATCAGGGACCATGAGTCTGTGGCCGGCCGCCAGTCGTGTCTTCCCTGGCCCCTGACCCCTAGACAACTACCTCACTCGCATCACTCGATTCACCAGGCCCGAAAGCATCTCGTCCTGCGTCTGCATCATCTTCGTGTTGGCCTCGAACACCCGGGAGGCGGTGATCATCTCGACCATCTCCGTGGTGGGCTGAACGCCGGACGACTCGAGGTATTCGTTGGCCACGCCCCGCCGCGTCGGGTCCACCGGCGTCGTCTCGGCCAGCGGCCGAAACAGGTTCTCGCCCACTTTAGCCAGGTCGCCCGGCGACTTGGGCATCATCAGGGCCAACTGCTGCGCGGTGCCTTGCTGGCGGATCGTGCCGTCGGAGATGAATTCCCACTGGCCGGCGTCCGGGCTGATCACGACCGGCGTGCCGTCGGTGTTCAAAACCGGGTAGCCTTGCTGGGTTACCAGGGCGCCCTGTTCGGTCAAACGGAAGTCGCCTGCCCGGGTCAGGAACTTCTCGCCGCCTTTGTCGACCATGAAGAAGCCGTCGCCGCGGACGGCCATGTCCAGCGGCCGGCCGGTCCGTTTCAGCGGCGAGCTGGAGAAATCGGTCACCGTCTCGACGCTCATCACGCCGCCGCCCTCGTTCTCGATCGCGCCGGCGTCGGGCGGAACCAGCCCCTGCTTGATGCCCTCGGCGTATCGGGCCTGGAACACCGCGAGGTCCTTCTTGAAGCCGACGGTGTCGACGTT
>JAPLNP010000029.1 GCA_026401055.1 Planctomycetia bacterium
GCACGTACGCTCAACTCAAAGCTCGGACTGCCATCGACATGCTTCGGGACGCCCAGGCCTCCGGACGATCCCAAACAACTCAGTCACTCCACTACGCCCGTGACGGATAAGAAAAACCCCATATCCTTGCTACAGTCTCGCAAATTCGGTACTTTACCGCCAAGGTCGTTGGAGCGAGTGCCGCCCGCCAAATCGCGTATCTTTCTGCTCTGGAGACTCTGCCCCTTGTTGACATAATCCTCGGCAAGTTCAAGGCAAAGCGAATTCAAGGGCTTTGCCCGACCTGCCCACTTCCTGAGCCGCAGTATTTCGCTACGTTTGAAGAAAAGCGCACGGATGTCAACATCGCGCTTTGGATATTGCATGATGCCCAGCACGACTTGTGCGATCGGATGGTGCTGGTTAGCGGGGATTCGGATCTGGTTCCCGCCATTGCAATGACGAAAGATCATTGGCCCCACAAGGAGATTATTGTCTACGTCCCGGCGAGAAACGCCATTCGGGGGGCTGCCGTTGAGTTGCGGGCAATTGCAGACAAGAATAAGCTGCTTCCCCTCCAAATTCTCAAGGCGTCTCAGTTCCCTGCTAATGTCACGAGCAGTTCGGGCGTTATCATCAAGAAACCAACTAGTTGGTAGCGATCCAAATCTTGTGACAGGTCGCGTTTTTTCTTGACTCTTCGCCATTCTTAGCCAAACTGAGCCACTGCCGCCCGTCCAGACACGTGGGGTGGGTCGAGGCCATCGAGGCCACGATGCACTTCGCCTATTTCCGACCGGCGGCCGAGGCCCACCAGCATCACTCTTGCCGTCACCCCCCACCCCCCATTCTTGACACCCTCCGGCGGTGTGTCACAATACAGGTGCGCCAAAGCGCGAGGGGGACAGTCCCATTTTCGCGGCGACCATGCCAGTCGGCCCGCGCAACGCCCGGCGCGCCGCGGAAATCGCGACAGTCCTCTTCCGCGCGTCACAATGCGTCTTTTTCCAAGGGAGTGATCCGATGAAAGCTCAGATGGGTGGTGTCGCCATGTTGCTGGCGACGTTCGTGATCGGGGGGTTGATCGGGTTCGGTTGCAACCAGTCGCAAAACCAGTCCAAGGCCCAGGTGCCCAAGACGGAAGTCACCACCATGGCGGCTTCCGGGGCGGAAGTGCCCCAGGCGGAACCGAAATCAGACGCGGCCGCGACCGAGACGGTCTCGCCCCCGGCGGCGCCGACTGTCAAGGCGAAGAAGCTCCAGCGATTCGGGTCGGTCATCGGCCTGAAGGCGGAGAAGAAGGACTACTACAACAAGTTGCACGCCAACCCCTGGCCGGAAATCAACGCCATGATCAAGAAGAGCAACATTCAGAACTACTCGATCTACGAGGTCGAACTGGACGGCAAGCTCTACCTGTTCTCCTATTTCGAGTACGTCGGCGACGACTTCAAGGCGGACATGGCGAAAATGGCGGTGGACCCGAAGACGAAAGAGTGGTGGGCCGAGACCGATCCGTGCCAGATCCGTCTGCCCGGCACGCCCGACGGCGAACAGTGGCTGAGCATTCCGCGGGTGTATCACCTTGACTGAACGCTCGGAGGTTCTCGCGAACGGAGGATGGTTGAATGCCCAACGTCAACGAAGTGCTCGGCTGGATCTGCGGCTCGGCGTGTGGGCTGGCGATGCTGGTCCTCTACGTGTTCGTCATCGTTTGGGTCTACCGTGACGCCGAGGCGCGGGGCAAATCCGGCTGCCTGGTCGCCATCCTGGTCACGCTGATATCCTGGCCGATCGGCCTGATCGCGTGGCTCCTCTTCCGGCCGAGCGAGCGGAGATTCTAGTTCTACAACATCATTTTCGCGGAACGGGGTTTAGGTGTTTTGCCAGCCATCTTTTGCGATGCGAGGCTTTGGCCTGCTTGTTGTGGGCGAGGTGGTAGTTCACCAGGTCCTCAGCGTCCTTCAGAGACAGTTGCGGG
>JAPLNP010000478.1 GCA_026401055.1 Planctomycetia bacterium
AGCGGCCGTGCGGCTCGGCCCCGGCGAGACAGGCGGCGGTGATGGGGGCCAAGAGGCGATTGGGCCATTCGACGTGGTCGGGCAGGCCGGTCGAGTGCAGCGTCGCACAGATGACCGGCACGCCGCCCCACCACGCCGCCAGCCGCCCCCAGAACATCTTGTCGCCGCCGGTGCCCACGGTGACGACCGCGTCGACGCGCCGCTGCCGCAGCAGCCGCTTCAACCGCCCCAGAACCGCGAAGTCGTACTTGTGAGCGAGCAAACCGGAACTCGTCGGAACCTCCTGGGCCAGGACTTCCCCCAGGGGGCCGAGGTACTTCAGGCAGCACAACTCGGGCGACATGCGCGAGCGATCCATCCGCCGGATCAGCTCGACCAGCAGCGTCTCCGCGCCGCCGACCGGCATGCACGTGATGACGAACATGACCCGCAAGGGGCCGCGATCTTCCAGGGGAATCAATCGGTAAACGCTGGGAAACATGGATGGGAGTTGGGGATTAGGGACTAGGGGCGGATTGGAGGGTGCGGATTGGAGGTGGTGCAAACGCCCGCCGGCTGCGTCGGTGGGGTTCGGCAGTCAGCATTCAGGACTCATGTGGCGCCGGCTGGCCGGCAGCCGGTGGTATCCAACGGGTGGCATGGGCAGCTTGCTACCCGTGTTCGGCACTGGCTGACAAACAGCCGGTGTCAGCCGGCCGGAACCGTGGCGGAGCGATTCTCCGCGGATCGACGGTCGTCCGGTTCTTCAGGCGGATCATGTCGTTGTCGACGTGGATCCGCTGCACGTGGAACGGGTCGTCGCCGGGAAAATTGTAGCCGCCGTAAGCCGAGCACGCGCCCTCGTAGCCTGCCTCTCGGGCCAGCATGAAGGCGTCGCTCGAAAGACTCTCGTACTGCCCGAACGGAAACGCAAGATAGCGGATCGGGCGGCCCAGCGCGTCCGCGAGTTCGTCCCGCGCGGTGACCACCTCGTCGTAGAGCCGCGCCGGGTCGCGGATCGCGCCGAGATCGACGTGGCGGCGGCCGTGGGCGCCGATCTCGATGCCCGCGTCCGCTATCGCGCGAAGCTGTTCGAGCGTGTTGGGCGGCGCATCGCTGCCGGTGGCCACGTCGTGCTGAAACGGTTCGCCGGTCAGGGCGTTTTGCAGCGTGGCGAAGTAGGTGCAGGGAATCCGACGTTCGACCAACAGCGGGATCGCCCGATGACAGTTCTCGGCGTAGCCGTCGTCGAACGTGATGCTGACCGAGGGCCGGGCGTTGTGGCCGGCGCGGAGGCGCCGCTGGGTCTCGCCGAGCGAGATCAACTCGAAATGGGACTCGAGCCAGTTGATTTGCCGGGCGAACAGGGCGTTCGAGACGGTCCAGCCGTTGGGGCTCTCGTCGGCGACGCGATGGTAGAACAGCACGACGATCGGCACCCGTGCCCGCCGGGCCGCGCGGCGGGTTTCGCGCCATCGGTACGGCCGCGAGCCCTCGTAGTACAGGCTCAGCAGCAGGTGTTTCCAAAGCGGCATGGACATCATGAGCGACTCTGTTTCAGTCCTTTCTTGATCCACTGCTTCGCGTCGGCGCCGGCGCGCCAGACAGCGTGGCGGAATCGTGCCGCCGGCCGCGGCGAGGCGATGCGGGTTTCGATGCCGAGCGCCGGCTGGGCCTGCCAGTGCAGCTTGTACGGCTCGTCGCCGCGCAGCATGTCGTACGCTCGGTAGCCGTTGTCGATCGCCCAGCACAACACCGCCGTCTGGCAGATCCGGCCGGGCTCCATATCCAGCCGCTCCGGGTCGATGCCCGTCTGATACGCGTAAACCACCCCGTTGCCGCACAACTGGTACTCGGCGGCGATGGGCCGGCCCTCGCAACGTAGCACGTGTACCTGCGCCTGGCCGGCGAGGAACATCCGCCGGGCGACCTCGCGGTGGAAGGCGGCGAAACGTTCGGAGGCGAAGCACCCCGGCTGGCCCAGCGCCCGGCGGCGCCGCTGGTGCAAGTCGATGAGTGTCTCGAGGCCCTCGGCGAGTTCGGTTGTGTTCCCCGCGGTGTGCAGAACCGCGCGGCCCGAGTCGAGCATCTCGCGCCGCGCGCGGCGGAATCGCTTGCGACTGTTCCTGGAGAAGCCGGCCACGTACTCGTCGACCGTCGGCGGCAATGGGACGCGCCAACAGGAGGCCCCGTCGCGGCGGTGGACCGCGCTTCCGCCTTCGCCGAGGCGGTCGGCCAACCGCGGGACGATCCGGTCGCGGGCGTCGACGCCGAGAAGCTCGATCAGCCCCCACCGCTCGTGGCGGCCGCCGGCGCTGGCTTCGTCGCTCGCCCGCCGCCCGAGCAACCAGTCGGCCAGCGCCCCGGCGACGTCGTCCTCGAATCCGCGCTGGCACGGCACGCTCAAGTAGTCGGAGCAGACGTCGTCGGTGCCGAGAAACCGCAGCACGCCGCCCCACACCCGCGAGGGACAGACGTACCACGGAGCGACGCCGACGAGGACGTCGCGCCGGTCGAACACACATGCCGCGCACAATCGCCGCCGGTCGGCGCGACCATCGCCGTAGTGCCGCCACCAGGTGGACATCCACGCCCAGCTCTGAAAAGGCGCGCCGGCCGCCAGCCGATCCCATGCCTCCGCAAAGGGCTCCAATTCCTCGATTGTCGAAGCGCGAAAGACTCGCATCGCTGCCACGGTCTTGTTCTGGGTGTTCGTCAACGGCTCTTGAAATGTCCGTCGGATTGGCGGGGGAGGCAAGTTATTTTGCCCGCGACGCGAGAAGGCCGCCGATCGCGCGGCGCCGGTCCGCGGCCGGCAACGACGTGATGCCTTGTGTCAACACGCCCGCGGCCGCCACGCGAAGGTCCGGAAAATCCGAGATGATCGGAACGCTTGGCTCCACAGCGAGTTACGGGTTCATCGCGGCCGGCGCGGCGGGGCCGGGGAGGCTTGGCACCCGGTTTGCACGACCTCTCCAGCAACATAGAAGTCCCGCATCGGATCGTCGTTACAACCGATCCAACCGAACCTGATTCGAGAGCCCCCACGATGAATACGCGACCGAGCCCGGCTTTCCATCCCGCCCACGTGATCCGCATCCTGCGGCAGTACCCGTTGCACTGGATCAGCCCGCTGGTAGTCGTGACGCTGGCGGCGGTGGTGTTTGCCCTGGTGCGTCCGGCGACGTGGCAGGCGTCGCAGGCCCTGATCGTCCGTGCCGAGGCGGCCAACGGCCGCGAGGAGCCCGGCCAATTCGGCCATGCCGACCAGATGAAGGCCGTGCAGGAGACGATTCTCGAAGTGGCCAAGAGTCGCGGCGTGCTCGAGGCGGCGCTGGTCGAGGTGGGCCCGCCGGCCGGCGCCGATGACGGCTGGCCCACCGCCCGCAACGTCGAGGACCTTCGCGAGAAGGTCGAACTCGTTTCGCCCAAGGGCACGGAGTTCGGCTCGACCGAGTTGTTCTACCTGAACGTCAAGGACCGCGACCGCGATCGAGCAATCGCCCTGGCCGGCGCGATCTGCGACCAGGTGGAAAGCCGCTCGCAGCAGATTCGCGACGCGAAGGCCAAGAGCATGATCGACGAGCTCGGCAAGGCGGTTTCCCTTGCCCAGACCGACCTCGACGGATCGACCGCGAAGCTGTCGGGGCTCGAGCGAGAGGTCGGCGCCGACTTGGCCGAGCTTCGGATCCTCAGCGACAGCAACACCGGGGACAGCGCCCTGCAACGGACCGCCGGCGAAATTCGCGGCGAGCTGCGCCAGGCCCAAGCCGCGCACCAGGCGAACCAGGAGTTGCTCGGCGTGCTCGAGGCTGCTCAGGACGACCCGAGCCAACTGATCGCCACGCCCAATCGGCTGCTCGAATCGCAGCCGGCGCTCCAGCGGCTGAAGAACGGGCTGGTGGACGCCCAACTGCAAACCGCGCAGCTCGGGGGCCGCATGTCCGACGAACACCCGCTCGTCGAGGCCGCCCGCGAGGCCGAACGGGGAATCAGCCGCCACCTGCACGACGAGCTGGCCATCGCCATCCGGGGGTTGAAGATCGACTTGCGGCTCGGCGCCGAGCGGCTCGATATGCTCCAGGGGCAACTGGCCGACGCCACCGGACGACTGGATCGGCTGGCGGGACTTCGAGCGACCTACGCGAACCTCGTGTCCGAAACCCGGCATCGCACCGGACTTGTCGAACAGGCCGAGCAGAACCTCGCTCACGCCCGGGCGAGCCAGGCCAGCGCCGCCACGGCGAGCCTGATCTCGCGGGTCGACGGTCCCGACGCGGGCAGCAAGCCGCTGGGTCCGGGTCGGGCGATGATCTGCCTGATCGGCCTGGCCGGCGGTCTGTTGGCCGGGTTCGGCGTCCTGATGCTGACGGTTCCGCCCGAGGCCGTCGTGCCCCCGGTCCGCGAGACGACCTCGGTTCCGGCGGTTCACGAGGGCAATGGTCGCAAGCCGTCCGTCTCCCGGCCGACAGCCGCGGCGCTGGAGCCGGCGGGCTCGCTGTCGCTGACCCAAGCCCTGCGCAAAGTCGGCGTCGCGGCAGCGTCGCGGAATTGAGTTGGTCACGGCGTGGGGGCCGTTGTGGTCGCCGGCCGCAATCCGGCGGTGATTCCGGCGATGAAGAACAGCAGCATGTTCCCCATCGGCATCAAGGCGATGTCATGAAACATGGCGTTGACCAGGTAGCTGCCGAGCATGGCCAGAAACAGCAGGCCCTGCTGCCTTGCCCAGGGCGGGGAAAGGCCGCCGCGCCAGAGTCGCCAGGCGTCGCGCGTCCACAAGACCAAGAGCAGGACGTACAGCCCCATGCCCACCAGACCCGTCTCGGTGAGCAGGGCGAGAAACACGTTGTGCTGCACGTAGGAACGTCCCTTTTCCAGCGGCAGGTCGGTCGAGCGATCGGCAACGTAGTTGACGTGTTCGCTGTTGTACTGTCCGTAGCCGCAACCCAACATCGGCCGATCGCAAAACATGTTCCAGGCGATTCGGGCGAGGATCGGACGGAGCTTGACCGACTCGGCCGCCTCCTGAGCGCTGAGGCCCTCGTCTCGCTTGAATGCCAAAATGCGCTCCCATTGCGTGCCGGCCACGAGAACCGCCAGCAGCAAGCCGCCGCCCAGCACCGGCACGCGCCACGCCCGCGGCATCCACAGGCCCACGACGATCATCAGACCCAACGCCGAGCCAAGCCAGACGCTCCGCGTGTACGTGCTGTAAATGCCCAGCAGGAACAGACCGCAGGCCGCCACGAGCGCGAGCCGGCCGGGCCGATTCAACCGCGGCCACCACAAGAGCGCCGCGAACAACCCAACGCTTTGATAGAACCCGCAACTCGCCGGATTCAACAGCGGCCCGCGACCGCGGCCAAAGAACTGCCCGTCGCCGGGCAAGGTGACGTACTTGGGAAAGACCAGCCACCACTGCCGGTGGACCTCGGCCACGGCCGTGACGGCCAGGTAGAGCCCGAAGATCGCCAGACAGCCGAACACGGTCCGGATCGTCCGCTCGGACAACTCGCATTCCCGCGCGGCGCAATAGATTCCCAGCGGCATGAGGTAGAAAAAAACGAGGTGGGCCAGCGGTTGGTTATGATGCCATCGCCAATCGTGCGAGAGCGTGCTGAGGACCAGGACGGCGAAGAAGGCGGCCAGCACGATTTCCGCCCGGCCCAGCGGCTTGGACTCGACTCGCCCCCGGTATCGCCAGATGGCGTAAACCGCCATCAGTCCCACCCAGAGCAGCCGGTCCAGGGTCAGTGGGATCGGGCCGGCAGGCAGGCTGAAGAAGGGGGCGCCGAAACAGCAGCCGGCCAGCATCACCGCCAGGCACCCGGCGAGAATACCCCCTCGCTCGAATAGTATTAAGCCCCATATCAGGGCGATAATGGCGGCGATGGCGACGACGAATTCCATGTATGAAGGATAGATCACGACGGGAGGTTGCGTTTTTTCGGCGCCGTTTCGCGTGGACAACACCGCCACGCCGGAGTGACGACGTAGCAGCTTCCATAATCCCTTTTCTGATAAGAGCTTAGGTGTTCCGACCGACGGCGAGCCGGGAGCCCGGGGAGACCGGCACACGCTTTGCTTCGGTCTTTCACGAGGCCGAGCCGCAACTACATTTTCATCAGGGCAACCGTATGGCAACGAGTTCCTTCGGACCTACGTTTGACGTCGGATCGCCGGAGGCGGGCTGGAACGTTTCAGCCCCTTGGGGCGACAAACCGGTCCTCGCGATCACGGCGTCGTCCGGCGTCTCGGACGAGTTCGTCGGCGTCGCCGAACGCCCGGCGGCGCGATCGCCGAGCCGGTCCGGCCGGATTCGCCGCGTGACGGGCGAGCCGATCTCCCTGGCCCAACGCCGGTTGGCCGCCGGCGAGCCGCTCGTCGCGGCGGAAGGCAACCCGTCGAACGCCTACCGCGTGGCCAAGCGGGTCTTGGACGTCGTCGGCGCGTTGGCGCTGTTGGCCGTTCTCGGGCCGGTCATGCTGGCGGTATGCGTGACGTTGTTGATCACGACGCGGGGCAAGCCGCTGTTTTTCCAGAAGCGGCTCGGACTGCGCGGTCGGCCGTTTACCATGGTGAAGTTTCGCACGATGACGTTGGACGCCGAGCGGCGCCGCGACGAGGTTGCCAACGAGAAGGACGGGCCGATTTTCAAGAATCGCCGGGACGGTCGGATCACGCGCGTGGGGCGTTTCCTGCGGCGGACGAGTCTCGACGAGACGCCGCAGTTGTTCCACGTGCTCGCCGGCCGGATGTCGCTGGTGGGGCCGCGGCCGCCCATCGGCGACGAGGTGGCCGAGTACGAGCCGTGGCAGCGCCGCCGTCTGTCGGTCAAACCCGGCTTGACCTGCCTGTGGCAAGTCAGCGGCCGTTCGGAGATCGGCTTCGTCGAGTGGGTGCGGATGGACCTTTGGTACGTCCGGAACCAGAGCTTCCGCACGGACGTGAAGCTCCTGGTTCAAACACCTTCAAGCGTGCTGAGCCGCCGGGGAGCGTATTGAGAGAGCGGAAGGCTGGGCACCCGGCTCAGCGGCACGCTTCGGCCAGCAAGGTGGGTCCCAACGAGTCGGCGTGTTTCCGCCGGTCGGCGGCAACGACCCTCAAGAAGTCGTCTTCCCGTTGGAGGAAGGCGTCGACCACGGCGGGTTCGAAGTGTTCGCCCCGTTGTTCTTCGATCATGCGTCTGGCCGTGGCGGTGTCGAAGGCGGCTTTGTAGACGCGGGCGGAAGTCAGGGCGTCGTAGACGTCGGCCAGGGCGACGATTCGGGCGGCCAGGGGGATGTCGAGGCCGGCGAGGCCGGCGGGGTAGCCGGAGCCGTTGAAGCGTTCATGGTGGTGGCGGGCGATGAGGGTGGCCATGCCGAGGAACCCCCCGCACTCGCTCTTCTGGGAGGCCTCGCGAAGTGCCTCGGCGCCGATTTCGCTGTGCGTCTTCATGACGTCGAACTCCTCGTCGGTCAGGCGTCCCGGCTTGAGCAGGATGGCGTCGGGGATGCCCACCTTGCCGATGTCGTGCAGCGGGCTGGAGCGGTAGATGTCCCGGATGAACTCCTCGTCGATTTCGTCGCGGTAGGGTCCCACCTGGGCGAGCTGCTCGGCGAGAATCCGGCAGTACTCGCGCATCCGATCCAAGTGCTCGCCCGTCTCCGGGTCGCGCGAGTCGGCGAGCTTGGCCAGGGCGAAGACGGCAATGTCGCGCGTGGCGACGACCTCTTGCGTGCGTTCGGCCACGAGCATCTCCAGCTCGGAGTTGAACTGCTGGATCCGGCCGTTGGCGGTCCAGAGGTTCTTCATGGTCTCGCGGAGGCGGAAGTGGGTGCGGACCTTGGCGAGAAACTCGTCGTGGTCGAACGGCTTGACCACGTAGTCGTCCGCGCCCACCTCGTAACCCCGGAGCCGCTCGACGGTCGAGGCCCTGCCGCTGACGAGGATCACTTGAGTGAAGCTCCCCAGCGGCCCCTCCTTGATGCGGCGGCAGACCTCGTAGCCGTCGATCCCCGGCATCATGATGTCCAGGAGGACGAGTTCCGGGCCGAACTGCCGGAGTTTCGCGAGGCACTCTTCGCCGTCCAGCGCGCTGTCCAGTTCGTAGTCTTCGCCGAGAAGCTCTTCGAGGATGCGAATGTTGATCGGACAATCGTCGACGATCAGAATGCGATCTTTCATGACTGACTCCGCAAAGCTCGGGCCGCGCACCGATGGCAAGGTGCCCACTTCCTCTAATCGTAAGCGGCCGGAATGGGACTCGGGACGGTCAGGTCGGTCGATGCCGACACGGGGTGGACGATCGGCGACGGCCGCTCGACGGGCTCGTCGACGCGAGGATCGAGGGGAATCTCCACGACGAGCAAGGCGCCGCCGCCGTCGTGGCTCTCGGCCCAGATTCCTCCCTTGTGGGCGGTGACGATCTCCCGGCAAATGGCCAGCCCGAGCCCCGTGCCGCCGGCGCCGGTGCGAGTCTTGCTCGATTGAATGAACTTGTCGAAGACGATATCGAGCTCCTCCTCGGGGATGCCGATGCCGTGGTCGCGCACCGAAATGCGGACGCTTCGGTCGTTGCGCGCCAGGTGGATTTCGATTTCTCCGCCGGGCAACGAGAACTTGATGGCGTTGCTCAGCAGGTTGCGGATCACCTGGCGGAGGCGGTTCTCGTCGACGGCGACCGACGCACTGCCCTCGGGTTGGACAAAGGCAATCGCGAGGCGCCGGTCGGAAACCATCGAGCGAAACTCGTCGACGGTCTGCAGGATGAGGGCGTGAAGGTCGACGTGCCGGAACGCGAAGTCCATCTTGCCGGCTTCCAGTTTGGAGAGGTCCAGCAGATCGTTGACCAGCGTCAGGAGGTTCGTGCCGCTCTGCTGGATCAGCTCGAAGTACTCCTCGAGCGTCTCGGCGGGGGCGGTGCGCGCTTTCTTGCGGCCGAAAGTGGCGAAGCTGAGGATGCCGTGCAACGGCGTTCGCAGTTCGTGGGACATGTTGGCCAGGAACTCGGTCTTCGCCACGTTGGCGGCTTCGGCCTCGCGGCATGCGGCCTCCAACGCTTGTTCGCCGCGCACGCGCTCGGTCACGTCGCGCGAAATGCCGCAAAGGACTTCCCGGTTGCTCCAACGGCTTCGCGTCCACGTCGTCTCGACGGGAATAGGCGTCCCCTCCCTGGTGACCAGCGGCACCGTGCTCACGACCGTCTTGGAGGTCATGAACGCCTCGGCGAGGACGTCCAGCGTTTCTTCTTGCCGGTCGGCGGGATGCAAGTTCGACATCGGCATGTCGCGCAGCTCCTCGACCGAATAGCCCAGCCGCTGCCGGACCAGGCGGTTGACGTGAAGGATCCGCCCGTCGTAGTCGAGAACGAAGGCGAAGTCGTCCATCGAATCGAACAGCGTCTGGAGATTGGTCTGGGTCTCCCGCAAGCCCTTCTCGGCCGCCAGGCGCGCGATCGCCTCGCCGACGTGGCTGGCGAATCCCTCGATCGCGTGACGCGACCAAAGCGGAATCTCGTGGTCCCGGCGCGAGGCTAAATTGACGGTGGCGACCAGTTGGTCGTCGTGGTACACGGGCACGATGCCCCAGGCCGTCAGACCCTCGCGGCGGACGAATGCGTCGAGCCCGGCCGGCAGTTGCTGTTGCCGCGAATCGGCGGCTTTGCCCGTCGCGGGCAGGCACGCCAGAGCAGTCTGCACGGGAACATGCGCCACGGCCTTCACGTACTCCGGGCTCAAGCCCCGGTGGGCGACCAGGTCCAGGCCACCATCCTTGTTCGCCAGATAGATGCCCGCGCAGTCCACCTCGGACACGTTCATCGTGACGTCCAGACATGCGTGCAGCGCCGCGTCGAGATCGGTAACGGTGCCGAGCGCGACACCCAGGTCCCGTTGGGCTCGAAGCACCTTCTCGGAGCGTTTGCGCTGGGTGATGTCCACGAAGCTCTCCAACAGGTGCCGGCGCCCATGGAGCGTCACCGGCGTGACCGTCTTGAGGACCGGGACACACCGGCCGTCGGCCGTCAGCAGGACTCGTTCCGAGTTGTCCACGGTCTGACCGAGATTGAGGATCGGGCATCTTCCGTCCTCGGCGGGGCAAATGTGCCGGTGGCATCGTCGGCCGATGATCTCGTCCTTGGAGACTCCGATCATGGCCTCGGCCGCCGGGTTGACGTCGACGATCACCCGCGTCTCCGCGTCAATGACGATGATCCCCGTCTGCACCGACTCCAGGATTCCGCGCACGCGCTGCTCGCTCTCGCGCAGCTCGGCGGTTCGCTTGACGACCAGTCGTTCGATCCGCGCGGTCCGCCCGATGTTGCTCAAGAGGTATGCGACCACCAGCCCGATGAACACCAGGCCGGCGCCAAGCACCGCCTGCCGATCGCCAACCATGACCCATAGGGCCAACAAGCCGCCCGCGCCGAAGCACAACAGCAGCAGCCCGAACAGGTAGCGCCACGCTGAAGCCGCGTCACGCGCACCTTGGGAATGTTCGCGATCAATCATCCTTCCGTCTCACGCTTGGCGGCGGATGCCGGCTCCCGTCCGCCTTCCGACGGACACGGCCGGAAGAATTCGGAGTGGGGACTCCTAAACCCTAGTCTATTTACAGTCAAACGAGAGTTTTTTTCCGTCCGGTGATGTGAGAAATTGGCCGGAACCATCACGCTGCGCGGAATCTGAGGGATCTCGACCGTGCATCATGTTTATCTACAAAGTGCCATATGGCCCCCAACGAGTGGGCGACCTCGGGGCTTGACATTCTGCGGGGGGGCACGCACACTGGCGTTGTCCGTTGTCGTTGACCCTCGTATCGGAGCCCCAGCCATGATCCCGCGCCCGCTCATCTGTTGGTCCGTCGCGCTGGCCGCGATTCTCTTGTGCCCCCTTTTCGCCGACGAGAAGCCGCCGGCGTCGGCGACGAGCCTGTCGTTCGGGCTGCTCAAGCAGGACGTGCTGCCGGCCGACTGGCGGTTCGTCGGCGGCGCGTGGCGGACCAGGCCGCTGGCACGTCCGACGCAAAACCGGAAGGCCCTCGCCGCGGTGACTTCGGACCATCACGTCGCCTTTCCGAGCATCTGCAAGACAAAGAACGGCACGCTCCTGGTCGTCTATCGTGAAGGGTCCACCCATGCCAGCGGCAAGCCGGACGATGGGCGCGTGATGCTGGTCCGTTCGACCGACGGGGGAAAGACCTGGGCCCCTCCCGAACTGGTCGCCGACGATCCGACGATGGACGACCGCAACGCCGCGATCTCCGCGATGGGCGACGGTACGCTCTGCGTCATTTTCGACAAGGACCTCAAGGCCGACGGCCCGGCCGCGCACCATTGGGCGTGGCTGACGACCAGCAAGGACGAGGGCCGAACGTGGGCCGCCCCAGTCAAGGTGAGCAAGACCGAAGACGTTCATACCCGAAGCCCCGCCATCGACCTGGGCGACGGCACGTGGCTGGTTCCCTACAGCGAATCGACGGACTCGCCCACGGCGGCGAGCTTCTTCGCCATCTTCGACCCGAAGACCGGGGCGGCGGAAGAGATCGCGGCGACGCCCCGGGGCCAGCGCAACGTGGCCGACGAGACGGCGGTTGTCCGCGCGGCCAACGGCGATCTCGTTGCCCTGATCCGCGGCAACGACGACCCGGAACTGTTCCAGTGCGTTTCGAAGGACAGCGGTCGGACGTGGTCGAAGTGCGTGCCCAGCGGCATTCCCTCGCAGTTCACGCCGGCCGACCTGATCCGGCTGGGCGACGGCCGGCTGGCGGCCACATTCTCATTCCGCGAGCGTCGGGACGAGCGGATGGTTCTTTCCGGCGACCACGGCGCGACGTGGGACGGCGAGAACAGCGTCGACGTGTTCGACGGCACGCCGAGCGTCGGCAGCGACCGGTCCTACCCGGCCAGCGTCCAACTCGACGAGGGCACGATCGGCACGGTGATCTACGAGACGAAGCCCTATCCGACGGGCGGCCACATCTGGTTCATCACGACGCCGCTGGCGGCTTTCGACGCTCCGAAGGAGATGACGCTCTACCAGGGCGACGCGAACGTCGAGGCCGCCTTCGCCCTATGGCCGGCGCGGATCGCCGGCCAGCGCGTCGAGTTCACCTACCGCTTCGCCGGCCGCTTCGGTCCGTCGCCCCATCAAGTCGGCCTGCTGCTGGATTTCAAGGACCCGAAGAACTACACTGCCCTGGAGTTCCAGATGGGCGTGGGAAACCAGGTTCAACTCGTCGAGTGCGTCGCCGCGCAGTCGAAGACGTCGCGCGTCCAGGAGGCCCGGGGCGACTGGTACCAGGACGGCAACCCACACCGTCTCGGCGTCCGGCGCGACGGCCAGCAGTGGGTCTTCACGATCGACGGCAACGCCCAATTCGCCGTTCCCGTCGCCCTGGGCACTCCCCGCGGCATCGTTGTCGGGCACGCCGCAGTCGCCGTGTATGACGTAACGTGGCCGGATGGCGGTCCTCAAGCGTCTCGATGACCGCCTCGATGGCCAGCCCGTTGGCCCGCCGCGAGGGGGACAGCCAGGTCGAGTGCGAGCACGCACCCATTGCTTGGCTTCGTCCTGGGAGTTCAAATGCCGCCGCTCGCGTGGGTCCGTGCTTGATACTGCTCGGCCACGAAGTCCCAGTTGACCAGGTTCCAAAACGCTTCGACGTATTTCGGCCGGGCGTTGCGATAGTCGATGTAGTACGCGTGCTCCCAGACGTCGCACGTCAACAGCGGCCCGCGGTCCTTCTCCCGTAGCGGCGTGCCGGCATTGCCGAAGTTTTCGATGGCCAGGCTTCCGTCGGGATTCCGGATCAGCCAGGTCCAACCCGAGCCGAACAACGTCGTCGCCAGGTCGGTGAACTTCTGCCGGAACCCCGCCAGCGAGCCGAAATGCTTGTTGATCTCGGCGGTCAGGGTCTCGTCCGGCTCTCCACCGCCGTCCGGCGAAAGACAATGCCAGTAGAACGCGTGGTTCCACGCTTGCGCGGCGTTGTTGAAGATCGCGCCGTCCGCCTCGCGGACGATCTCCTCCAGCGGCATGTTCTCGAAACGCGTGCGCGGAATCAAATCGTTCAGGTTGGCCACGTACTTGGCGTGATGCTTGCCGTGATGGTACTCCAGCGTCTCCGCCGAGATGTGCGGTTCGAGCGCCGTGTGGGCATACGGCAAAGCGGACAGTTCGTGTCTCATGGCGTTTGTCCCCTTGAGAAAAGTTGTGATGGGAGAAAGTCCCGCGCCAATGGCGCGCCGGCGACGTTCGTCGCGCGAAGACGCCGGCACAAACCAACGCGAAGCATAGACCATGCAAAACGGCTCCGCAACCGCGTTCGGCCGATGGCCGAGGCCCACCAGGACCGGTGTCCAAATTCTGACCATGATACTGACCATCCTGCCCGTCCCGAACCTCGCCTTGCGGGCGTCGGACACGGACTGGCTCCGAGCCGAGGTGGAGCCTGAATCGCCGACGGGATCCCGCCGGCTCGGCGTTTATTCCCCTCTTTCAGCGGCACACAGGCGTAGATCTTACGGAAATGAGGGGCTATGCCCGGGCCGACAGTGCCACAAGGGAACACCGCCGAGGGTGGCGGTGCCACCTGGGGGATCGGTACCGCCGGCGGCCTGTGTGCAACAACCGGCCCCGCGCCCGGAGCCGACTTCTCGCGCGCGTGATTGGCGCGGTGTTTGCATAGAAGTGAGAGAAGGGGGAGGCTCTGCCTGGGATCATCTGCAATGAGACTGGCGCTGAAGTTGATTTCCGTCACGGTCCTCGGCATCGCGCTGGTGCTGGCGATCGACACTTTCGCTTCCGTGCGTCGCGACATCACCCTGTTCAACGCGGACGCGAGGCACGATTCCCAGGTCCTCGGCTCCGCCGTGAGCACCATGCTGCGGGACGTCGTCCGCGGTGGCGGTCAGGCACGCGCGCTGGAGTTGCTTCGCGAAGTCAACGCCGCGCAGCCGAGCGTCGAGTTGCGATGGGTGTGGCTTGGCGAACCGGGCGAAGACCCCTCGCAACCACAGGTGAGTTCAAAAGAGCTCGAACCGGTCCTCAAGGGAGAAAACACGCTACTGACCGCGAAAAACCACTCGGGTCAAGAATGCCTCTTCAACTACCTGCCGATCGCGCGCGAGGGCCAACGACTCGGAGTGTTGGAGATCTCCGAACCGCTAACCCACCTCGAAGCAGAACACCGGGCGTTTATCCTCCGGGAGGCCCTGGTCATGGCGGGACTGATCGCTTTCAGTGGACTGGCCGCTGTGGTTTTGGGCGCCGTTTGGGTCGGGTGGCCCTTGAGCCGGCTTATCGAGAAGGTCCGATGTGTCGGCCGTGGCGATCTGGCCAGCCCTTTGCGGATCCGCGGCCGACACGAATTTGGCGAGTTGGCCCTCGCGATCAACACGATGTGCGGTCAATTGGCCGAATCCCACGAAAAAGTCGAACGGGAACACGCCGCGCGGATCCGAACCCTCCAACAACTCCGGCACGCCGACCGGCTGACCACCGTGGGCAGCCTCGCGTCCGGGATCGCCCACGAATTGGGGACCCCGTTGAACGTGATTTCGGCGAGGGCCAAGCTCATCGCCGAGGGAGAAGTCCCCCAAGACGAAATTCCCGAAAACGCCCGGACCATCCGCGCGCAGGCCCAACGGATGACCACGATCATCCGGCAACTGTTGGATTTCGCCCGGCGGCGCCCGCTCACGAAGACGCAAGTCGACTTTCGCGAGGTGGCCGACCACGTGGTCGATCTACTCTCGCCGCTTGCCCGCAAACGCGGCGTCACCCTCTCGCTCGACGGCGGCGCCGAGCGGCTTTCGACCCGGATCGACCTCGGACAAATGGAACAAGTCGTGACGAACCTGGTCGTCAACGCGATTCAGGCGTCTCCCCCGGGCGGCGCGGTGGTGGTCGCGCTGGGGCACGAGCGCGCGCGGCCCCGCGCCGATCCCACGGCCGCCGCGACGGACTACGTGCGGCTTTCGGTCGAGGATCACGGCACGGGCATCGCCGCGGAGGACCAGCCGCGGGTCTTCGAGCCCTTCTTCACGACCAAAGACATCGGCGAGGGGACGGGTCTGGGGCTGTCGATCGCGCACGGCATCGCCCAGGAGCACGGCGGCTGGATCGAGTTTGAAAGCGAACCCGAACGAGGAAGCCGATTCTCACTCGGCTTGCCGATGGTCGAAGGCGCTCTCGCCGACGATCCATCAACCGGTTTCCAAGGCAATGACAACCATGAAAGAGGAGGTGTACGGTGATAAACCCTGGCAGAGAACGAGACGACCGCGGCCGCGTGTTGGTGGCCGAGGACGACGTGGAGATGCGCCGGCTGTTGGCCCAGAGCCTGCGGAAGGACGGCTACGACGTGACGGAGTGCGGCGACGGGTTCCGCCTGCTGGACAAGCTCGGGGACCGGCTTCTGGCACCCGAGGTCCTCAAGCACGAACCGGCGGACTACGATCTGATCATCTCGGACATTCGGATGCCCGGCGTGACCGGCCTGAGCGTGCTGGAAGGAACGCAGATGTTTGAAGGATTTCCTCCGATGATCCTGATCACCGCCTTCGGCGACGAGGAGACCCACGCCCGGGCCGAGCAGTTCGGCGCGGTCGCCGTGTTCGACAAGCCCTTCGAGTTCGAGGACCTGCTGGCCAAGGTCCACGAAGTCCTGGCGGCGACGCCGCACGCGAAGCATTAGCGACGGGGCGGGTGCCGCCGCTGGCTTGTCCAACAGTGGCAACCTGCCGGATGCTGCACCCCGCCCTCACTGCGGGCCATCGGGAACCGCGGACTGGGACGCCTCGGCGTTGGCGCCCGCGCGCAACGTGGCCATCACTTGCTCGTCGGAGCGGACGGTTTGCACCGCTTGCTCGACTTCTGCCCAGTGGGCTTCCGGATACCGGGCGAACGCCATCTTCTGCTGAAAATCGTCCTCGATCTGCTGCAAGACGCCCGGGGCCAGAGACAGGTAGACGATCAGCAACAGCACCGACGTCGCCAGCGAGGGCCGTCCCAAGGTGCCCAGCAGGCTCCCCACGCGGCGGCGAAGATTGGGAATCGCCGAGTCCGTCTGCCGGCTAGCCTTCCGGGCTTTGCGGCGGTGCCACGCCACCAGCAGTCCGGCCCAGACGAGCAACGTCCAGTAGGCGCCCCCGTACAGGGTCCACTGCAATGCCACCCACGCCCATTCTCCTCCGTAGAAGGGCATGACCGCGTTGTGATAGAAATCGGCATCCAATCCCTTCCAGCCGCGCGCCGGAATTGACAGAGGAAATGGGAAGGTCGCGAGGTAGCCTTCCGCGGGCCGGATCACGACAAGCAGGCTCAAGAACAGGGAGACAACCAACGTGAGTATCAAGAGGGCGCGGATGCTGAACTGGAACAGACGCCGTCGCAGCCACCACCAGCCAATCCACAAGACTGCCGCCACGGGCATCGATAGCACCACCGCCGTGAAGAACCACGCTTGAACCTGGCGGCCGATGATTTCCGCCGGCGCCAAGCCGAAAAGCGTCACTGTGACCGCCGTGGCAAGGGCGAGCATCGTTGCCTCCGCGACGGGTCCGACGACAGGAGACTCACCGGGTGCAAGTCGCCGCGACAGGAGCGTCGCCAGCAGACCGACCAGAAGAAGCAGGACGATCACCGGCGGCGCGGTGCCGGCCAAAAGGCCGCTAGCGAACGCCGCGCCGCGAGACGTGCCCGCCGGCGGGCCTTTGCCACTTGCCCAGTTGTTCGTCGCCATGGTGACGACCTGTTGGTCAACGATCGCGGATTCCAGACGAGCCTGGAACTGCCGCTTTTCGGCGTCGCTTGCCGCCAGGTCGTGTACGTCGGCGAAGGTCTTCATCTTCCATGCCGCTTCGACCTTGCGGGCATCGGCCACGAGATCGTAGGCCGTCCCCGCCCCGCCCCGTTCATACTGATCAACCGCGTGCAGGTTCTGCCGGCACAAGGCCACTGCCGCGGCGACGTTACCCGCGGATGCCTGCTCATCAGCTCGAAGTGCCTGCCAACGCAACACGACACTCAATAGAAGTGTACGGCGAAAGAAGAAACGCCCACTATTCACGATGCGTTCACGGTCGGCCACGGGTATCGGAGTGTGTGAGAGGAAGTCCGCGACCACGGTGAACCCGCCATCCCCGACGGCAAAGCAACGCTTCGCCTGGCCTCGCTCGAACCGGAGGATTCCCTGTTTGAACTTCTCAGCGTCCTTGATGACCAATCGGCCCTCCGTGCCGGAGTAATCGGCGTCCGCGGCGGCGTCCCAATAGAACCGGGCGGCCAGGTAGTCATAGAGGGCGTTGTCGGGATCGTGCCGAGCACATTCGTCCAACACATTGACCCAATCGGGATCGCGCGGCGAGTCGTCGTCGGAATACAGCGATTGACGATACAAGAGCAGGGCGTACAACCGCGACCACTGGACGTTCGCGGGTTCAAGCCGGGCAGCCGCTGCCGCAAGTTCGACACACCGACACTTACACCGCTGCTCGAAAACGTTTTCGGCCTGCGTGACGACGTCTACGTCCAGGTCGGGGGACGCGCCGACTCCCGTGCCCGTGCTCTTGGGTTTCGTGTGCCGCCACATGAAGCCGACGCCCGGCGAATCGAGCACCAGCGCGGCGCCCATCGCGAGCGCCGCGTCGTTGGGATGGGCCTCCAAAACGCGGTCCACTTCGCCCAGCAAAAACTCCGCCTGTTCTGCCGGCTCGCGCTCGTCGATCGGCACGTAGGCCCCCAAGACCCACCCAAGCGTCGCGTCGCGCCATTGCAGGCCCAGGGCCCCCATGCCCGACTCCATCTGCGTGGCGCGCCAGAACAGCCGCACGCTCAGGCAAACCACGAGCACCAGGGCGCAAGCCCAGATGCCCGCGGAAATCGGGTGCTCCAGCCGGAGGAAGCGGCGATTCATGGGCGACGTGTCTGTCTGGATACCCACGGCAGTCCACGATCCGGGGTGAAGGAGCTGCGCTACTTCATGTGAGAGGAAGCGGTCTTGAAGTCCCCCCGATTCTCCCCTCATTCTACGTAGCCGCGGGTTCGCCGTCCATGCCGGCTTCCACCGGCGGGTAGTACCGCGGCCCGACAGCTTCCCTCTCTGCGTCTCCGCGTCTCTACGCGAGAAGAAAGGGGGAAATCGCGCGGAGACGCGGAGACGCAGAGAGGGAGTCGGCCCGCCGGTTCCAATCCCGCTAGGTCGCGTCCTTCTTTGTCCCGCAATGCTCGCAATGAGCCAGCAGCGAGTGACGAACCTTCTGACAGGAGGGGCACGTCTCGTAGACCGTCGTGCCGCACGATGGGCAGGTGTACGGTTCCTCCGCGCCGGCGAAATCGCCGCGCGGCAAAATCTTGTGAACCGTTCGCCGCGTCCAGTAAAGGAACTTCCGCGGGCCCGTGCGAATCGGGTACTCGCAGATCGGACACAAGAACCGTTCATACGCCTCGCGGTATTGCCGCGCGAGCCACTCCGTTTTCGGGAAGGCGACGGCGCGAATCAGGTGGATGAGAAATCGCACAACGACCGCCAGAAGAGCGAGAATCAGCACATACTTGAAATACCGCGTGGGAAAGTACTCGTGGACGACCAACACGGCCTTGACCAGCGTCGCCCCACCCATGGCCAAGAACAGCGGAAAGTAGATGCTGCCGCGCCGGGCCACCAGCAGGTATCCGGCCACAAGCAGCATCGGAACGAGCATCGCCAACTGATAAAACGCCAGGCGAAGTCGATGCGATTCAAGAAGCTCCTCGTACTCGCGCCGGGCGGGCTCCTTCTGCTCTTCAAGCTGCCGGTCGATCCGCCCTTTCTCCTCCTCCAGCGCAAGCTTCTTGGAGGTCAGATCGGTTAGGTCCTGGTTCAACTGCTGATAGCTCGTTTGGCTTCCCAGGAAGCTCGTCAGGCTGGTTGAGAGGTTGTTCTGCTCCGCTTCCGACAGCGACACCGCTTTCTCGATGCTCAGCCGCCGCAGATCGAGCAGTTGGTTGATCGTGCGCTGGAGATTCTGCGAGCTGTCGCCCACCAATTGCTGCTGCTGGCGTTTGTTGCCGATCGCCCGTTCGAGATCGGCAATCTGCCCGCCGACTTGCTCCCGTTTCGCCACAAGAGCCGGATCGACGTGCTTGCGCTCAATCTCGGGATAGTCGGGGCCTTGGATCGACTCGATGTCCTTGACGAGAAAACCGAGCAACCAGAAGAACAGGACGCCCAGGACGACGGTGAACAGGCGGACCAACTGACGAGTCCCCCAGGTTCCGCGCGTGGTGTTCGCTTTCACGTTCATGATTCCACCTCTTTGGTTGAAGCCATCCTCGGGTCGCACCCCCCCACGGCTAGGCCGCCAGTAAGAAGGCGAGAACAGCGGCGGAATATAACGAGCGATTCGACATGCGCCAACGTCATCCGGTTTTCGGGAGTCCCACTGCGTCGACCTGACGACCCCTCCGCGTCTCCGCGTTTCCGCGCGATTCTCCTTAAGAGGGGGCAGGCAGCGGGGAGAAGATAGGGCTGTCTTTCAGGGCCGGCTGCCGGCGGGCACGCGGCTGATGGTCGTGAAATTGGCTCCGCGGAAGTGGCCCCGTTTGGCCGAGGGGACTCCGAGAGATCCACCAGCTTCAGTTGAGTGGCACTGGCGGAAGGTGCGTGCACTGCGGGCCATCGGGAACCGCGGACTGGGACGCCTCGGCCTTGGCGGCCGCCCTCAACGTGGCCATCACTTGCTCGTCGGAGCGGACGGTTTGCACCGCTTGCTCGACTTCTGCCCAGTGGGCTTCCGGATACCGGGCGAACGCCATCTTCTGCTGAAAATCGTCCTCGATCTGCTGCAAGACGCCCGGGGC
>JAPLNP010000172.1 GCA_026401055.1 Planctomycetia bacterium
GGCGTTGCTCCGCTCCGTTCGCTGCGCTCACTACGCTCCGCAACGCCCCCCAACAGCAACCCTAGAATCCACCTTAAACACTCCGCTTTTCTGTCTTGACAACCCCGACCACCTCATAACACGCTTCAAACCCTGACTATCATAGCGAATGAGCGATGGCGTATTGCGGTCGTATCGGATTGGAACATCTGCATCGATAGTACGGTTGCTTCGCTCGTGTCGATTCAGCAGCGCAACCAGCTCATCAGCACCCAGCGACTCAAAAGAGAACTCGGCAAATGTACGGTTGTCATATTCGGCGAGTATTTCACGGCATTCCTGTTGATATTCGTCGGAAATCTGCGAAGTTAGCCCATTGGTGATGAAATAGCATCGCACTGTTAAGTTCGCGGGCCCCAGTCCAGAGAGCAAAGAGCGAATTTCGACGATCTTGTCGCGAAAAAGCTCATTGGTAATGCCTGCAACTTCAGTTCGTGGTCGCGTGAAAACCCAATTCAGTCCGTTTCGCATCAAGATAACTGCGTTCGAGGAAAAACCGCCGGTGAACTTCGCCGAGATAATTGCAATGGTCGCCTCGCTGTCGTCCTCATCAATCGAAATCAGGTCAATCTGCTTGTCCTAGCTTCCGTCCACCCAATCGGCGGGATCTGTGGAATGAGCGCTTTGGCCAGTGACAAGCGAGTGTGTGAATCGTTCAAAGGCTTGGTCCTGCGGGACGCCAAGCGTTGCAGCAAGGTTGTCAACACGATCAGCTATTATTTGTTGACGTAGAGTCGGAGGCATATTCCTTTTCCTTTGGAATGGCTGTTAGACGTGAACTTCTCCACTAATCAGTCGCGGCAGCAGGAAGTTAAGGGCGAGGTGTAAAGGGGCGGGAGTCTTCATTCTGGCTTGGGGGACTGTCTTCCACGGCCGACCGCGGAGACGGGTAAAGGGGGCGGGTGTGTTTGTTCGGGGGTAACTCATGCGAATCAAAGACTCCCGACCCCTTTACTCGTCTTCCAGGCGCTCCAGAACACCGATTGCGCGCTCCCCGGAAATCCGCGGCAGCCTAGGCATCGGCGGCAACCTCGAAGGTCGTTATTAGCGGACGCTGGGCCCGCTCGACAGGAAACTCTTCCAAGTAGAGTTCCGTGGCTTCCTTGAGGTTCCCGACCGCCTCATCAACGGTGACACCCTGGCTTACGGTGCCAACTTCGGGGCAATCGGCCACAAACAGGTCTCCCTCTTTGTGGATGACGGCAGTTAGAGTACGAACCATGAGCACCTCCCGTATTCATCCAAAGCACCCCACCCCAGTATTGGAGCCGGCCTCAGTCGGGCGGTCAAGCCGGCCGGCCAACTTCCGCGAAACGGGCGGCGAAAAGGGGTAAGGCCGGCCAGCGGCGTACCGGCATACGACCTCCTCGGTTCTTCGGCCCGTGTTGACAAAGCGCGTTCCACTCTTTGCGTTGGGCATCAAGAAGGTTGCCGGCCCGGTCTGCCGGCTGAGGCGATTCCGGCCAGCCCACGGTGAATTCCACTCCGGCGGTAGTCTCGGGCGTCCGGCCCCTGGACTATGCTATTGGACGATTGGAAAGATGAAGGGAGCCCGACCAACTTGACTTGCAGCAACGGAAGAACCTAAAGAGTTACTGTTGCGGAAACGGTTTCCGCCGTTTGCGGCGAGTTCGGCTTACCACTTGCCACTCACTACTTGCCGTCTACCAGCTTCGCGCGGCCCAGCGGATGATAGCTTGGGCCCGACGGACCGAGGTCGCTCGAAAAGACGATCACCTCCTCGACGTGGGTCGAGCCGGCCGGGTAGTCGGCGTTTTCTTGAAGAAGCTGTGCCAGTCGGACGATCTCCGGGCCGGCGCGGCGGACGCGGCCGAGCGTCAGATGGGCGTGAAACGCGCGGCTTTCGCGTCGGAACCCCAGTTTCGCCAGCCGGGCGTCCACGCGCTCGAACAACCGCAGCATCGGCTCATGCCCCTCGCGCGTGCCCAGCCAGACGGTCCGCGGTCGCCCCGCATTCGGAAACGCCCCCGCTCCGCGAAACTCCAACTCAAACGGCTCGACCTTTTCGGCCGCCTTTTGGACGGCTTCACAGATTCGGGCCGTTTCCTTCAACGCGACGTCGCCGAGGAACTTCAGCGTCACGTGCATACTGTCGGGCTCGACCCATTTCACGTCGGCCCCGGCGGCGGCCAACTTCTCGATCAACTCGCCGGCCGCCGAGCGAACCTCGGACCCGACCTCAATCGCCACGAACGCTCGCACGGATTGTTTCATGTTCGTCCCCCCACATGCAATGTGGGGGCGTTTGCATCTGGTCGCCGACAACCGACAACCGACAACTGACAACTGACAACTGACAACTGACAACTGACAACCGACAACCGACAACCGACGACCGACAACCGACAACCGACGACTGACAACTGACAACCGACAACCGACTAAAAACTGAGCATCCGCCGGTACTCCTGCATTCGCCGGTCGAGGTCCTCGCGCTCGATCTGCTTGAGTCGATCGAGACTGAAATCCTCGACGGTGAAGCTGGCCGCCAGCGTGCCGTAGGCCATGGCTTCCTTGAGCGTCTTGGGCTCGAAGTCGCCTTGCTCGGCCAGGTAGCCCATCATCCCGCCGCCAAAACTGTCGCCCGCCCCGGTCGGATCGACCACGTTGGGCGTGGGATAGGCCGGCAGGACGTAGGTCTCGTGCTTGCTGAAGAACATCGCGCCGTGTTCGCCCTTCTTGATGACGACGAACCGCGGGCCCATCTCGCGAACGGCGTGGCCGGCGCGGACCAGGTTCTCGTCGCCCGTCAGCAGCTTCGCCTCGCTGTCGTTGAGCACCAGCCCGTCGATCCGCTTCAAAAGCGCCGCCAAGTCGTCCCGCGCATGGTTGATGTACAGGTCCATCGTGTCGGCCACGGTCAGCCTCGCGCCCGGACACTGCTCGAGGACTCGCAACTGGATCGCCGGCGGACCGTTGGCCAGGAAGAGGAACTGGCAGCGGGTGAATTCTTCGGGCAGGACGGGATCGAACTGGTTGAAGACGTTCAACTGCACGTCGAGCGTCTGGCGGTCGTTCATGTTGGGCAGATATTTGCCCGTCCAACGGAACGTCTTCGCTCCCGGCACGACTCGCAGACCGGCCGTGTCGATGTTCCGGGAGCGGAACAGTTCGGTGAATTCCGCCGGCCAGTCGTCGCCCACGGCGCTGACGAGCCGGACGGGCGTGAAGTAGCTCGCCGCGTAGGCAAAGTAAGAGGCCGACCCGCCGAGCACGTTCTCTCGCGTCTCGGTGGGCGTGTGGACCGTATCGAGAGCCACCGACCCAACCACCACCAATGGCATAATGACCACCTTTCGCCTGTACATTTTCCCAGCGAGGAGCCCCCGACGCAATTATCGGAACTCCGAGGGATTGCACAAGGTATCGGTTGTCGGTTGTCGGTGACCAGTTGCCAGTGCGGTTGTGAACGATCGGGTCAAGACGCCCCCACATTGCATGTGGGGGGAGAATCCGCGCCAACGATCGCCGCTACTGGCAATAGGCCGGAGCCGGCTGGGTTGTCGCGGGAGAGGATCCCCAGTCACACGCAAACGGCCCGCCGCCACTGCAGCATCCCGCCGCCAAGGCCATTGCCGCCGCCAACACCATGCCAAGCAACACGCGCTTCATTGGATCCGTCCCTTCCGGAAGGCATCGCCAGGGAAGACGACCCTCCCTTTTTTGAGGTCAGGTAGACCCCCCACATGAAAAGCACTGTCATTGTACCGATTCTCCAGTGGCGACTCAATAGGACTCTCCACCGGCAGCAATGGGCGTATTCGGCCATCCGGCGCCGAACGGATTCCACTATTGGGCCGTCTGCGATATTCTTAGGCATTACGCAAGGAAGCTGACTATTCCCCGGCGGCTGTGGGAGGCGACTCGGTCGCCGGGCGTTACCGGCCCCGCACGCAATCGGCAACGGAGTCGCCTCCCACAACGCCTGAGTGCGTTATCCGTAACTAAACCTCATTCGATAGCTAAACATTATGTCCACCCCCGAATCCGCCGCGTCACTGGATTTTATCCGGGCGATCGTTGCCGAGCACGTCAAGTCGGGCAAGAACGAAGGCCGCGTCCACACCCGATTCCCCCCCGAGCCCAACGGATACCTTCACATCGGACACGCCAAGTCGATCTGTCTCAATTTCGGCATCGCCCTGGAAAACGACGGCGGACTGTGTAACCTCCGGTTCGACGACACGAACCCCTCCAAAGAGGATATCGAGTACGTCGACTCGATCAAGGAGGACATCCGCTGGCTCGGGTTCGATTGGGAGGACCGCGAGTATTACGCTTCGGACTATTTCGGCCGGTTGCACGACTGGGCCGTCGAGATGATCCGCGGCGGCACGGCCTACGTTTGCGACCTGACGCCCGAGGAGATCCGGGAGTATCGCGGCACTCTGACCCAGCCCGGCAAAGATAGCCCCTACCGCAACCGTTCGGTCGAAGAGAACCTCGACCTGTTCCGGCTGATGCGCGAGGGCGAGTTTCCCGACGGCTCGCGGACGCTTCGCGCGAAGATCGACATGGCCTCGGCGAACCTCAACATGCGCGATCCCGTGATGTACCGTATCTTGCACGCCGAGCATCATCGCACCGGCGATGCCTGGTGCATCTATCCGATGTACGATTTCACGCACGGGCAGTCCGATTCGATCGAGCGGATCACTCATTCGATCTGCACGCTGGAGTTCGAGAACCACCGGCCGCTCTACGACTGGTATCTCGACACGCTGGGGATTTACCATCCCCGGCAGATCGAGTTCGCCCGGCTCAATCTCACGTACACCGTGATGAGCAAGCGGCGGCTGTTGGAGTTGGTCGAAGGCGGGTACGTCGGCGGCTGGGACGATCCGCGGATGCCGACGATCTGCGGACTGCGGCGGCGCGGCTACACGCCCGCGGCGATCCGCGGCTTCTGCGACCGCATCGGCGTGGCGAAGTTCAACAGCACGATCGACATCCAACTGTTGGAGCACTGCGTCCGCGAGGATCTCAACCGGACTTCCGCCCGGGTGATGGCCGTATTGCGTCCGCTGAAGGTGGTCATCGAGAACTATCCCGAGGGCCAGGTCGAGGAGATGGACGCGGTCAACAATCCCGAGGACGCCGCGGCCGGCTCGCGCAAGGTGCCGTTCTCGCGCGAGTTGTACATCGAGGAGGACGATTTCCGCGAGGAGCCGCCGCCCAAGTATTTCCGTCTCGCGCCAGGCCGCGAGGTTCGGCTTCGCTACGGGTATTTCGTCACGTGCAAGGACGTGGTCAAGGACGCCTCGGGCCGGGTGGTCGAGCTTCGTTGCACTTACGACCCCGAGACGCGCGGCGGCAACGCCCCGCCCGACGGCCGCAAGGTAAAGGGGACGATCCACTGGGTCTCGGCCCAGCACGCCGTCGAGGCCGAGGTGCGTCTGTACGACCATCTTTTCACGAAGGAGAACCCGAGCGACGTGCCCGAGGGCGGCCGGTTCACGGACAACCTGAATCCCGATTCGCTGGAAGTCGTGCCCAAGGCGTTGGTGGAGCCGAGTCTCGCGGCGGCCCTGCCCGGAGAGCGTTTTCAGTTCGAGCGGGCGGGCTACTTTTGCGTCGACCCGGACTCGACCGCCGAGCACCTCGTGTTTAACCGCACCGTCACGCTAAAGGACACCTGGGCGAAGATTGAGAAGAAGTAGCGTCTGGACGCACCGAGATACTCTTGTTGGTGCCTCTCTCTTTTCCCCTTCCCCAAAGCGCTACTGCCCCAGGTTCTCGTAGAGCTTCACGTTGCCGGTCGAGGCGCCGATGCAGGCGATGTCCGCTCTGCCGTCGCCGGTGAAGTCTTCGACGAGGCAGTCGGCGCCCGCCATGCCGCCGTCGTCCAGGACGGTCTTGTGCCAGCGATTGCCTTGCGGGTCGGCGGCCTGATAGATCGACAACTGGTAGGGCTTCCCGCGAAACCCGCCGACAATCTCGTCCCGGCCGTCGCCGTCCAGGTCGCCCACCGCCAGCGCGTGGCCGTTGTCCATCTTGTCCTCGATGACCGTGCGGGTCCACTGCTCGTTTTCGGGCAGATAAACGACGACCTGGTTGCCGTGCCACGGTTCGATGGCGGCCAGGAAGCGATGCTCGCCCAGCCGGCCCAGCCGCACCTCGCTCGTCCCACACAGCGGCCACGGCCGGGGATCGCCCGAGCTAACGTGCGTTGCCTTCCAGACGCCGTCGGCGAACTCGAACCGGTCGAGGCCCAGGTAGCTCGCCGCGAGCAACTGCTGCCGCGGGCCGCCGTCCCAACTTACGGGGCAGATCGCGTGCAGTACGCCGCCCGGCTCGCGGGTCATCGTCTCTCGCTTCCAGTCGCCGGGCCGGTACAGGTAGATCGGCGTGCGATCGCCCTCTTGGGGCGGGAACCGCTCGCCGACCAGCGGTCCAACCAGCAGGACCTTCTTGCCGTTTCCCTCGGGGTCGATCCAGCGGACGCGGTGCGCCGTCGGGACGCGGTCGATTTCGCGGGCCGTCCACGGCTTACGCACGTCCGGCCCGCTCTTGAGCAGCACGACGTTGCCCACGCTGTTTTCCGGGCGAGAATCGAACCGGTAGGCCAGAACGATTTCTGGAACACCGTCCGCGTCAATGTCGCAACAGTCGGCATTCAGCGGCCGAGGCACGTCGACGGCCAGGACGTGCCGCGTCCACGTCGGATTCTCGAACCACGCCAACTCCGTCGCCTGTTCGTCGACCGCGATCAGGTCCTTCTTTCCATCGGCGTTGAGGTCGGCGCTGACGAGTTGATATCCGAGCTTGAGCGACTGGGTAACGACCCGTTCACGAAAACGCGGCAACTCGCCGGCCTCCGGCGCGCCGGCAATCAACAGCCACGCGATGCAGCCACCAACCATCGCCCGGGCGCACCGAATTCGAGACTTCGGGGGGCGGCAGGCGTGAACGGAAGTAAGAGCGGTCATGGCGAATCTCCTTGGGAAGCTTCAAACAGGAGCAACTGTCTTCGTGCGAGGCAACACTCTCGCACAAGCAACCTTCTCGTCTCGCCCCATTTTGACCTTTCTCACACGGGCTGACAAGAAGGTAGTGGCGGCGATCAGTGGGTCGCCCAGGACGATCAATGCCTGGGCGAAAATCACTAGCGCGACCGGCTTGTGGCCAGTTGCTGGTTGTCGGTGGCCGGTTGTCAGCGCCAAACGCCCCCACGTTGCACGTGGGGGGGGTGCATCGCGCGGCTACCGCAATTTCCTGCAGATCGCCTCGGCCATCTCGCGGGTGCCGACGGCGGTCGGGTCGTCGCGGTGGGGCTTCATGTCGTAGGTGACGTCCTTGCCCTCGCGAATCACGTCGGCGACGGCCTTCTCCAGCCGGTCGGCGGCGTCGGTCTCTTTCAGCCAGCGGAGCATCAACATGCCGGAGAGCACGAGCGCGGTCGGATTGACCTTGTTCTGGCCTTTGTATTTCGGCGCGCTGCCGTGGGTGGCCTCGAAGACGGCGCTGTCCGGACCGAGATTGCACCCCGGCGCGACGCCCAGCCCGCCGACCAGCCCCGCGGCCAGATCGCTCAGGATGTCGCCGTAGAGGTTCGGCAGCACGAGCACGTCGTACAGTTCGGGCTTCTGGACCAACTGCATGCACATGTTGTCGACGATGCGGTCCTCGAACTCGACGTCGGGATACGCTTCAGCCACCTTGCGACCGACGGCCAGAAACAGCCCGTCGCTGTACTTCATGATGTTGGCCTTGTGTACCAGCGAGACCTTCTTACGGCCGTTCTCGCGAGCGTACTCGAAGCCGCAGCGGACGATTCGCTCCGTGCCCGAGACGCTGATCGGCTTGATCGACACGCCCGTCTCGTCGCGGCCCGAGCGGATCTTCTTGTCGGTCGAAACCCGGTTGATATAGTCGATCAGTTCGCCGGTTTCGGGCTTGCCTCGTTCGAATTCGATGCCGGCGTAAAGGTCTTCGGTGTTCTCGCGGACGATGACCAGGTCCACGGGCACGTGGCTGTAGAAGGTCCGCACGCCGGGGTAATACTTGCAGGGGCGGATGCAGGCGAACAGGCCCAGTTCCTGGCGGAGATGGACGTTGATGCTGCGAAAACCCTTGCCGACCGGCGTGGTGATCGGGGCTTTCAGGGCGCATCGGGTCCGGCGGATGCTTGCCATGACGGCCTCGGGCAGCGGCGAGCCGGCGCGCTCCATGACGTCGATGCCGGCCTCCTGGACGTCCCAGTTGATTTTCACGCCCGTGGCGTCCACGCATTGCCGCGCCGCTTCGGCCAATTCCGGCCCCACCCCGTCGCCCGTGATCAACGTTACCTCGTGCGCCATGATATTCTCTGTCAAAACGTGCCGTCGTCGCCAATCGGAAAGCGATTTACCATAGCAGACGGCCCCGCGTCGGTCAATCGGTTCAGGATCGGGGAAGCCCAAGTGCTCTCACGCTTCCGTCGCCGTCGCCAGCCGCAGCGCGACCCGACATGCTTGCCGAAATTCGGCCAAATCCATGACCTCCTGGACCGTGTGCGCGTTGTACTGGCCGGCGCCGAGCGTGACGGTCGGCGCGGCCAACGCGGTCATCCAGTTGGCGTCCAGTCCGCCGTTGCTGATCTCCCGAACCGGGTTGCCTCCGATGGCCCGAATCGCCGCCTCGGCGGCCAGGACGCACGGCTCGTCGTCGCCCAAGACGAACGACTCGTAATCGAGGCTGCTCTGGACCCCCACTCGTCCGGACTCTCCCTCGTCGGTGCGAACCTCCTTGGCGGCCGCGCGAAACGCCTTCTCGATCACCCGAACAATCCGCTTGCGGAACGCGGGGTCGTGGCTTCGGGCCTCGGCGCGGACGCGGACGCGGACGCGCGGCGTGACGACGTTCGTCGCGCCGCCGCCTTCGATCACGCCGACGTTGCTGGTGCCCGTCCGGCCGTCCTTCTCGATCCGTCCGAGCCAGCCCTCGGCGTGCAATGACGCGATTGCCAGCGAGGCGATTGTGATGGCGCTGGCGCCGCATTCGGGATGGCAGCCCGCGTGGGCGGCGATCCCCTCAATGTCGATCACCAGCCGGTAATCGCCCGTGGCGCCGATCACCAGCGACTCGTGCGGACCGCCGTCGAAATTGAAAGCGAGCCGGGGGTGGCCCAACATGCCGACCTTGGCGTGCTGCATCCCCAGCAACCCAAGCTCTTCCTCGACCGTGAAGAAGAAGCTCAGCGGCGGATGGGGCAAGCCGCGCTCGAGGATTTCCAGCGCCGTGCCCAGCACGACCGCCACGCCCGAGCGATCGTCCGCGCCCAGGGCGGTGTCCTTTGCGGCGGGCACGATCTGTCGGCCGCGAACGACGGCCTTGGCGCCGGCGCACAGCGGCACGGTGTCCATGTGGGCCATCAGCAGCCGTCGCGGTCCGCGGCGGGTGCCGTCGAGGCGGCAGACGAGGGTGCCGACTTCGCCGCCGCTGGGGCTTCGTCGATGGGCCTGATCCGACTCGATCGCCCCCTTCGGCGCCCCCGCCCGGCGGAGTCGGTCCGTAACAAACCCGGCCACGGCCCCCTCCTGCCCGCTGACGCCGGGGATGGCCAGCAGTTCCAGCAGCAGCCTCTCGGCCCTTTTGAGATTCGGTTCGGGCGGGAGGGGGTTCGTGGCCGTGGCGTCAATTGGCTTCTTCATGAGGATGGGTTAAATACAACCATGACGGGGGGTCTCGATTAGGTCGGCTTCTTCACATCTGGCATTCTATCTTACCCAACCACCGACGGACAGCGAAGCCGAGAACCGCCCCCTAACTTGGTCCACCCGATCTACACCTCCCTCTGCGTCCCAGCACCTCTGCGTGAGAATAGGAAAGTAAGGAGAACCGCGCAGAGGCGATGAGACGCAGAGTGGGCAGGTTCAACCACGCCCTTTTTGGGCGTGCCACCTGAACGGTCAATATCCCCGCATGATCGGCGAATTCTTCCCGGAGAGAACCTTCACCTGGGTGGTACCCCATGTGTGGGCAAGAAGCGTATACTTTGGCCGGTTCCGCTCGGTGCCGGGCGGCGGGCAAATGGGGCCTACCTGAAACGGAGAGAAAAGAGATGAACGCTAGAGGTGTTGTGTGGTTTTGTGCCGCCGTGTGCGGCTTGGTTTTGCTGGGAGCCATGCCGTGTCTGGCCGCCCAAAGCGTCCTGGAAATGGTGCCCGACGACGCCCTGGGCGCCGTCATCATCAACCAAATGGCCCAGACCGACGCGAAGATCCAGAAGCTCGGCCAGCAAATCCAACTGCCGGCCCCAAGCCCCTTGATGATGCTCAAGGCCATGGCCAAGGCCGAGAAGGGGCTCGACGAAAAGGGCTCCGCCGCCGTGATCGCCATGCCCGCCAAGGAAGACGGCGGCAAGCCGATCCCCGTCGTTGTCCTGCCGGTAAGCGACTATAAGGTGTTCATCGGGCAATTCGAGCCGGAGAAGGTGACCGACGCGATTTCCAAGGTCACGATTAGCAGCCGTCGTACTCTCGTGGCCAACAAGGACGGATACGCCCTGTTCGCCCAAGCGGACGATCAGGAAGCGTTGCAGGCGGTGCTCGAAAGCGCCAAGAGCGTCGCCGCCGAGGTCGCGCCGTGGAAGCAATGGGCGACCGACAACGACGCGGTGGTCATCGTCACCCGCCATGGGCTGAAGCTTTTCTTCGCCCGGGCCGACAAGGAGCTGGAAAAGGCCAAGGAGGCGATGGCCTCGATGGGCGACCAGGCCGCCCCGGCGACCGCCGCGTTCGACATGTATCGCGAGATGTTCGGCGTGGCCGAGAAGGGAATCACCGCCGTGGGAGTCGGCCTGGTGATCGAAGAGGACGGCGCGTTGCGTCTGAGCGCCAACGGGCTGTTCGTGCCCGACGGAGATCTGGCCAAGTGGTTCGAGGGCGTCAAGCCGCTGGAGGGCAACGTGTTGGCCGGACTGCCCAAGGGCCCGTTTGTGGGCGCCGTCGCCGGCCCGCTGCCGTCCGCGATGATGGAGTCGCTCATGCGGATCTCGGTCGACATGATGAAAGCGGCTCCGAACATATACGGGCTTAACGAGGAGCAGACCGAGAAACTTGCCAAGATCTCGACCGAGACCATGAAAGGCGTCCAAGGCATGTCGATGATGCTGGGGATCGCCAAGCCGGGCGAACCGCTCTACGCGGGCATGGCCGGCGCGATGTGGACCGAAGACAGCGAGGCCTTCTTGAACCGATATGCCGAGCAGACGAAGGCGTCGGCCGAATTGGCCGCGGGCGCCGAGAAGTCGCCGCTGAAGTCAATCAAGGTCGAGCCGATCGAGATCGACGGCGCCAAGGGCTTCAAGATCAAGATGGACATGTCGTCGATGTTCTCCATGCCCGGCATGGAGAAGCAGGCCAAGATGCTGGAGAAGATGTACGGCAAGGGCGAGATGACCGCCTATGTGCTCGCGGCCGACAAGCACGTCGTCGTGTTCAGCTACCTGAGCGAAGACGTGGCGAAGAAGGCCCTCGCGGCGGTGAAAAACGCCGACGCCAGCCTGGCCACCGAAGCCGGCGTGGCCGCGACGGCCGCCAAGCTGCCCACGGACGCCGACTGGTACGCCTATCTGAGTCCGACGGGAACCCTCGAGTTCGTCAATAACACGCTGGCGAGCGTTCTCCCGGCCGGCACGGAAATCAAGCTGCCGCCGTTCCCCGAGACGCCGCCGCTGGGCTTCAGCGCCAAGGTCGACGCGGCGGGGGTCTGGAAGCAGATCTACATTCCCGCCGACGTGGTCAAGAGCATCGCCCCCTACGCCATGCAGGTCCGCGCGATGAACGCGAAGCAGCAATAGCATTGCGGCAAAGAAAGGCTTGGTCCGGACAACCGGGAGGGTCGGTATCCGGACCAAGCCATGTCACAACGCAACGTATTCATCCCGATTGGACTCGTTGGCGGGTCGGTTGACCGGCGATGATGCCGGGACCGAGTCTCGAACAAGGCATCTTCCCCTGTCCGCGGACCTTTTGCCGTGGTCTGTCTCGCTCAGCGTTTCCGCCGCATGCAGGCGAGGGAAGCCAAGATGCCCAGAAGCAACGCGAGCGTCGAGGGTTCGGGGACGGACCCTTCGGCTCCGCCGCCGGCGGTCCAGTGGGCAGCCATAATGGCCGCGTCCTGGTCGTTCACCTTCTGATCGCCGTTGAAATCGCCCATTGCCCATATCGCGCCGGACTGGAGTTGCCAGTTGCTGCCCAGAATCGAGGCATCAGTGTCGTTGACCGCGCCGTCGAGGTTGGCGTCACCGGGCAATACGGAGCCCACCAGGACCTGGTCGATGAACACGCTGGCATCGTTCCACTTGTCGGTACTATTCAGATAGCACAACATGCCGAACGTGGGATCATCGGCAGCGCTGAATGGGTCCCAGGCGTGCTTCGTGTCAATCACGACGTCCAGGCCGACCGTCATGCCCCCGCTGAGCGTGACTACCGTCGACGCCGCCGGATTGTTTATGTTGTATTCGTTGTAAGGCCGCAGCGCGAACTCATAATTGATGGTGGCACCGACGACCGTGGCCTCGAACGCGGGAACGGTTCCCTCGGGCAGCGGCACGTAACCCAGTATGAGCCATTCGCCGCCGGGAGTCCCATTCGGCGCGCCGCAGTATTGCTGGGCGTCTTTCCAGTTCCCCGGGTCAGCAAAGCCGACGACGTTCTTATTCGCGGCGTCGACAAAGATCTCCACCGAGTCCTGCTGGTCCCATCCTTGATTCGATTCGGTGAACCTGTGGTCGGCATCCACGCCGGTGACGGCCACGTAGATCGTGTCGGGCGTCCACCTGGCGGCCCACTTTGCCCCGGTCACGTCGGACGGGTCGCTGTAAAAGGTGTCGTTCATCGCGATCCAGTTGGCCTCCGCCCAGTCACCAAGATTGCCGTCGACAGTCGCGATCCCGGGCGAAATCTGCAATTCCCCCATCGCCCCGCCAGCCAGCCAGACTCCAACCAGTAGAATCAACAGACCACCGCGAAGCACCCCAACCGTTCCAAAACAAGCTCTCGTCACAATACTCTCCCTTTCAAAATCACGTGATCAAACAGGTAACACGGAAGCAGATCACCCTCAAAGCCGCGGACGCTCACTCTCGCAGAGTCCTCCGTTTCCAGACGCAGAGTCAGGGAAACTTGCGAGCCAAGATTACGGGCACCGGGATCACCTCCAACAATTCCCTATATTCTATTTGACCAGCACGATCCGCAAAGTCAATGCGTTCGACCCTAAAGAAGCCGGAGTTCTCGGAATAGATCGTGGCGGACACACGCCACCGTAGAGGCACCATGGGACTGGCCTCTTGAATAACTTTCAGCGGCGCATTCATTACTTGGACGGTAATCTGTTCCTGCCGGAGGACGGGTCGGACGACGTGATGTACCGGCCGAAGTGAAAGATCACCCCGGAACGTTGCGATCGCGCCCGCGGTAACGGCGCGGTGTGCGACTGACTGACGTTCGACAAGGAATATGGCGGAAACCCCGAGTCTTCTTCGGGAAGTGAAGGCCCGAGAGCATCCTTTCGTCGCCAAAGTAATGGTAAGGTGGGCCGAGCACACCATGATTCTCGTGACGCTCCGCCCGCCGGTCGAACGTGATTCTCGCGGCAAACGGTGGTTCGGCGAGAGGACGGCTTGCGAAGTCCCACCAAGCCTTTGGCGGCCGCGATTACACCGTTTGGGCGGCAGCCGTCTCCGAGCAACCATCTGACACCGCGAACGCGGTTGTTTCCGGAATGCACTCCATGTAGTATGGAATAGGTTCGCGTGCGGTGCGGTCCGATTTGTCGGGCATGGTGGCGCGGACTGCCGGAATCGGCGAACCGCCATCACGGCCAGCGAGGTCTTGCCCCTCCCGGAGTGATTCCCCAATGGAGTTCCGCATGGCCGCTTTGCGTCTCTGGACCGCCGCGCCGGTCCTTCTCTGCTGCCTCGCGCCGAGCTTCGCCGCCGAGCCGATCGCCAGTTTCACCATTCGGGCCGATTGGTTCGACCGCGGCAACGTCCGCGTCAGCGACGGCGAAGGGTACGCCGACCGCTATGCGTGCATCTGGAACGCCGGCCCGCAGCCGAATCAGGCCGAGTACGACCTCGACTTCCCCGTCACCGCCGACTACGCGCTGGCGGCACTCTACGCGGCGGAGACGTCGCGGCCGGTCGACGTTTACCTTGACGGCGAGAAGGTACACCGCGGACTGGCCGGCGTCACCGGAAGCTGGCAAACCAGCACGGCTCGGTGGGAGGCGCAGTGTACGATGCACGTCGCCGCCGGCCGGCACACGATCAAGCTGGTCTGCCCGGGGTCGTGCATCGGTCACGTTTGCGCGTTGCGGTTCGACTCGGCGGTCGCGTTTCCGGCCGGCTGGCGGCTTGATCGCGAGCCGGCTCGACGCAAGACGGCCGAGGGCCGCCCGCCGAGTCCGCCGCTCGATCTGATCCCCGAGCACGCTTCGGTAGTCGACGAAGCCGCTTCGCCGCGGATCGAGGTGCTCCGCGGCGAGGAACTGCTCTCGGAAGGCCCGGCCGCCCGGGACGAACTGCTTCAGGGGGCAGACCACTCTCGAATCGACATGACGCCCTGGATTGCGCGGTGTTCGAGCCAGGCGGCCGGCTCGTCGGCACAACCGTTCGTCGTGAATCTTTCGCCCGAGCGGCTGGAGAAGCGGCTTTGGCACGCGGCAAGACTGATCGAAGACTACCGGACGATGGACGGCCCCGCGTCTGATTTTCTCGAAGACGCGCGGCGGGAAGTCGAGGCGCTCTCGGCCGAGTGGAAACTTCTGGCGCCGGAACCGGACGGCAAGGCCAGGTGGGAGCAATTCTGCCGGATCTATCTTGCGGCCTCGCGCCTGGAATATCGCGTGGCGACGGCCAATCCCTTGCTCGATTTCGACCGGTTGCTGCTCGTGCGTCGGGGCGACGGCGCGCCGTCGCTGGGGTTGCCTCAGAATTGGCAGAGCAATTGCGCGCTGCCGCGGACGGGCTTCCACGACGACATCGCCGTGCTCTCGCCCATCCGGCGCGACGGCGCGCTGGCGACGCTCTATCGGCCCGGCGGCCCGTACTTCGTCGGCGACGTCGATCTTCACTTCGACGCCGACCGGATGCTCTTCTCGTCGATCGGCACGCACGACCGCTGGCACGTTTTCGAGATTCGCGCGGACGGTTCGGGCTTGCGCCAATTGACACCGGCCGACCTGAGCGACGTGGATCACTACGACGCCTGCTATTTGCCCGGCGGCGACATCATCTTCTCCTCGACCGCGTCGATGGCGGCGGTGCCGTGCGTCAACGGGAGCACCCGGGTGGCCAATTTCTACCGGATGGGCGCCGACGGCCAGAACGTCCGGCAACTCTGTTTCGACCAGGAGCACAACTGGTGTCCGACCGTTCTGCCCAACGGCCGCGTGCTCTATCTCCGCTGGGAATACACCGACACGCCGCACAGCCACGACCGCGTGCTGTTTCACATGAATCCGGACGGCACGGGCCAGATGGAGTATTACGGGAGCAATTCCTATTGGCCGAATGCGAACTTTTTCGCGCGGCCGATACCGGGCCATCCGACCGAGTTCGTCGGCATCGTCGGCGGCCACCACGGCGTGCCGCGGATGGGCGAACTGGTGGTGTTCGACGTCGCCAAGGGCCGTCGCGAGGCGGACGGCGCCGTGCAACGCATCCCCGGGTACGGCAAGAAAGTCGAAGCGATCATCGCCGACAATCTCGTCGACCAATCGTGGCCGAAATTTCTCCACCCGTTCCCCCTGAGCGACAAGTATTTCCTCGTCGCCGCGAAGCCGACGCCCGAATCGCTCTGGGGCATCTATCTGGTCGACGTGTATGACGGAATGTTGTTGATGCGCGAGGAGCCCGGCTTCGCGCTCTTGGAGCCGATCCCGTTGCGAAAGACGCCCACGCCGCCGGTGATTCCCGACAAAGTGGACCTCGGCCGCGACGACGCCGTCGTCTATCTCTCGGACATCTACGCCGGCGACGGGCTCTCGGGCATTCCCCGCGGCACGGTCAAGAAACTGCGGCTGCTGAGTTACCACTATCTCTACCCCAACATGGGCGGACCGCAGGGCGTCGTCGGCATGGAAGGCCCCTGGGACATCAAACGCATCGTCGGCACCGTGCCGGTCGACGAGGACGGCTCGGCCGTGTTCCGCGTTCCCGCCAACACGCCCCTGGCCGTCCAGCCGTTGGACGCCGAGGGCAAGGCGTTGCAGTTGATGCGGAGTTGGTTCACGGCCATGCCCGGCGAAGTCGTTTCGTGCGTCGGCTGCCACGAGAGCCAGAACACCGGCCCGCCGAACCGGCGAACGCTCGCCGCCGGTCGCCGGCCGTCGGAGATCGAGCCGTGGCGAGGGCCCGCGCGGGGATTCAATTTCGCCCGGGAAGTGCAGCCGGTGCTGGACAAGTATTGCGTTGCCTGTCACAACGACCAGCCGCGGGCCGATGGGCTGAAGATTGCCGACCTGCGCGGCACGCGGCAAATTGACGACTACACCAGCCTGTTCCACTCCGGCGGAATCGACGCCGGTCATTTTTCCGTCTCCTACGCCGAGTTGCACCGGTTCGTGCGCCGGCCGGGCATGGAGAGCGATTACCACATGCTCACGCCCATGGAGTATCACGCCGGCACGACCGAGCTTGTCCAGATGCTCGCCAAGGGCCACCACGGCGCGCGGCTCGACGACGAGGCGTGGGACCGGCTGATCACCTGGATCGACCTGAATGCCCCGTATCACGGCACCTGGACTGAGATCGCCGGCCAGGAACGGGTGCGGCCATTTGCCCAACGGCGGCGCGAGTTGCTCAAGCGTTATGCCAAGATGGACGTCGATCCGGAGGCGATTCCCGCGCCGCCCGAGCAGAAAGTCGTGCCCGCGGAGCCCGAGCCCGAGCCGCCCGGCCAGACGACCAAGCCCGAGTGTCCCGGCTGGCCGTTCGACGCCGCCGAGGCCGAGCGACGCCAGCGCGCCGCGGGCGAGTTCCGACGCGAGATCGACCTGGGCGAGGGCGTCCGCATGGAACTGGTTCGCATTCCCGCCGGGCGGTTCGTGATGGGTAGCGACACGGGCTGCCTCGACGAGCGGCCCGCCACGGCGGTCGAGATCGACAAGCCGTTCTGGATCGGCCAGTTCGAGGTGACCAACGCCCAGTTCGCCCGATTCGATCCCACGCACGACAGCCGTGTCGAGTCGAAGCACGCGATGCAGTTTGGCGTCCGCGGGTTCTACGTCAACGGGCCGCGGCAGCCGGTCGTGCGGATTTCCTGGCAACAGGCGATGGCCTTCTGCCGATGGCTCGGCGAGCGGACCGGGTGGGCGTGTACGCTGCCGACCGAGGCTCAGTGGGAATACGCCTGCCGCGCCGGCGCGGACTCGCCCTTCTATTACGGCGACACGGATGCCGACTTCTCGCGGTTCGCCAACCTGGCCGACCTCACGCTGCGGGAGTTCGTCTGCGATCCCTACAAGAAGGAGCGCGTGCCGTTTGCCAACCCGGGCAAGTACGATGACTGGATCCCCAAGGACGAGCGATTCAACGATCACGGCTTCGTTTCCGAGGACATCGGCCGCTACGAGCCCAACGCCTGGGGTCTGTGCGACGTGCACGGCAACGTTTCGGAATGGACACGATCGGCGATGCGGGCGTATCCCTACGTGGCCGGCGACGGCCGCAACGACCCGGTCGGGCCCGCCGACCGCGTCGTCCGCGGCGGCTCGTGGCGCGATCGTCCCCCGCGTGCCCACGCCGCCTTTCGCCTGGCCTACCGCGACTACCAGCGGGTCTACAACGTCGGCTTCCGCGTCGTCTGCGAGGGCGACTAGTCAGACCGCAACCGGATCCGGGTGGAACAGGCATGTGTACCACCCAGTTGTCAGAGTTGTTCTTTGGCGGGTCCCGCGGGTCTTAATGGCTTGCGGACGTCGCGCGGGTGGTTCGCGGGGAGCGGACCGAACGGAGTGTTTCGGTGATTCGCC
>JAPLNP010000346.1 GCA_026401055.1 Planctomycetia bacterium
GCTCTACCAGGCCGTGGGCAATCTGACCGCGGCCGTTTGGTTCCCGTTGCACAGCAAGGGTTGCGAGGCGGACTACGTCTGCACGCCTGCCCAGATCCACAATCCCGACGGCTCCGTATCGCTCTGGTGTTACACGCGGCCGGCCGAGCTTGACGGCACGCTCCGGGGTCAACTCGGCGATTTTCCGTTGCAGCATTTCTGGGGTCCGATGGCCAACGTGAAGGGGACGGCCTGGATCGTCGACTCGGCCATCTTCGCCGCCCGAGAGTACAAGCCGAACCTTTTCTACATCTATCTGCCGCACCTGGACTACGCCGCCCAGCGGACCGGCCCGGACAGCGAGCCGGCCCGCGCGGCGGTTGCCGAGTTGGACCAGCAGTTGGGACGTCTGGCGGCTGGACTGACGGAGGCGTACGGCGGCGAGAAGCTCCTGTGGCTCGTTGCCGGCGAGTACGCCATCACGCCCGTCGATCACGTCGCGTATCCCAACCGCATTTTGCGCGAAGCCGGCTTGCTCGCGGTTCGCCAGGAGGCCGACGGTGAGCATCTCGATCTGGCCGCCAGCCGCGCCTGGGCGATGGTCGACCACCAGTTCTCGCACGTCTTCGTGCCCGGCGCCGACCGCGTCGTGATCGAACAGGTGGCCAAGCTCTTCACCCGTCGCGAGGGCTTCGCCGAGGTCCTGACCAGCGAGCAGTTGCCCAAGTACAAGCTGAACCATCCGCGAAGCGGCGACCTGGTGCTGATCTCGTCGCCGAACAGTTGGCAGGCTTACTACTGGTGGCTGGACGACGCCCGGGCGCCCGGTTTCGCTCGGACGGTGGACATCCACCGCAAGCCGGGCTACGATCCGGTGGAGTTGCACTTCGATCCCACGACGAAGAGCATTCCCCTGGACGCGACGCTCGTGAAGGGCTCGCACGGCGCGCCGGTCCGCGATCCTTCCCAACAAACCGTGTTGCTGGCCAACGAGCCGGGCTTGTTTCCCCACCACCTGGTCGGCGACATCGACGTGTTCGACATCGTCATGCGCCGCTTCGGGATCGAGTAGAACATGCCTAAGGAGACCCCGCGATGAGACTGACGACTCGATCCTGTACGTTTCTGTTTGCGCTGCTGGCGTGCGTGGTTCCCGCGACGGCCGGCGGCCCGCCCGATCCGGCTCGTGTCAAGCTGGCGGCGTCGATGCTGCCCAAGACGCCCCGGGGCGTCGGCCGGCCGATCACGGATCGCGGAGCCTGGGACGCGGTGGCGAAGTCCGCCTCGGCCAAGGACGTGATCCGCCGGGCCGAGTCGCTTCTATCCGAACCCATCCCCGAGGTGACCGACGAGTTGTTCCTGGAGTTCTCGCGCAACGGGAATCGCTCCCGTTGCGAGCACGTGATCTCCACGCGCCACCATCGCGTGACTCTGCTGACCCTGGCCGAGTGCCTCGAGAACCGAGGGCGATTCCTGCCGGGGATCGAGGAGGCCCTTCGGGCGGTCTGCGGCGAAAAGAGTTGGGTCATTCCCGCCCACGATCGAGACCTGACCAACTTCAAGGGGACCGAAGTCACCGTTGACCTGTTTTCCTCCGCCACGGGCTGGGAGTTGGCCACGGCGGACTACTGGCTCGGCGACAAGCTCAGCCCGGACGTCCGCAAACTGGTGCGCGACGAGTTGGAGCGGAGAATCTTCGTGCCTTACGAGGGCGCGATTGCCCGCGGCAAGCCCGCCTTGTGGTGGCTGATGACCACGAACAACTGGAACGCCGTCTGTCTGGCGAACGTGACCGGCGCGGCATTGACGGCGATCGAACCGGCCGACCGGCGGGCGTGGTTCGTCGCCTCGGCCGAAGACTACATCCAGAACTTCCTGAAGGGTTTTACGCCGGACGGGTACTGCTCGGAGGGGCTCGGATACTGGAACTACGGCTTCGGGCATTACGTGATGCTGGCCGAGACGCTTCACCAAGAGACCGCCGGGCGGGTCGACCTGATGGCCGCGCCGCTCGTGCGCGAGATTGCCCAGTACGGGCGCCGCATGGAGATCACCCCCGGGGTGTATCCGGCGTTCGCCGATTGCGGTCTTAACGACCAGCCGACCGATTGGCTCACCAGCTACGTGAACCGGCGGTTTGACTTCGGCTCTCAGCAGCCCGGGCCGCTGGTGACGCTCGACGAGGCGGGCAGCCTGTCCACCTTCGGGTTGTTCGGGTTCCCCAACTCGGTGAGCGAGCGGCCGGTGGACAAGACCGTCGCGCCCGAGCAGCCGCTTCGCAACTGGTTCGCCGACGCGGGGATCTTGATCTGCCGGCCGGGGCCGGGGGCCGAACGACCCTTCGGCGTCGCGCTGAAAGGCGGCCACAACGCCGAACACCACAACCACAACGACGTCGGCTCGTTCGTCGTCGCCCTGGGGAACAAGACGCCGCTGGTTGACCCTGGCAGCGAGACCTACACGCGGCGGACGTTCAGCAACGAGCGTTACGCGAGCGGCGTGCTCAACTCGTGGGGACATCCCGTGCCCCGCATCGGCGGCGAGCTTCAAGAGACCGGCCGCCAGGCCCAAGCACGCGTGCTCAAAACCGAGTTTGGCGACAAGGCCGACACGCTCGTTCTCGACTTGAGCGCGGCGTACAAGGTCAAGTCGCTCAAGCGGTTGGTGCGGACGTTCGTCTATTCACGCGAGGGCGCGGGCAGCTTGCGCGTGACCGACGAGGCCGAGTTCGCCAGCCCGACCACGTTTGAAACGCCGCTGGTGACGTTCGACAAGTGGCATCGCGTGGATGGGAACCACCTGCGGATCGGCGAGGGCGACGGCGCGGTCGACGTCGAGATCGACACCGCCGGCGCGTCGATGCAGATCCGGCCCGACGAGATCCAGGAAGACCTCCACGGCCACTCGCCTCCGACGCGGCTGGCGATCGAGCTGACCGATCCGGTCGACAAGGCCACGATAACGGCCACCATCCGCCCCGTCAAGTAGGGTAGGCCGAGCGCGGCGAGTCCGTCCCACCATTCATCCGGGAGACGCCGGGCGCCATGTCCACGCTTGTCGTGGTCATGCTCGAATCGCCGGCGCCATGCTCACCCGGTGCGCGGCGGAGGTTGCGCTGGCGCCCCCGCGACGCGATCCGAGCATCTGGTGGTCGTGGAGTTGAGCGGCTGGCAGGTGCAAAAAACGATTACGTTGACTTTGCCGCTGCCCATGTGGCCCGTGGGCGGAAGAATCGCCACGACCGACGCGACATTGTGTCACCGCCGGTTTTTCCGTGGACCGATACGAGATGTGAGATGCCTGCATTGCGGACTGCCCCCGTGGGTGTTGCAGTGGAACTGCGGCCCCGGCCGAATCGAGTCGCTAGCTCAGGGAGGGGCGGACATGCGCCGCGGCCCCAACGGGTTACCGAGGCGGGTGAAGTGCGGGGCTTTGCTCGTCTTGACGTTAATCGCACCCGTGTCGGCCCTGGCTCAATCGGAGCCGGCCGGCTCTTCGGACGGCCCGGCCACCCAGGCGGGCAGCAGCGGCAAGCCGGCCGGCGGCATCCTCGACATGGACATCGAGCAGCTTGCCAAGACGCCCGTGGTGGTCCCCTCGATGGACATTCCGGTCACGTTGGTCGCGAAGGAGGAGAGCACGGTCGGTCGGTCGGCGGCGGCTGTTTTCGTGATAACCAACGAGATGATTCGCCGTAGCGGCGCCAACAACATCCCCGATCTGCTGCGGCTGGTCCCCGGACTGGAGGTCGCCCGAGTCGATGCCCACGACTGGGCCATCTCCTCGCGCGGGTTCAACGGCGTCTACTCCAACAAGCTGCTGGTGTTGATCGACGGCCGGACGGTCTATTCACCTTTGTTCTCCGGCGTGTATTGGGATATTCAGGACTTGTTGTTGGAGGACATCGAACGGATTGAGGTGATCCGCGGGCCGGGCGGGACGCTTTGGGGCGCCAACGCCGTCAACGGCGTGATCAACATCATCAGCAAGAAGGCCAAGGACACCCAAGGGGCACTCGTGACCTATGGCGGCGGCTCGGAAGACCACGCCTTGGGTGGGTTCCGCGTCGGAGGCGCGATCGGCAAGGATCTGCACTATCGGGTTTACGGGAAACACCGCGAGGAAGCGGCGGGGTTCAATCCCGGCGGTCCCGACTACGACGCCTGGCGGCAGGGCCGCGCCGGCTTCCGCGCCGACTGGGAACCGGACCGGGACAAATCCAACCTCGTGACCGTCCAAGGCGACTACTACATTGGCGGAGACGGCACGATCGGCGAAGACGTCACGCCTTTTCCGCCCTATAGCCGCACTACGGTCGATGAAGACGTGCCCACGGGCGGCAACGTCCTCGCCCGATGGACGCACGTCTACGACGCCGACTCTGATTGGATGTTGCAGACGTACTTTGATCGGGCACGGCGAGCTGACATCTCTTGGAGCGAGGCATTAAACACGTTCGACGTCGAATTTCAGCACCGCTTCCCCCTGGCCGAGCGCCACAAGGTCATCTGGGGAACCGATTACCGCCAAGTGCATGACGATGTCGGGTGCGACGGCTTCGGCTGGAACTTGACTCCACCGCAGCGGACCACGGGACGGTTCGACGTGTTTGTTCAAGACGAGATCGTATTGGTTGAAGACCGACTCTCTTTCACGGTCGGGTCGAAATTCGAGCACAACGACTACACCGGGTTCGAGTACCAACCCAGCGGCCGCGTTCTGTATACGCCCGACAAGAAGCATTCCTTGTGGGGGGCTGTCTCCCGCGCGGTCCGCACGCCTTCGGAATTTGAACGCGATGGATTCATCACCGATCCCCCCGAGCCGATGGAGAAGTCGCCCTATCAGTACTTTCCGCGGTGGGAAGGCCCCCTCCTTCACTCCGAGGACTTGATGGCCTATGAGATCGGTTATCGGGCGCAACCCGAGAAACGGTTCGCGTACGATCTGGCCTTGTTCTACAACGTATACGAAAACCTGCTGGCGTTTCGGGAGGAAGACTGGTTCCCCGAACAGCATGGGGAGTACGAGGACTGGATCGCCCCCATTCAGGGCGTCAACGGGATGCGCGGGGAAAGCTACGGCGTCGAGGTTGCCGGACAGTGGACGATGTCGGATGCGTGGCGTCTCTCCGGATCGTACAGTTTCCTGCGAATGCACTTGCACGCCTACGAAGGAATCCTGCCGGATTCCGAGTGCCAGGAAGGCTACAGCCCGCACAACCAGGTTCGCTTCCTTTCCTCCTGGGACCTAGGCCACCGCTGGCAGTTTGACCTGACTGCGCGTTACGTGGACAGCCTGTCCGGCCTGGGCACACCCGAGTACACCACCATGGACGCTCGGCTGGCATGGCAGCCCAACAAGCGTTTTGAATTCGCCGTCATTGGTCGCAACCTGCTCGACGACCACCATCCTGAGTTTGGCCCGAGCTCCTACTTCTACCACACCACCGAGGTCAAACGCAGCGTGTTCGGCAAGGTCACGTGGAGATACTGAGAGACGAGATGTCCCGCCAGAACCTATTGCAGGAGCACCACTGGGAGTACGTCGGAAACACCACGGTATCCCCCACCTACGCAACGGAAGTTCCGCGCGGAGTCTACGGAACCGTTTCATGGCGCTATTGAGCAGTCCAGCATCGCAACCTGCGCCGCGAGACCGCGTGTCGGGCTCGCCGCTGAGTGCGCGCGCCGCCGGGCGGCGCGAGACGCTTCTCGCCGTGGGCCGCGGGCTGTTGCTTCTTGTCGCGTGGAACGTTGACCCGGCGCCGCTGGCGGCCCAAGAGGACGCCGAGTCGGTGGCCAGCCGCGAGCACCAGATCAAGGCGGCCTATCTGTACCAGTTCGGCCGATACGTCGAGTGGCCCGCCAAGGCGTTTTCCAGTCCCCAGGCCCCGTTCGTGATTGGCGTGCCGGAGCACGATCCGCTCATCGGGGATCTCGATCAGATCGCGCGGATCAAGAAAGTCCAGGATCGGGCGATTCAGATTCGACGTTTCTCATCGGCCGCCGACGTTCCGGCGTGCAACATTTTGTATCTCCCGGCATCGCTCGCGCCTGAGGCCCAGGCCGAGGTCATTCGCAAGGCGGCAGGCCAGCGAGCACTTCTCGTGGGGGATGGTCCCGGCTTCCTTGAACGGGGGGGGATCGTGCAATTTGTCGTTGAAGAGAACCGAATCCGCGTAGTTGTCTCCCGAAAGGCCGCCGAACGCGCCGGTTTGACGATCAGCGCCAAGTTGCTCCAGGTCGCCCGTGTCGTAGACTAGCCTAGATTAGTGCATCAGTAGGGGATGCAAGAACCACGAGAGTCCCATGCGCCTGCGTCGTACGATCAACGCGAAACTGAGCCTGTTGACGGCCGTGGCGGCCGGAGTGGCTCTGTCGTTGTCGTGCATCGCCTTCTTCGTCAACAACGTGCAGATGATCCGTGCCTCGAAGGCCCGGGAACTCTCCACCCTGGCCACGATCCTGGGCTCCAACACGGCGGCGGCCGTCGAGTTCAACGACGTGAAGACGGCCACGGAACTCCTGGCCTCGCTCCGCCAGCAGCCGGCGGTCGAGTTCGCTTGCCTGTACGATGCCGGCGGCAACGTGTTCGCCACCTATCCGGCCGAGGTTCCGGAAGGTGTTTTCGCGCCAAAGGCGCCATCGGCAAGCGGGCCGACCTTTGTCGGTTCCGATCGCTTGGACATTACGGAGAAGGTCGCTTTTGGGGACGACAAGGTAAGCACGATCTATCTGCGCGCGGACATGCGCGAACTGCGGAAGCAGATTTGGGATTTCGTGTGGATCACCCTGGCCGTGCTCGCGGTTTCCCTGGCGGTGTCGGTCATCCTGGCGCGCCGGCTTCAGAGTTTCGTTACCGCGCCGATTGAGCGGTTGGTCGAGGCCATGCGGCGCGTCACCGACGATGACGATTACTCGGTTCGCGTGAAGAATCTCAGCAACGACGAGTTGGGCATTCTCAACGACGGCTTCAACACCATGCTCGACCAGATCGAGCAAGGACACCACGCCCTGCAACAGGCGCGCGATGAATTGGAGAATCGCGTCGTCGAGCGCACCGCGGAACTCCGCGTGGCCAAGGAGGCCGCCGAAGCGGCGAACCGGGCCAAGAGCGACTTCCTGGCCAATATGAGCCACGAAATCCGCACTCCCATGACCGCCATCCTCGGCTACTCCGACTTGCTCCTGCAGCAAGACGCCAGCGCCACCGAACGCGAGGAGTTCCTCCGCACCATCCAGCACAACGGCCATCATCTGCTGGGCGTCATCAACGACATCCTCGACATCTCGAAAATCGAGGCCGGCAAGATGACCGTCGAACAACTCGTCTGCTCGCCCTGCGGACTCGTGGGCCAGGTGGCTTCCCTGATGCGGGCTCGCGCGATCGCCAAGAACCTCGCATTCCAGGTCGAGTTCGTCGGTCTGGTTCCCGAAACCATCCACACCGATCCGACGCGGCTCCGCCAAATCCTCATCAATTTGACGGGAAACGCCATCAAGTTTACCCGGCACGGCAGCGTGCGACTCGTCGTACGCATGATGGATCCGCCCGAGAGCGCCAATCCGCACATCGGCTTCGAGGTGATCGACACGGGCGTGGGAATGACGCCCCAACAGCAGGCCTTGATCTTTAAGCCCTTCTCGCAGGCCGACAATTCGATGACCAGGCGATTCGGCGGCACCGGCCTCGGCTTGACCATCAGCAAACGCCTTGGGCAAATGCTCGGCGGCGATATCTCCTGCACAAGCATTGAGGGAGAAGGCAGCGAGTTCCTGGTTGCCATCGAAACCGGCTCCTTGACGGGTGTCCGAATGTTGGACGGAACCAGCGAGGCCGTCCTCGCCAAAACCGAAGAAACCTCCAATACGACCACGGCGGACATCCATCTTTCCGGGCGAGTGCTGCTGGCTGAAGACGGCCCCGACAATCAGCTCCTCATCGCCTTCGTCCTAAGAAAGCGCGGCGCGTCGGTCGATGTGGCGGAGAACGGTCAAATCGCCGTCGACAAGGTGTTCCAAGCCCGCGACGCCGGGCAACCCTTCGACTGCATCCTGATGGACATGCAGATGCCGGTGCTCGACGGCTATGCGGCCACCCGGCGACTCCGGGAGGCCGGCTGCGAACTGCCCATCATCGCACTGACGGCCCATGCCATGCGAGGCGACCGCGAACGATGCCTCGAAGCAGGTTGCGACGACTACCTCACCAAACCGATCGATCGCGTCGAGTTGATCGAGCGCCTGGCCCACTATCTCTCGCGCGAATCCGGCCCCGCAACCTTCGCCTCAACCGGCGACGCCTCGGATCTCCAGCATCCGACCCCGCGTTGAGTGCCGGCTGGGAGAGAAAAGGGGACACCCATAACCGCCGTCGTGTCAAGGGCCCGGATATTTGGGATTTCCGAAGTAACGAAAACACGGGAACGGAGAGAGG
>JAPLNP010000308.1 GCA_026401055.1 Planctomycetia bacterium
ACCGAAGCCCGAGATGAAGCACCCCACAACCCAACGCCCCCCAAGACGCCGCCCGGGGCCAAGCGGTCCGGCTGCGCCACGCCCGCTACACAGATTATCCGGGAAACCAAACATCGCTATTCGCTTGTTTAGGGACTAGTGCGTCCGGGCGGCGTGGTCAACTACTTCTTGGGGTTGGCTCTGGACACGGCCCCGTTCGGGCGCTATGCTGATCCTCAGCCAAGCGGCAGTGGCGCCCACGATCCCTCAACCACAGCGAGGTACTGTCATGCGATTCACCTTGGGAATTCTGATTGCCGCCGTTTCGGTCGTCATGCCCGGCATCGTGCCCGGCGGCGCGGCGGCGGCAGACCTGACCTTCCAACCGGCCGGCGAGGGCTACTTCCAGTTCGACACCGGCGTCGTGCGGGGCAAAATGCAGATCGACGGAAAGAGCCAAGGCATTCGGACGATGGTCCACGTGCCCTCGGGCAAGGAACTGGCGTGGGGCGATCCGAACCCCGGCATCCTGAGTTACTACCGCGTGCTGGGGCAAGACTACCGCTATGGCGATTCGCCGCGTCATTGGCCCGCCCAGGCGAAGCTGCTTCCCGATGGAGCGTTGGAGATCACCTGGCCGCCGGCGGAGGAGCGTCCGTTTGAACTCAAGGCCGTGTTCCGCTGGGTGGCGCCGGACACGCTTGACAACGAGACGATCTGCACGCCTCAGCGGGCGATGCCCGCGGCGGAAGTGTTTCTGTCGTCCTACTTCTGCGAGGGTTCGGACACGATGGTCTATGCGGACAGAAGCCTGTACGGCCAGGCCAAGCCGGGGTTTCTGCCGGCTGATTACTGCACGCTGCTCGAAGGGACGTACTTGTTCTTTCCGCGGGATCGAGAGGCATCGCGGCTGATTTACGATCGCCGCTGGGAGTTCCCGCCCAATCCGGTGCAATGGTCGGTCACGCAGCGGCTGGCCGCGCCGATGGCGATGCGTCGCGCGGCGCAAGGCGGGCAGTCCGTGCTGTTGATGTCGCCGCCCGAGGATTGTTTCGCCATCGCCGTCTCGTACAACCGGACGCCGGTGGACGGCGTCGCTTCGCACCGATCGATCTACTTCTCGCTGTTTGGCCGCGACCTGAAGCCCGGCGAACCCGCCAGCGCGCGGATGCGGATGATCGTCGGCGACCTTTCGCCCGAGAAAGCCGAGGAACTCTACGCTCGGTACCGCGAGCAGATCAAAGTCCCGGCGGGCGCGGCGGCGCCGAAGTGATTCGGACCGCCTTGTTGCCGCCCTTATTACCGCCCCTGGCGCAATTCGATTACCGCGGCAATCAGCTTGTAGCACGCCTCGGCTCGACTGCCGTCGCGTGGGGCCCAGGGGCCGCCTAGACTCACGGTCAGAAGGCAGTCGCGGCGTTTGGTGAAACCGGCCAACTGCGAGACGTTGTTCAACCGCACGTCGATCAGACGCTCGACGCCGGCTTTGCGAAGCGCGGTGAAGAACTCCTCGGCGGACTTGCCCGCAAAACCGATCGTGAAGAGCGTAATCGGGGCCTTGTTCTCGGGCAACGTGGATTCGGTCATGGCGAGTCTCCTTCGGCACACATGCGGTACGCGATCTGCCGGCCTCGCTTCTCGTACGCGCGGCCGAGCAGTTCTTCCTCCGTAACGTCGGGCTCGAAGAGCGTGCGCTCCTCTTTCGTCAGCCGCAGCAGCCGGCGTTCCGCGGCGGCGTGGTCCTCGGCCTCGCCGTCGGCCAGGATGTGCCGAATCGCGATGCCCTGGTTCCGCAGATGACGGCAAACGAGGATCATGCGGTGGCAGTCCAGCGGTTCCTTCTCGGCGCACATCAGGGCGAGGCGTTGTCGCCCTACGCTCTCGATGTAACTTCTCAATAACCCCGTGAAACTGGTCTTTACGCGAAGGGCGATTGTGGTGTTTCTTGTAGGGCATGGATGGAACCGAGCCGATCAGGATCGCGGGCATCGAGGTGCCGCCGGAACAGCGGACGCCTTTGGTGGAAGCGTTGTTGCGGATCATCGAGCAGCAGAGGGCGGAGATCCAGCAATTGCAGGACGAAATCGCCCGGTTGAAGGGGCTACCGCCGCGGCCGACGATCCGGCCGAGCACGCTGAACGAACCGCATCCCGATCCTTCGCGCAAGAAGCGGCGGCGGGGCAAGCGGCCCGGCTCGGCCAAACGCCAGAAAACTCCGGCGTTGATGATCCACGAAACCATCCCGCTGCCTCTGGAAGGATTGCCCGAGGGTACGCGGCAAAACGGTTACGAGGACTTTGTGGTCCAGGACTTGAAGATCGAGGCCCATAATGTCTGCTACCGGCGTCTGCGTTACCTTTTGCCCGACGGGACGTTCCGCACGGCCTCGCTGCCCGCTCACGTCGAGGGGCATTTTGGGCCGACGTTGCGGACCCACGTCCTCTACCAGCACTACCAGAATCACGTGACGCAGCCGTTGATCCACGAAGAGTTGCTGGAACGGGGGATCGACATCTCGACCGGGCAGATCGACCGCCTGTTGACCGAAGGGCACGACCAGTTCCACGCGGAGAAGGACGGTCTGCTGCCGGCGGCACGTGAGGTGTCGGACTATTTCCAGGCCGACGACACGGGCGCCCGGCACCTGGGCAAGAACGCCTACACCACGGTGATCGCCAATCCCTTCTTCGCGTCGTTCACGACCACGGAAAGCAAGAGCCGGATCAACTTCCTCAAGTTGCTGCGGGCGCCGCACGAGGAGTACGTGATGGGCGAGGACGCCCTGCTTTACATGGAATATCAGGGGCTGTCGCGGCCGCTGCTGCGGCGTCTGGAGGCCGCCGTGAGGAAGGCCGACCGCGTCGTCGTCGGCGAGAAGGCATGGCAACGGCAATTGTTGGCTTGGGGAATCCTCGCCGACGAGCCACGGCGGATCGTCACCGAAGCGGCCCTCTTCGGAACCCTCATCCGCCACGAATTGTACCTCGGCCAGCCGCTGGTCAGCGACGATGCCGGGCAGTTCAAGATTCTGGGTCTGCTTCACGGGCTGTGCTGGCTGCATGCCGAGCGGTCGCTGAAGAAACTGCTGCCGATGAACCCACGGGAGCAAGAGGCGACCGATCGCGTCCGCGACGACCTGTGGAGGTACTACCAGCGTCTGCGGGCATACCGGGAGTCGCCCACGTTGCGGCGGAAGGCAGGCCTCCAGCGCGACTTCCAGCGGCTGTTCACACGGCGGACGGGCTTTGTCGAGCTGAACGAGGCCCTGCAGCGGATCCACGACAAGCGAGACGATCTCTTATTGGTCCTGGATCATCCCGAGATTCCCCTGCACAACAATCTCTCGGAGCAGGACATCCGGGAATGGGCGAAGAAGCGCAAGATCAGCGCCGGCACGCGCAGCGAGTTGGGGCGCCGTTGCCGCGACACCTTTATCAGCCTGAAGAAGACCTGCCGGAAGCTGGGCGTATCCTTCTGGCAGTACCTTCAGGATCGCATACGCAAAACGCATGAAATGCTCTCCTTGCCCGACCTCGTGCGGCAAGCGGCCCAGGAGGCATAGCCACTCGACGCCTCCGCAAGAACCTCCGCATCTCTGTTCGCCGCGGCCTACTCGTGCGCGGTCGCTCGCCGCCCTCCGCACCCCTATGCCCATATCACGGGGTTATTGAGAAGTTACCCAGGGCCAGTCTCGGATCACACGCTGTCGCATCAGTGAGGTTGACGCCTTCACCCGACCGATTGAGAGTTTGGGAACCGGCGGGAAGCTGAAGTTGACCAGT
>JAPLNP010000476.1 GCA_026401055.1 Planctomycetia bacterium
TTACCATCCCAGCGGACAATACCGCGGCTACTACTCGCCGTATCCCTTGAGCGAGAAGGACTTCCTCGTTTCGGCCGAGCGCGACGGCAAATTCTCTCTCTACCTGATGGACGTTTGGGGCAACCGCGAACTGATCCACGAGGGAACGTACAACGTCTTGCACGCCCAGCCGATCCGCCCGCGCGAGAAACCGCCCGTGATCCCCGACCGCGTCGCCTGGCCCGACCGCGAGCACCGGCTCGAACCGGCCGGCGGCGTGCTCTTTAGCGGCAACGTGTACCAGGGCGCCCCGGTCGAGCTTCGCGGCAAAGCCCGGTATCTTCGCGTGTTGAACATCGACCCCAAGACGTATACCTACTGGTACAAGCGGCCGGCGCTGTCGACCGGGCCGGTCGTGTCCATCGTCCAGTCCGAGGGCGTCAAGCGCGTCCTCGGCACGGTCCCGATCGAAGAGGACGGTTCGGTCGCCTTCAACGCCCCCTCGGGCACGGCGCTGCATTTCCAGCTTCTCGACGAGCAGTATCGGGCGCTGCAAACGATGCGGAGCTTCGTCGGGGTGATGCCGGGTGAACGCCGCGGATGCCTCGGATGCCACGAGTCGCACAGCCGCGCGCCCGAGCCGCAAACCAGGACGCTCGCCCTGATGAAGGAGCCGCGGGCGATCGAGCCGCCGCCGTGGAGCGACGACACGGTCAGCTACGCCCGATACGTCCAGCCGGTGCTCGACCAGTATTGCGCGAAGTGCCACCAGGGCGACGGCGAGGCCGTCAAGACGTTCGACCTGACGCCGCGGCCGGGGTTCCTCGGATTCGCCGAGCCGTACTTCATCATGACCGGCCGGCCGAGTTGGGGCGTGGCGTACCAGAAGCCCGCCGATCCGCCGCCGGGCTTCGGCATCGCCGGGATGCTCATGGTCGAGGGCTACAGCACGGTGGACCCCGCGGCGTACAAGGCGCCTCCGCCGATGATCGCGCTGTCGTACAAGAGCCGGTTGATCGAGATCGCCTCAAGCGGCACGCATCACGACGTCAAGGTCGACCCGATCAGCCTGCGCAGGCTGATTCTATGGGTGGATACGATGTGTCCCTACCTTGGCGAGGAGGAAGTTCGCGCAATCGACGACCCGGTGTTCCAGGGCGTGGACTGGCTCTCGGTCCGTCCGCGAATCAAGACCGCCCCGGTGATCGTCCGCCCGGGACCGGTGGATTAGAAAAGGAAGAGGTGACAGCCACCAAGGAGGAAAAGGTGAGTAAGGTGACAGCCGCCAAATTCGGAGAAACTACGAAAAACCACGGGCTTGGAGATTGCCCAGAATTCCCAGATTTGGTGGCTGTCACCTTTTGCCGGCCCACCTTTTGCCGGCCTAGCCTGAACTGAGGCTGACAACTGCAGCGGCAGTATGGATTCTCGGAGCGAGCTCAATCATGGCAGCAGACAGTAAAACAACGGAAGTGAAGTGGTATTCGGGCGAGATTCGGCACGAAGGTTTTCCCTTGCATTTGCGCTTCCCGGAAAGGCCCGACTTCGATGCCTTACAGAAGAAGTTACCGAAGTTACTAATCGTCACGCATTCGCTCGCGAAGGTGAAACCATCGGGCGTACCAGAAGCAGAGTACAACTACTCCTTGGCAGAGTTCGATCATGAGTTGGTCACCGCCTTCGAGCCTTCTTCTGGCATCACCGTGCTCGTCGAGACGTTTGGCGGAAGACGGACTTACTACATTTATGTTGCGCCTGATGCGCCGATCGACGCCACGAAGCAGCGGTTTGCCACGAAATATGCACAGCATAAGCTTGACTGGCAGTTGCGCGACGATCCCGGGTGGAAGTTCATTCGAGGTTACTCTGAAGAGTATCACTTCTATAGGAAGGGCTAACAATCCTCTTCAGCCACGCGATTCCTTGAATGGCAGTTACCCTGCTCCGAGGAAAAGGTGGCAGCCACCAAATCTGGATAAACTAGGTACGCTTACAGTCTTGGAGATTACCCAGAATTCCCAGATTTGGTGGCTGTCACCTTCACCTCTTCTGCTGCACCTTTTCTGCACCTTTTCTGCCCTCGAACTGGAACGCATAGACGTTGGCGTCTTTGAGTTCGACTCGCAGCCGTGTTGGCCGGCCGGCGCTGGGGGCGACGTCGCTCCCGGTCTTCCATCGGACCGGCACGCTGAGGTGATCGCCGGTGATGGGCAGGCAATCCTCGGCGGCGCGGTCGCTCAGCGGCTTTCCGTTCTCATCCAGCAGAGCCACTCGCACGCCGCCGCCGTCGCGCACCTCGACGTTGAGAACCAGCGTATCGCCGGAGAAGGTCAGCGGAGGCGTGACGAACCAGCCGCCTTCGGGCCCGGCGTCGGCGGACACGAAGCGGTCGCGCCGCACCACCACGCGGCTGAAGACGCGGGGCTGCTCGGCCTTCACAATGTCTTCCAACTCGTGGCCGTTGTGCGTCAGCGGCGAGCCGGAGTAGTACAGCCACGTCTCGTCGCCGACGTCCAACAGCCCCTGGCCCATGTAAAGGCTCTTGCTGTCGAAGTCGCCAGGCTTGCCCAACGGGATGAATGCCGAATCCTGCTGGGGCCACGTCCAGCGGACGCCGTCGCGACTGACGGCCAGGCGGATGTCCAGCGTGTCGGGATCATGCTGGTAAAGGCTGGGAAGCATGAAGTAGACGCCGGCCGCGCCGGGGTACTTCATCGCCGCCGGGTTGTACAAGTCGCTGTTGGGCGGATCGCGGTCGTCGGTCTGAAGCACGGTCGCCAGCGGGGCGAAATGGGCCGGGTCGTCGCTTTCCGATCGCCCCAGCGCCCGCCCCCGACCGGACGTCCGCCCGAAGAGCACGTACTTGCCCGCCTGCTCGTCCCAGAAGCCGGAATACTGGCTGTCGCCGAACTGGTCGCAGACCGGGCTGGGGTAGCGCGTCCACTTCATGCCGTCGGCCGAGAACATCCCGGCAATCGTGTGCGGCGGCGTCTTGCCTTGCCAAATCCCCTGCGACACCGCCTTGTAGCGAGCCTCGGGCGGCGCCGCGGCGTCCTTGAACACCCGGGTTCCATGGACACGCGATCGCGCAGCGCCCTCGCCGATCTGCCGGAACAAGATGTTGTTCTTCTTGTTTCCTTGGTACTCGAACAAGCCAAGCTCCGGCTTCGTCCAGTGGATGCCGTCGCGCGACTCGGCGTAGCAGAACGAAGTGTCGTCCGCCGTGGGCCAGCCCTCGATGTCGTAGCACTCGTACCACATCCTGTACTTCGCCTCGCGGTCGACGACGCCCGGGTCCTCCATCACCGTGAACCAGTTGATCGTCGCCGACTCCCAGGGGCGTTCCCGCAGCAGAGTCTTTTCGCCGGTCTTGCGAGCGGGGTGCAGGCGAAGGCGGACGTTCTCGGCCTGATCGAAAAATGCTTCGTCGATCAGCAATTGCCTGGCGGCGCCGACGTGAAAGAGATCCGCCTTCTCGGCGCCGATCGCCAAGACTGACAGAGACAACCAGGCAAGAACGCCCGGAACGAGGATTGCGATTCTCATCGTCGTGTCGCTCTCCGACATGATTGTGGTGCAGGCGTCCCGCCTGCGTTGTCTTGCGGCAGGCGAGACGCCTGCACCACAAGAAGCGTCTCAGAACAGGGCCGGGTCGATCGACTCGCCGCCGGCGCGGGTGGTCAGCGCTTCGAGGACCGACTGCTCGATCGCCTCATCCACGAAGACGACGTGCCCGTCGCAAAAACCGAACTGCGCGCCGCTGGGATGCCGGCTGAACACGGCGGGGATCACCATGTTGGGCTTCGAGTTGATGCCGTAGGTCGTCGTGACGATATTGCCCTCGGCCCACGCGCGGCCGACAAAGCATTTCAGTCCGGGACAGTACGCCGGGTTGTCGGTTTTCCACGGGTCGTCCTGGTCGAGATCGACCTCGCCGACAATGAACGTCTGGCTGGTGCCGTCGGTGATCTCTCCGATCCGCACGCGGGAATTGGCGAACAGCACGCCCGTGCCGTCGGTCTTGTCGTAAAGGTATCCCGCCCGATGCGTGGCGATGCCCGTGTAGTTCGTCTCCCCCGTGTCCTCCTCGCCGTCGATGCCCCGGCAGCAACTGCACTTCTGGTTGGGCGGGGCGCTGGGGCACTGGTAAACAGGGATCAGGCTTCGGGTGGCGTTGGCGTTGACGGCGCTGGAATAGCCGTAGTCGAAATTGATCAGCGAGCCGGCGTTCTTCTCCTCCATGAACGGCAGGACGACGGCCGACCAACTCCAGCCGGAATTGGTGCCGTCAAAGAAAGTCCCGTGAGGGAACCGCTCGTAGCTGTTGTGATAGGTTTGCAGCGACATGCCGACCTGCCGGAGGTTGTTCGAGCAGCCCATGCGGCGCGCGGCCTCTCGGGCAGCCTGGACCGCCGGCAACAACAGCGCGATCAAGATCCCGATGATGGCGATCACCACCAACAGTTCCACGAGGGTAAAGCCGTTATTGGGTCTGGTCTTCATGTCGCTTGGTCTCTATTCAGTACGTACCTAGAGCATACATGAATTGTCCGGCGGGGCAATAGACGCGTGCGGTTCAATAATGCCCCATCCCCCTCTGAAAGAGGGTCATGGTGAGAGCGGCGAGGCCAAACCGGCGAGGGTAGTTCCCTCCCTCTACCCTCCCCAAGAGGAAGACGGAAAGCCGTGGTCCAGAAGGTCGCTGCCCATGGCCTGAACCTGACGGATGAACGCCTCGGCGAACTTGCAGCCGGACTCGTCGCCGCGAAAGCGATTCATCCGGTCGTGCAGCGGATAGAACTCCTCGGGATTCTGACTCACGTGGGCCATGGTTGCCTCCCGTTTGCGCGCCTCGGTTGCCCCGATGTCGACGTAGTCGGTCGGCGCGAAGTTCTGCGTCTGCTCGCCGGTGAGGACCTCGAAGTAGTACAAGGCAAACCGCTTGCCCAAGCCGAGCCATGCATCGTACACGAGATGCGAACACGCCCGGTGGTCCCGATGCGTGTCCACCGGCCAATGGGTGAAGACGACGTCGGGCCGCTGGGCCTCGAGGAGTCCTCGAAAGTCCGCGTATCGCCGTTGGTTGACCTCGGTGTCCCCGTCGATCTGGTCGGCAAAGACGGGCCGGGCGCCCAGGATCTTGCAGGCTTTTTCCGCTTCCGCCGTGCGAATCGCGGCCGCTTGCTCAAGCGACTTGCCTTGGATGCCTCGTTCGCCCCGGGTCAAGTAGAGCGCCACGACCTCGTGGCCCGCGTCGGACAGCCGCGCGATGGTTCCGCCGCATCCGCTTTCGGGGTCGTCCGGATGCGCGCCGGCGACCACGATCTTGAGCTTGCGCCGCGGCGCGACGGCCTCGCCGCCCGCCGCGGTCGCGGCCAGACCTAGCACGCCGACTCCGAGCAGACCTCCCGAGGCGGCCAAAAGGCATCGACGTGACAGGCCGTTCATGTCAGGGTCTCCTTTGAGAGAAGTGCTTTGGTGATTGGGTGGCACGCCCTGAGGAACGAAGGGCGTGGTTTGACGTTCCGCCACGCCCTTCGTTCCTCAGGGCGTGCCACCCCAGCGTTTTCACGGCCGTAGCTTCGGCACCATGATATCCTCCGGCGCAAGCCCGCAACGGGCGGCGGCCTCGAAGCACCGGGTCATGTCGATCGGCTTGTCGTCCGAGTTGTTCGAGCCAAACGTGAACTTCGCGCCCATCTGCTTCGCCATGCGGAGGAACGGGTCATGGGGCAGGCCGGTTTGGGCGTTGATCTCCAATGCCACACGGTTGGCCACCGCCGCCTCGATGATCCGCCGCATCCGCGCGTCGGTCCACAACTGGTCGTACTTGTCGGCCACCGCGGGCGGCAAATACGTCGGGTTGGCCAGAATCGTGATCGGTTCGGCCAGCACGCGAAGGTTGTGCCGCACGTAACGCTCCATCCACGTCTCGGCGTCGTCGATCGTGTATTGCCCGGCCAACCAGAGCTTTACCGGTTCGCTGTCGTCGTTGGGCATCGGCATGATCATCGTGTCGCCGAGCACGTAGTCGAGCCGCGCGAGCAGCTCGGGCGAGTGGCGCCGCGTCCAGTCGCGGTCGTTCACCTGGACGCCGACGAACACGGGCCTGGCCCGGACCGCGTCGAGAAACGCGCGGAGCTGATCGTCGGTCTCCAGCGGCCAGCCCTTGCCGAGGTTTTCGAGCACGCCGCAGTTGATGCCGGTCACCGCCTGGCGGTCGAGGGCCTTTTCGACCGTCATGCCGCCGCGCAGGTGGACGTGGTAGTCGATCACCGGAAACGACCGGCCGGCCAGGCGGTCCATCACGTCACCCTCGACGCCGTAGCCCCGGTCCGACGCCCGAGCGTCCGCCGTCGGTTTGGCATCGTCCAGCAGCGGTCGGACGCGAATCGAGCGAAACGCCACGCCGCCGGAATCGGGACCCGCCAGGGCAATCGTCCCGTGCGAGAGCACACGGCCGGCGTGCTCGGGCGTCCGCCACGGCCGCTCGGGCTGGATGTAGTCGACCGTCGGCAGATCGTTCACCCAGACGCGAATCCGGTTGCCCACGACGCACACTCGCACGCGGCACCAGTCGCCGCCGGGCACGAACGATTTGTAGACGGGCCGCACCCCCTCGAGCCCGCCGGTGCGACCGCGCCCGGCCCGGCTCTCCGGCGAGTCGCCGCCTCCGTCGATCCGGACCTCGTAGCCGTCTTTCGGCCCTCCGGACGGCAGATACCGCGTGTGGAACCAGACGCCGGAGTCGGCCGCCGCCTCGGGGACTGTCCCAATTTTCGTCTCAGCGAAAACGGGACTGTCCCCTTTGACCTCGGCACGAACCTCCACTTCCAGCTCGAAGTTCCGAAAATCATGGCCACCAACCGCCCCGTCATAGAACAGCCAGCCCCGCGGGCCGCGGCCCACCAGGCACCCGTCTTCAACCCGCAACGAGCCACCGTCCGTCGCTTTCCACCCCCCGAGCGACCGCCCGTCAAACAGCGATACCCAGTCGCCGGCCGCCTCCGCCCGCGCGGGCCCGCCAACCGTGGCCAGACAGGCCATGACGACGAGAAAGGCCACCGACGGAAGAAGGTGACGGGTATAGGACTTGCGCAATCCGCGCTCTCTCTTGGGCGTCATCGTTTCAATTCCTCCCGCTTCCTCCGGTACCACGTGGGTTGGCCCCATTCTCATCCTGCGGCGCCGTTGCGTCAACATGCTTGGCCTGGGCTATGCTGCGTAAGCCCTTCGGGCTATTGCAGGAGGTTCTGCCGGTTTCACACCCCGTGCGTCTTCCGATGAGGGGACAGTCAACGCGGCGGTCGTTGCCGAATCGCGGATCTTCTGATAGAGTGAGCCGCCGTAAGGCTTCTTCAACGAACCGCTCGCAACACGCCGAGGCCCTCGATCATGAAATACCGTCAACTCGGCGCCGCGGGCGTCAAGGTCAGCGTCCTTGGGGTGGGCTCCTACTTGACGATCGGCATGAGCGTCGATGAGGCCGCGGCGCGGGAAATCGTTCGCCGGGCGTATGACTTGGGGGTGAATTTTTTTGACACGGCCAACGCCTACAACCGCGGCGAGGCCGAGAAGGTGCTGGGCCGGCAGCTTGCCGACTTCCCGCGCGAGTCGCTCGTGATCGCGACCAAGGCGTGGGCGCCCATGGGCGACGGGCCGAACGACGCCGGACTGAGCGCGAAACACCTGTTCGAGCAGTGCCACGCCAGCCTCCGGCGACTCGGCGTCGATTACGTTGATCTGTATCAATGCCACCGGCCTGACGCACGCACGCCGCTGGAGGAGACGGTTCGGGCGATGGAGGACCTGGCTCGCTCGGGCAAGATTCTCTACTGGGGCACCAGCGAGTGGCCGGCGTGGCTGATCGCCCGGGCCAATGCCATCGCCGATCGCAACCATTTCCGCCCGGCGGTCTCGAATCAGCCGCGATACAACCTCCTGTATCGCCAGCCGGAGGCCGAGCTGTTTCCGTTCTGCCGCCACGAGGGCATCGGCAACGTCGTGTTCTCGCCGTTGGCCCACGGCGTGTTGACGGGCAAGTACGGCCCGGGCGAAGCGCCGCCGGAGGGCACCCGCGCGGCCGATCCGGATCAGAACGCGGTCATGATGGGGATGTACTGGACGGACGAGAAGCTGGTCAGGGCCCGGCAATTCAAAGGCATCGCCGAGGAGATGGGCCTCGCGGCGTCGCAGTTGGCGTTGGCCTGGACGCTGCGGCGGCCGGAGGTGGCCAGCGCGATCATGGGGGCGAGCAGGGCGTCGCAGGTTGACGAGAACGCCGCGGCGGTCGAAGTCGAGATCCCCGACGACGTGCTGGAGCGTCTCGACGCCCTGTTTCCCGGCCCGGCGGAAACTTATCCGCTGTGAGCGCGGAAGGGGACAGGTCCATTTTTCGGCCGAC
>JAPLNP010000355.1 GCA_026401055.1 Planctomycetia bacterium
AGGACCATCCAAAAATGCCGGTATCCCAGGGCGGCCAGTACCAGAACGACTCCCAAGACCACCAGCAGCGCGATTCGCCATCGTTTCATGGTTTTGGCCATTTTTTGGACCTCCGGCGGGCCGAGAGACGGTCTCCCGGCGGCACGCCCTCCCAGGCTCCGCACGCTCCCTCAGTCTAGTGGTTCTTTCGCGTCTGGGCAAGTTTCCGGCGAGCGAAAACGTGTGCAAGAAGGACATTTTCGACAGAGTGTTTGGGATTGTGGGGGGTCGAGGTTAGAATGAAACGTAGGCGGAGTCTTTTCTCGCGCCGGGTCGCCGGTACTTTGCCTTGGATGTGGACCGCGGGACGGTCTCGGGAGCAGAAGAGCGGTGGCAATGCGAAGTCGAATTCGTTTGCGGCAGATTGAGGCCGAGGCCGAGGGCTATCTCGAACTCGGAATGCCCCATCACGTGCTCGAAGCGCTGGCTCGCTTGGGCGACGCGACGGCCCTCAGCAGCCACGCTCTCTATCTCCAAGGCGAGGCCCTCAAAACCCTGGGCCGTTACGCCGAGGCGCTGGTTCCGCTGGTCGAGGCCGCCCGGATCGCGCCGGGCAACGTCCACGTCTGGTTGTCGATCGGCTGGTGCCAGAAACGCATTGGGCGGATCCGCGCGGCGATCGAGGCGTTGGAGGAGGCGTTGGCCGTGGCGCCGGGCGAGGCGATCGTCCATTACAACCTGGCGTGTTACTTCTGTCTGGCGGGCAACAAGAGCCGCGCCCTGGCCCATCTGGCCGAGGCCCTCTTGATCGACCCGGCCTATCGCGATCGGATCGGCGACGAGAGCGATTTCGACGCCATCCGCGCCGACGCCGATTTCCAGGCACTCACGAGCGTGATCGTCTGAACGGCCGTGGCCGCGGAAGGGGACAGGTCCATTTTTCGGCCGACGTTTCTTGCGCGGAACACGTTTTCGAAGCCGAAAAATGGACCAGTCCCCAAGCGTGATCGTCTGAGCTACTCGTGGCGCAGGGCTTCGATCGGGTCCATCGCGGCGGCGCGCATGGCCGGGTAGAGGCCGAAAATGATGCCGATCGAGACGGAGATCCCGAAGGCCAGCGGGATGGACTCGGGCACGATCACCGGCTCGACCGCCCGAATCACGTCGGGCAGTTGTTTCATCATGTCCGGGAAGATGTCGGTGATTCGATTGCGGAGCCAACTGGTCACGGGTTGGCACGTCAGCCCGCCCAGCACGCCCGTCAGCCCGCCCACCACCGACAGCGAGATCGTCTCGATCAGGAACTGGCGGATAATATCGCGACGTTTCGCTCCCAGCGCGCGGCGGATGCCGATTTCGCGGGTCCGCTCGGTGACCGTGGCGAGCATGATGTTCATGATCCCGATCCCGCCGACGACAAGCGAGATCGCCGCGATCAAGCCCATGAATAGGATGAACATCAGCCGCGTGGTCCGAGCTTGTTCCAGGAGTTCCAGCGGCACGGTCACGCCATAGTCTTTGTCGCGGTGGTGTCTGGCGATGATGTCCTTGACCAGGTCGGAGGTTTCCATCACGTGCTTGACGGCGTCCACGCGGAGCGTGACCTGGCTGAGTTCGACCTGCTCGCCCTCGAACGAGCCGCTTCGCCGCGTGACGACGATGTCGCCGATGCGGTTCCAGAGGGTGCTGATGGGGATGTAGACGTCGCTGCCAAAATCCTGGCCGGCCAGCGAGCCGCCGATCCCCGCCGACGGCGCCCGCTCCTTCATCACGCCGACCACCACGTAGTAGGCGTCCTCGACCTTGATCGACCGGCCGACCGGGTCCTCGAACGGAAACAGTTGCACGGCGGTGCCGGCGGCCATGACGCAGACGTTCTGCTTGTCGCGCACGTCGGCGTCGCTGAGGAACCTGCCGCGGTCGATGGCCAACTGCGTGACGTCGGCATACTCCGGCGTGCAACCCACCAGCCGGCCGTCGACCATCCGGCCGCCGTAGCCGAAGCGCCGCCGCAGCTCGCGGATCGGCAACGCCCGCGTCACCGTCGGAATCGTCTCGGTCATTCGCTCGAAATCATCCCGGGTGATTCCGTAGGGCACCGGGCCGCGCTGGTTGCTATCGGTCGCCGAGCTGGGCGGCTTGATCGAGCGGACGATCACGTTGTTGGCCCCGAGGCCCTCGATCTGCTTCTGCGCCTCGAGACTGATCCCTTCGCCGATGGCCAACAGCCAAATCACGCTGGCCACGCCGATGAAGATACCCAGCACGGTCAACAGCGATCGCAGCGGGTGCAGCGAAAGGCTCTTGATGCCGAGTTTCCACGTTCGCAGCCAGTTCCAGAACACCCTACACCTCCACCAGTCTTCGGTCCGAATGCAGCCGGCCGTCCTTGAGGCGGATGACGCGCTTCGTCCGCTCGCCGACGTCGGGTTCGTGGGTAACCATGATGATCGTCTTACCCTGCTGGTTCAGATCGACCAACAAGGCGAGGATCTCCTCGGTGGTCGCCGAATCGAGGTTGCCCGTCGGCTCATCGGCGAGGATGAAGTAGGGGTCGTTGATCAGGCTTCGGGCGATGGCCACGCGCTGCTGCTGCCCGCCGGAAAGCTGCGTCGGCCGATGCGAGAGCCGATCGCCCAGGCCGACCATATCGGCGAGCTGGCGACTTCTCGAGCGGGCCTGACCGTGGGCGGTTCCCTGGTAGAACAGCGGGACCTCGATGTTCTCCAGCACCGTCAACTGCGGGATCAGATTGTACGACTGGAATACGAACCCGATCCGCGTCGCCCGGATCTCGGAGAGCCGGTTGTCGTTCAGCCGGGTAACGTCGTCCTCGCCGAGCAGGATCCGGCCGGCGGTCGGGCGATCGAGACACCCCAGCAGGTTCAACAGCGTGCTCTTGCCCGAGCCGGACGAACCCATGATCGAGACGAAATCACCCTCGGGCACGTCGAAGCTGACGTCGCGCAGGGCGTGGACGGTTTCGCCGTCCATGGCATACTCTTTGGAGAGTTGTTGGATGCTGACGGCCGGGGTCATGGCGGGGCCCCCCCGACTTTCTTCCCGGTTTGGCCAGGGCCGCCAGGGCCGCCGGGGCCGCCGGGGCCGCCGGGGCCGCCGGGGCCGCCGGGGCCGCCGCGACCGCTGGCGCGGAGTCGGGCCATGGCGGCGGTCATCTCGCCGCGACTGAGCGTGCCGTTCTTGTCCGTGTCGATCTCGGAGAAGAACGACTGCATCTGCGGGGGCAGTTCGTCCTTCTCGATCGTGCCGTTGCCG
>JAPLNP010000285.1 GCA_026401055.1 Planctomycetia bacterium
CCCGCAACTGTCTCTGAAGGACGCTGAGGACCTGGTGAACTACCACCTCGCCCACAACAAGCAGGCCAAAGCCTCGCATCGCAAAAGATGGCTGGCAAAACACCTAAACCCCGTTCCGCGAAAATGATGTTGTAGAACTAACGTATGTCACTCGACAAAGAAGAGTTTCCGAATCTGCGGCAAGGAGACTTTAGGGTCACGAGCGACCCCGACCCGGCGTACAACTGCCTGGCTTGGGCCGCTGGCGTCAACAACGAAGTCTGGGACCCCTACAACGGAGTATGGCCAGATGACCTCCCACCTGATGACAGCTTGGATACGCTCGTCACGTTGTACGAGGGTGAAGGGTTCGATCTGTGCGCCGACGGCAGCCTCGAGCGGGGACATGAGAAAATAGCGATCTATGGGCGGGATGGGGTATACGAACACGCCGCACTACAACTGCCGGATGGCAAGTGGACAAGTAAGCTGGGATTCGAAGAGGACATTGAGCACGCTCGTCCGGAGTCCGTTGCGGGGGGCCTATACGGTGACGTCGTGCATTTTATGGTACGACGTCGAAGAACATGATCCGGAGATTCGGTGCCACGCGTGCCTTCTAGCGCCCCCACCACCCCTTGACCACCGGCATTGGAACCACAAGAATGGCGATCTTGGGTCGCGGTGTTGACCCGCCCGATCCCCCGCCGAGCCACTCCCGCAAGAGCCCCGATCATGCGCGCCACCAGCCAAGTCCCCGATCCGGCGGGCCGTTTTGGGCCGTTCGGGGGACGCTATGTGCCCGAAACGCTCACCCGGGCGCTGGAACAACTGGCCGCCGAATACGACAAGGCCCGGGCCGACGAGTCGTTCGAGTCGGAGCTGGCCGATCTCTACCGCCACTACGTCGGGCGGCCGTCGCCGCTGTACCATGCCGCGAGGCTCAGCCGGCAGGTCGGCGGCGCCCAGATTTATCTGAAACGCGAGGACCTCAACCACACCGGCTCCCACAAGATCAACAACACGCTCGGCCAGGCCCTGCTCACGCTGCGGATGGGCAAGCGCCGCGTCATCGCCGAAACCGGCGCCGGACAACACGGCGTCGCCACGGCGACCGCCTGTGCCCGGTTTGGGCTGGAGTGCGTCGTGTACATGGGCGAGGAGGACATCCGCCGCCAGAGGCCCAACGTTTTCAGCATGAAGCTGTTGGGCACGGAGGTCCGCCCGGTCACCAGCGGCTCGCGGACGCTGCGCGACGCGATCAACGCGGCGTTTCGCGACTGGATGAGTTCGGTCGACACGACCCACTATTGCCTCGGCTCGGTGATGGGTCCGAATCCCTTTCCGCGGATCGTCCGCGACTTCCAGTCGATCATCGGCCGCGAGACGCGAGGGCAGTGTCTCGACGAGCTCGGCCGCTTGCCCGATCTGATCGTCGCCTGCGTCGGCGGCGGCAGCAACGCCGGCGGCATGTTCTATCCGTTCATCGAGGACGAAGCGGTTGCGCTGGTCGGCGTCGAGGCGGGCGGACGCTCGGAGAAGCCTGGCGACCACGCCGCGCCGCTGGGCTTCGGCCGGCCCGGCGTGTTGCACGGCAGCTACAGCTACGTCATGCAGGACGAAGACGGCCAGACCTGCGACGTCCATTCGATCTCGGCCGGCCTCGATTACCCGGGCGTCGGGCCCGAGCACAGCTACTGGAAAGACACCGGCCGCGTCCGGTACCTCAACGCGAAGGACGCCGAAGTGCTCGAGGCGTTCGACACCTTGGCGAGAACCGAGGGCATCATGCCGGCGCTGGAGAGCGCGCACGCCGTGGCCAAGGCGATCGAGTTGGCCGCCGCGAAGCGACCGGACGAGATTGTGGTGATCTGTCTGTCCGGCCGCGGCGACAAAGACGCCGCCGAGATCGCTCGGCTCCGCGGCGTCGAGTTTTAGCGAAAGCGGAGAGCGGTTGACGGTTGACGGTTGACGGTAGGAACCACGCGGTTAGTGCCCTCCAAGTTCCCAATCCCCAATCCCCAATCCCCAATCCCTAATCCCTAATCCCTGGCCCCTGACCCCTGACCCCATGTCTTCCATCGACCGACTTTTCGAGCGACTGCGAGCGTCCGGGCGGAAGGCGCTGATGCCGTTTGTCACGGCCGGCGATCCCGACTTGGACTTCACGGCCGAGGTGATCCGGAAGCTCGCCGCCCGGGGCGCGGGCCTGTTCGAGTTGGGCATCCCCTACAGCGACCCGGTGGCCGACGGACCGGTGATCCAGGCATCGTTCACCCGGGCGCTTGACAAGGGGATCAAGCTGGCGAAGATCTTCGACATGGTCGGGGGACTGACCGCCGAGGTGACGACGCCGATCGTGGCGATGGGGAGCTACTCGATCGTTTACCGTCACGGGCTGGAGGCGTACGTCGTGGAGGCGAAGCGCGCGGGCGTCGCCGGGGCGATCGTGCCCGACCTGCCCGCCGACGAGTCCGGGCCGCTGGCCGACATCTGCCGCCGGGAGGATTTCAGCCTCATCCAACTCGTGACGCCGACCACACCCCGCGATCGGGCCCTGCGGATCGCCGAGCGGACAACGGGGTTCATCTACTACGTTTCGGTGGCGGGCATCACGGGCGAGCGGACCGAGTTGCCGCCGGACGTTGTCGACAACGTCGGCTGGCTGCGGGAGCAGACCGACTTGCCGATCTGCATCGGCTTCGGGATCAGCCGGCCGGAGCACATCCGGATGCTCGCCCCGGTGGCCGACGGCCTGATCGTCGGCTCGGCGATCGTCCGGCGCGTCGCCGAGGCCGCCACCCGCCCCCGCCAGCGGGTGTTGGCCGAAGTCGACCAGTACGTTGGCGAGTTGCTCGCGGCGTTGGAGTAACCCCCCGGTATCCTTTTCCCTTCCCTTGCCCCACGATGCTCGGTCGGGTAGACTTCTTGGTTGGGTCAATCCCCACTCGAGTCAATCCCCACGGAGTGAATCCCATGCTCCACTACGAGCTGTTGCGTGATGAAGGCGTACTGGTCGTGACGCCCGAGGGCCCCCTTGAATCGGCCGATTTCCAACGCCTTGCCGAGGAAGTCGATCCCTACATCAAGGAGAAGGGCAAGCTTCACGGCCTGATGATCTACGCCGAGTCGTTCCCCGGGTGGAAGGACTTTGGCTCCTTGGTGAACCACCTGAAGTTCGTCAAGAACCACCATCACAAGATCGACAAGGTGGCCGCCGTGACCGATAGCGGTTTCATGTCGATTCTGCCCCGGGTCGCCCGGCATTTCGTCCACGCCGAAGTGAGGCATTTCCCCTACGAGAAGCGTGACGCCGCGCTGGTGTGGATCCAACGGAACGAGCCTTGAGGCAGAGCCTCTCGCGCGTGCTTCGACCGGCTGAACTCGGCGCACGTTTCTGAAGAGACTCCCTGACTCCGGCAACCTGAATCGGAGGCACGCGGCGGCATGAACCCGCAGGTATTCGGCACCGCAGTGCGACGGACCCTTATGCTCGCGGTCCTTTCGGGCCTCGCTGCTCCGGCGGCGGGCGAGGAGTGGAAGAGCCTCTTCGACGGCAAAACGCTCGGCAAGTGGGAGGTGATCGCGAATCGCAACTTCAAGGAACACGGCCCCGTCGAGGTCAAGGATGGCGCGATCGTCCTCGGCGAAGGCCGGCCGGCCACCGGCATCCGATGGACCGGCGAGTTCCCAAAAATCAACTACGAAGTGACGCTCGAGGCCAAACGGATCGAGGGCAACGACTTCTTCTGCGGCATGACGTTTCCGGCGGGCAAGAGCCCGTGTACGCTCATCCTCGGCGGCTGGGGCGGCACCGCCGTTGGGTTGTCGAACATCGACAACAACTCCGCCATCGAGAACGAGACGACCCAGTTCCGCGATTTCAAGCGGGACCGATGGTACGCGATTCGTCTGGCGGTCACGGACGAGAAGATCGAGGTCTGGATCGACAAGGAGCGGATCATCGACCTAAAGACGCAGGGCAAGAAGCTCTCGATCTGGTGGGAGCAGGAACCGGCGTTGCCTTTTGGCATCGTTACCTGGGTCACCAAGGGCGCCGTGCGGAATATCCGTGTCCGGTCGATCGAGGCGAAGGATGCGAAGGACGCGAAGAAATCGCCGTCCGGCTGATCGCGGGCGAAAGAGGAGCCCGGGTTGCCTTGCCCGGGGGTGCTGCCGTATATTCAAACTGGAGTGAACCGGATCGCAGTCTCTTTCGGAGGAGCCCGTTGCGTGGCTAACACGGAGAAAATACGGATCGTCGGCGTGGGCGAGGACGGCTTGGCGGGCGTGAGCCGGGCCGCCCGGAAAATTGTCGAAGAGGCGGACCTGCTCCTCGGCGACGCCTACACGCTCGGCTTGGTGCCCGAGGCCGGTGGGCGGCGGCTGGAGGTGGGTCTTGACCTCGACCAGGCCGTGGGCGAAGTGGCCGCCGCGACCGAGGAGAGGATCGTCGTGCTGGCCGTCGGCGACCCCCTTTTTTACGGGGTAGCGCGATACCTCTGCGATAAGCTGGGCAAGGAACGCTTCGAGGTCCTCCCCCACGTCAGCACCATGCAGCTCGCCTTCGCCCGGGTCAAAGAAAGCTGGGAGGAGGCCTTCTTGACCAACCTGGCCAGTCACGGAATCGACAGCGTTTTGGAGCAGATTCGCGGGGCTCAGAAGGTCGGGCTGTTCACGACCGACTCGTATCCACCGTCGGGAGTGGCCAAGGTCTTGTTGGAGGCGGGGCTGGACTACTTCACCGCCTACGTGTGCGAGAACCTCGGCTCGCCGAACGAACGAGTGACCCACGGCGAACTGCGGGACCTGGTCGACCACGACTTCGGCCCGCTGAACGTGATGATCCTCGTCCGCAAGCCGAGCGTTCCCGACCGCCCGAGCGAGGCGATCGGCCGCCGGCTGTTCGGCAACCCGGACGAAGCCTTCTTACAGTCGAAGCCCAAGCGGGGGCTCTTGACGCCGACGGAAATCCGGAGCATGGCGTTGGCCGAGATGGACCTCGGGCCGGGCAGCATCGTCTGGGACATCGGCGCCGGCAGCGGCTCGGTGGCCATCGAGGCCGCGCAGATCGCGCGCGAAGGCACCGTTTTCGCCATCGAGGTCGATCCGGAGGACCACGAATTGACGGTCGCCAACGCAAAACGCTTCGATGTGGCCAACCTGGTGGCGGTCTTGGGCCGGGCGCCGGAGGCATGGGCGGACCTGCCCGATCCGGACGCGATCTTCCTCGGCGGCACGGGTCGCGAGAGCGCCCGGTTGGCCGAGGCGGCGCTCGGGCGGCTTCGCGTCGGCGGGCGACTGGTGGCGACGATGGGCAGCATCGACAACGTCTCGGAGATGCACCGGATTCTCCAGCGAGTCACCCCCGACGTCAACGTCTGGATGCTCAACCTCGCCCGGGGCAACTACCAACTGGAGCGAATCCGTTTTGAATCGCTCAATCCCACGTTCCTGATGTCGATGGTCATGCCGGGGTAGTGCGTATGACATCACGGCCGGGTGGCACGCCCTGAGGCACGAAGGGCGTGGTTGAATCGCCGCCGACGCCCGCCACGCCCTTCGCTTAGGCTCAGGGACGTGCCACACGATCGAATCGCC
>JAPLNP010000656.1 GCA_026401055.1 Planctomycetia bacterium
ACGGGAGCGCCGAAGGTAACGACCAGCTTGGAGCCCTTCGTGGCGACATCGCTGCTCACCACGAAGCCGCTGTGCTTCCCCGCGAGGCCGGTGAGCATTGCCGTGTAGACCTGGAGCTGCTCGACGGCCGCGTCGATGCCGGAGTGATCGACGATCTCGGTCAGCCCGAGGATGTCCACGAAGACGATGACGGTGCGACGGTGCTCGGGGGCAAACTGCAAGAGCTCTCCCTGCTCAGGGCTCACCCCCCGGGCGTAGGGCGGCAGAAAAGGTGCTAGCAGCCGGAGCTGGTCGTCGGAGACTCGGGGATACTCGAAGGACAGTTGCGGCAGCGGGCATGCTCCGAGCTCGTCGACCAGCCAGAAGTCGCCGGCCATGTGGAATCTCGAGCCGGTGGGGAGCAACTCCTTACAGGCCGTCGACACGGCGAGCTGGCCGCGGTCGGCTTGCGCCTCGGCCAGCGCCGTCCGCTCGCCGCCGTGACCCAGCACGACCAGGTGGGCACGCTCGTCGGCCAGTCCGGCACCGACGAGCACGAACCTGTCGCTGTGCGCGCCCACCGACATGCCGATCTTGATCTTGCCGTCGTCTGTCTCGACGGCGGCCGCCCGCTCCACCTGCCTGAGCATCTCCAAGGCCGCCACCGCCGCGCGAATGGCGTGGTCGGGCCCGTCGAAGAGCAGCAGGATCGCATCGCCGCCGAAGGTGAGCGTGTCGCCGCCGTACCGCCCAGCGGTCTTCAGCATGCGGTCGAAGAACGAGTTGATGATTGCGACGAGACGCTCGGCGCCCTCGTCGCCGACGCGGGCGAGTTGCTCGGAGAGCGTGGTGAAGCCCGAGAGGTCGGCCATGACCATGGTGCCCTCGACCTCGTAGCACCACGGCAGGTCACGCGCGGGATGGTGTGCGACCGCCTGCACGAGGGAGGCCGGTAGGTAGGCGACGGCGTCTATGCCATTGTCACCCACCTCCCGGCCTCCCTTGTTCTTCAGCCGATGCGCCTGCCGTGGTAGCCCCTACGCGCCAACGACACTTGTCAGGATGGCACCATTCACGGCCGGGGGGTATTGAGCAGTACGCTGACGGTGTCCCCGTATTCGTTGGCCGAAACGACATCCTCAGCGCCGTCGCCGTTGATGTCCCCGACGGCGACCCCGCTCGGCCCAACGCCCGCGGAGTAGTCGGCCGCAGCCAAGAAGGTGCCGCTGCCGTTGCCCCGGAGGACGCTGACGGTGTTGTCATTTGTGTTGGCCGTCACGACGTCGAGACTGCCGTCATCGTTGACGTCGCCGACGGCGACCGAGAGTGGGGAGCTGCCTACGGGGTAGTCGACCTTCGACGGGAAGGTGCCGCTGCCGTTGCCCGTCAGGACGCTGACGGTGTTGGCATAGGCGTTGGCCGTCACGATGTCTGCCTGTCCGTCGCCGTTGACATCGGCGACGGCGACTGAATACGTACCGCCGCCAGCCGCGTAGTAGCCCGTCAATTGGAAGGTGCCGCTGCCGTTGCCCGTCAGGACGCTGACGCCGCCGAGGCGGTCGGCCGTCACGATGTCAGGCTTGAGGTCGCCATTGACGTCAGCCACGGCGACCGCCGTCGGACTGACGCCCAAAGAGAAGTTGACGTTGCCCTGGAAGGTGCCGTTCCCGTTGCCCAGCAGGACGCTGACGGTCTTGCCGCTGTCATTTGCCGTCACGATGTCCGGCCTGTCGTCGCCGTTGACGTCGGCGACGGCGACCCCGCTCGGATACTGGCCGGTCCCGTATTCGACCTTGGCTTGGAAGGTGCCGTCGCCCTTGCCCAGCAGGACGCTGACGTTGTTGCCCGAGCTGTTGGCTGTCACGATATCCGGCACGCCGTCGGCGTTGACGTCGGCGGCGGCGACCGCTCTTGGGTAGCTGCCTACGGGGTAGTCCACGCTGGCCTGGAGCGTTCCATCGCCGTTGCCCCGGAGGACGCTGACCGTGCCGGCATACAAGTCGGCCGTCACCACGTCTTTGATGCCATCGCCGTTGAAGTCACTTAGGGCGACCGCAAAGGGGTCTTGGCCTGTGCCAAAGTCGACGTGAGTGGTCAGCACCGCTGGAGCGATGTTGAAGTCAGCATTCGAGACTGACGAGCCGGTATCGCTCGAGATACGCACGAGGGCCGACCCCGTGATCGGGCCACTGACCGTCCACGACGCTGAGCCGTTGTCGTCCGCGGAGGCGACGAGGGTCTCCCATGAGCCGCCATGGTCGCGCGACAGCTCGATCTTCACCTTGCCGCCGTTGCCCGGCGTCCAGGTGATGCTGTGAATGGAGCCCACTGGCCAGCTCTCGCCGCCGTTGGGGCTGGTCACTGCGGGAGCGCGCGCCGCGGCGATCGAGAAGTCAGCTTCCGAGACAGACGAGCCGCAGTCGTTGGAGATGCGCGCCAGGGCTGTATCCGTGGTTGGGCCGCTAACTGTCCAGGTCCGTGCACCGTCGTTGAGCACGGAGTCGAAGAGCGTCTCCCAGGTGGTGCCGTCGTCGCGCGAGAGCTCGATCTTCACCGGGCCGCCGTTCCCCTGCGTCCAGGTGATCGTCTTGGACGAGCCCACGCCCCAGTCCTCGCCGCCGTTCGGGGCGGTCACAGTCGGGGCGATGGTCGTGAGCAGCACGCTGACGGTGCTCGTTCCTTTGTTGTTGGCCGTCACCAGGTCCGCGCGGCCATCGTTGTTGAAGTCGCCAGAGGCGACCGCGCAGGGCCCGGAGTCGGTCGCAACGTCGACTTTCGACTGGAACGTGCCGTCTCCGTTGCCCAGCAGGACGCTGACCGTGTTGTCCGAGTCGTTGGCCGTCACCACGTCCAGAGAGCTGTCGCCGTTCACGTCCGCGACCGTCACGCCCGTGGGATCGGAACCGACGTGGTAGTGGACCGCGGGGGTATAGGTGCCGTCGCCGTAGTTGCCGATCAGCACGCTCACGGTGTTGTCGGTGGCATCGGCCGTGACGATGTCCGGAGGCTCGTCGCCGTTCACGTCCGCGACCGTCACCGCCATGGGGTCCAAGCCGACCGGGTAGTTGACCGGCGCCTGGAAGGTGCCGTTGCCGTTACCGGGCAGGACGCTGACGGTGTTGGCCAAACTGTTGGCCACCACCAGGTCCGTCCTCCAGGTGTATTCGTCCGAGTTGCCGATTCTGACAGTGGTGATCGCGACCGAAGCAGGACCGGCGCCCGTGACATAGGTCTCCTCGGGCAGGAAGGCGCCGTCGCCGTTGTTCAGCAGGACACTGACCGTGTTGTCGTCGTAGTTGGCGGCCACGATGTCGGGATAGCCGTCCTGATCCACGTCGCCGAGCGTGACCGATCGCGGATCGTTGCCTACGTCGTAGTCGACCTTGCCCTGATAGGTGCCGTCGTAGTTGCAGAACAGCACGCTGACCGTGTTGTCGGTGCTGTTGGCCGTCACGATGTCCGGCGTGCCGTCGTAGTCGAGGTCAAGGAAGGCGACTCCCACAGGACCGTTTCCGGTCACGTAGTCGGCCTTCGACTGGAAGGTGCCGTCGCCGTTGCCAGGCAGCACGCTGACTTTGTTGTCTGAGCCGTTGGCCGTCACCACGTCCGAGAGAGTCGATCCCTCGCCGACCTGGCGGAGTCCCACAGCCACCGCGTTCGGATGGCTTCCCGTCTCGTAGTCGACGCGAGTGACGAATAGGGCCGGGGTGAAGCTCGCCGAGATGAAGCTCGCCGAGATCGTGTGATCCGAAGCCACGCCGCTGAAGGTGTAGCTCGTGATGGCGCCCTGGGAGACGCCGTCGACCAAGACGTCGGCCACATGCTGGCCGGCGTTGGGCATGATGGTGAAGGTCTGGCTGGCGCCGTCGTTGACGATCACATTGTCGGCCGGCGAGATGCTGCCACCGGCGCCTGCACTGGCGGCGATGGTGTGCGCGTTGGCCGACTCCGACCACATGGAGCCCTTGGCGGGGCACGCGGTCGTGACCCCGTCATTGTCGGTGACGAAGAACATCATCTCCACGTCCTGGGTCGCTCCCGTGACCGGGAAGTGCAGGGTGTACGGGGACGTGTCGCCGCCGACCGAGAACGGGGCGGTATCTGCATTGGAACCGTCAAGCTGGGTCACGCTGATGCTGGCGATGCCGTAGAGGTCTTCCGCGTCGACCTTCGCAGTCCAGGTCGTCCCGTTATTGGAGAGTGTCACGCTGTGGACGGTCGGAGCGATCTTGTCGCTCGCATTGGGAGCGTCGCTAGGCGCGCGGACGAGCGTCACGTGCAGGTCGCCCCACACCCGCTCGGTGCCGCTGACCTGCTCGGTCTTGGGCGAGGTCGAGAGGAACTGCCCGGGCAGCACGACCAGTCTCTGCTCGCCACCAGTCGGGGTCTGGATCGTCGAGAGCACGGCCGGACTGCTTGGCCACCACCCGTCGGTGGCGAGCTGCAGCTCAGGCGTGGGATCCGACCACTCGGTGGTCACCGTTGAGATAGCCGGATCGAAGCCGGTGTAGTCATGGTAGGTGCCACCGGTCACGATGACCGACTTGACCGGATTGGAGCCAGCCGGACCAAGGTCGATGACCATCCGCGGCTGGATCGGCGTGCCGATGGTCGCCTCCGCGTCACCGCTCGTCACGCCGTTCACCGTGCGATAGGCGGCGAGGTAGCGGGCGTGCAGGTCCGGATTCACTTCCTTCAGCGTCGCCGTGGACGTCGTGTCGACACCCCGATCCGAGACGGTGAGCGTGAACTGCGTGGCCGGGATGGTGCTGAAGTCGAACGCGGCGCCCTGCGGGTTGATGAGGCCGGCCTGAACGCCCTGCGTTGGCTCGTGTGTCGTGCACGCCAGCCGATACTGCGGCATGCCGTACATGGTGAACTCCACGGTGGACTTCTCGTCGTAGGCGGTGATCGCCGCGAGAGACCCCAGGTACTGGCGCTTGGCCGCGGCCAGTGCCAGACCGATCGGCTGGCCGCTGGTCGTGCCCTGGGCATCCCGCGTGGTCGCCTGATCGGCGAAGCCGGCGGCGAGTGCCTCGGTGCACGAGACCGCCTCGGTGTCGCCGAACCCGAACCCGGTGCTGCCGATCAGGACGCCCTGTTTGCGCGCCACCGCCTGGGCGACGTCGAGGCGCGGATCGATGCTCGCGCCGGGATCGGGCGTGACCGCGACTCGGTCGTCAGGGACGTTGAGCCCGGCGTGACAGCCCATCGAGAAGACCAGCTTGCCGACGAACGGGACCGCGTTGGCGATGTCGGTGCTCGAGAGGAACTCGCTCAACCAGCTGTCGCCGTTCTTGAGCGCCGTGAAGCCGGTGGCGGAGATGCCGCCGAAGTGGGTGAAGTGGGCGTTGATGTCGCCGACGTCAGACGGCTTGGCGAGCAGATGCGCCTTGAGCGCCGCTACCGTCCACTGGTCCGGTGTCTCGAGCGTGACGTTGCTGGTCCCCAGCGCACCGTTCAAGATGGTCTGGATGCGCGCGGCGCCGTCATTCATGAAGTCCTGGCTGGTCAGCACGGCGCTGCCGCCATCGAGGACGCCGTTCTTGGTGAGGAACTTCTGGATCTGGCCGGCGATCTCGTCCGGCCTCTCGACCAGCCGCGAGACGGCGACGTCCGGGATGTAGAGAGCGTGGCCGTTGAACGCGCTCGGCTGCTGGTCGACGTAGTAGTCGTCGGTGAGCACCATCAAGTCCAGCATGCTGGCAAGCTGTGGGCTACTGGACGTGAGGTACGAGCCCGGGGCGTAGGCGCGTTCGTTGCACAGCGTCGTGCCGTCGGGCACGCGGTACTGCGGGACGATGTCGTCATCGCCGACGAACACGACGTACTTGACCGACGGATGCGCCGTCAAGTACGGCTGGATCACGTCGTCGCGGATGTGTTTGGCGACGCCGTTAGCCAGGGACGTGTCCCAGGGAGCGCTATCCCAGGCGTCGTAGATGCTGGCCGGCACCGAGATCACCTCGCCGCGGACGAGGGAGTTCGCGCACACCGCGGCCAGGCCCGGCAGGATGGTGTCGTCGAAGGCCTTGTAGCCAGGGCGGCTGGGATCCGCGTAGATCTTGTTGATGCGATCGGCCTGGGTCACAAAGAGCGTCAGCGGTCCAGCATCCGCCGGCGGACTGCATTCCGTCACGGGGGTGCTGCCACCATTGGGGACGACCGGCGTCGGAGAAGGAGATATGCCGTCGTTGATGTTGGCGGGAGTGTCGTTGGGCACCGACGTCTCGACCTGAAGCGTGTAGGGCTCGGTCGCTGAGAAGGCCCCGTTGGCGCCCTTGACCATGACGTAGGTGTGGCCGTTGACGAAGTCGGTGTCGGCCACCACGGCCTCGGGGGTGGTCCCCGAATGCGCCGAGAAGCCGGCGACTCTCATGTCGGCTATGGCCTGGTTGTCGAAGCCGAGCTCTTCGAACTTCATGCTGCTGCCCGACGCAGTGCTATTGGTCAGACCCGTGAAGCTCATATCCGAGAACAGGTAGCCGTCCAGGCTGTTCGTGCCCGTCGGCGCCCCTGGTTCACCCTCCACCGGCGTTAGGTCGTCGAAGAGCATGGTGAGAGCCGGGTCTCGATAGATCGGGATGCCGGGGGTGCGGCCGCCGTCGAGCAGCGGGATGCCCGGGGTGCGGCCGGCGTCGAACAGCGGGCTGCCGGGGGTGCGGCCGATGCCGGGGGTGCGGCCGATGCCGGGGGTGCGGCCGGCGCTGGCGAATGACGAACCGGCCAGTCCAGCGTCCAGAGCCACCTCGGGGCCGAGATCCTGGACCACCGCCAGGTCGTAGTCGGCGGGCAGGTCGCGCAGCGTCGCCAGCACCTGGGTGCCGTACGGCAGAGGCTTGCCAGTCGGCGTCAAGACCTCGTAGACGTCGACGTCGCCGGTCGACCGGACGTACGACAGGTGCGTCCGTCCGCCCAGGATCACAGGGCTGGCCGCCGGCCGCTTGATCGTGTCGCTGCCGGCAAGGCCTTCGTCGACGCTCGAGTCCGGGGATACCGTGGTGATGGTGAAGTTGGACGTAGCAGACTGGCCCTTGGAATCCGTGACCGTAAGGTGCGCCGTGTATGGGGTCGTTCTCTGAGGAAGCTGAGGAGTAGTGCCGGTGACATGGCCCGAGTCCATGGCCGGGGAGTTGTCCTCGGTCACCGTTCCGGCGAACGAGTCGACCCCGTCGATCGTCCAGATGGCGGTGTGCGTCTGCACCCAGCCGCGGTCCAGGAAGCGACCCACGAGCTTCGTTGGCTGTCCCCCGAATGCCTCGATGTTGAGGGCGTGGACCCTCGGCGGCTCCAGCTGAGCGGTCACCGTCTTGGTGGACTCGCAGATCGCGCCGGTCGCCGTGTCGGTGACGCTCATATGAACGGCGTAGTCGCCGGAGGTCGGCAGCGTCAGGTAGCCGATGGGGCCACGGAACGTGGTCGCAGTCTGATCGGGAACCGTGATGTTCCACTGCCACGTCTTTCCGTCCCAGCTCCCGCCGGTAGTGCCCGTGGCGCCCGTGGTGTCGGCGTTCAGGGCGATCTCGTCGCCCTCGTAGATCGTGTCTGCGTCCGCCGAGACGGTGAACGGCGGCGCCGTGACGGTGTCCACTTTGAAGCCGAGGGTCTTGGTCGTCGCGTTCCCGGCATTGTCCTGGGCCGTGACCTTGAGCGTGTAGCTTCCATCCGCCAAGACACTCGGCAGCGGCTGGTCCGACTTTGCCGCGACGGGAGCGGAACCCAGCGTCACCTTACAGAGAAGCGGGCTACCGCCGGAGTCGGAGGCGCCGAAGTGAAAGACCGGCCTGTTGTAGCTTGTGCTACCGCCGTCGGTCACGTTTGGCGAAGTGAGCGTCACGATAGGCCCGGAACTTCCGATCTTGAACGAGCAGCTCTCGCCGGCGCTCGTGATCCCCGCGCCGTTGGTCACGCGATACGACACCGAGTGGGAACCCTCTGTTGAAACGACGAGTTGGTAGAGGCCCACGGTGTCGGCCATGAGCATCGCCCAGCTGCCGGCCGGGTCCAGCTTGTACTCGACGCTGCTGACGCCAGACGGACCCGTGGTTGGGGAGAACGTCAGAGTGACCGGGCCGTTGTTCCAGCCGTTCGCGTTGGCCGCCGGGCTCGCCACGGCCGTGATGGTCGGCTCCGTCGTGTCGATCTTCACGGTGGTTGTCGGCGCCGGATCTTCGACGTTGCCGGCATTGTCGACGGACCAGTAGCTGATCGTGTGGGTGCCGTCGGTGAACGAGGCGTTGAACGGCGCGGTGTAGATCGCCAGCGTGCCGCCGTCGATCTTGTAGTACGTGACGAGGACGCCCGCCCAGCCCCTGTCCCCAGCGCTAAGGGTCACATGGATGGAGCTACTGTTGGTCCAGCCGGCGGTGTTCGCCGCCGGGGAGAGCGACGCACTGGTCGTGGGGACGGCGAGGTCGAGGGTGGCCGCGGCAACCATCGGGTCGTAGGCGATCGAGGCGCTGCTGCTGATCGTGCACGACCCGCTGCAGAGCTCCGAGCCGTTGATCTTGCCGGTGCTACTCT
>JAPLNP010000199.1 GCA_026401055.1 Planctomycetia bacterium
CCCGCAACTGTCTCTGAAGGACGCTGAGGACCTGGTGAACTACCACCTCGCCCACAACAAGCAGGCCAAAGCCTCGCATCGCAAAAGATGGCTGGCAAAACACCTAAACCCCGTTCCGCGAAAATGATGTTGTAGAACTAAAGCCAAGAACGAAGCGAGTATTTGCCGGGCAGTACGGATTCGCAAAGGCCAAGTCATCGTGGATCATGAGGTCAATAAGCAGATATGGTTGGACGATGAAGGCAGCCGTATTATCGTCGATGCCGACAAGAAGACCCACAGTCTCTTGAAAACACTCCGCGTCACAACCGACCCGTTCGATAAGGACTGCACAATCATCTGGGGAATAAAACCCTATCAAGTCGGGTATGGGACACCACCGCAGACCCGGCAGATGGTCGACAATCGAGTCTATCACGCTACCAGGCAGAAGGGGAAAAAGTGGAAGCCACTTCTCGTTGGGACAGATGTCGACCGCTATCGTGTCAACTTCCCCGGAAAGCAATATATCAAGTACGGCAAGTGGCTAATGTATCCGTCAAACGAAGGACTGATGCAACGACCGAAAATTCTTCTGCGTCAAACCAGCGCCGTACTGCGTGCGTGTTACGAAGACGCCGGTTACTACTGTCAGAACTCAGTGTTTCTCATTCATTCCAGCCAGATCAACCTGAAGCTTCTCTTGGGGCTTCTAAACTCGAGATTGATCGGCTTTGTCTATAGACTTCGGAATCCCCAGGCAGGAAAGGTCTTCGCCGAGATCAAGCCTAGCGTGATCAAGGAACTCCCCATCTGTAGAATTGACCCCCGCGACAAGAAAGACAAGACTGCCCATGACCGCATGGTGACGCTGGTCGATTCCATGCTCTCGCTGCACAAGCACCTTGCCGCCGCGAGGTCGGAGGCGCAGAAGAGCGTCATCCAGCGGCAGATCGGCGCGACGGACGCGGAGATTGACCGGCTGGTTTACGATCTGTACGGCCTCACGGCGGAGGAAATCGCGATCGTCGAGGCGAGCGACGAACCGGCCGCGCCGGCAAGGACCGGGAAACCAAAGGCGACGTGAATCATCGGCGCCCCGCCGTCGCCGAGAAGGCGAGTGGCAGCAGGGATCCGCGACGGCACGCGCGGTGGAACGAGCCGTCAGTTACCCGTGGCATTCGCATCGGCACCCGCCGCCCTGCGCCCGAGCGATTCGACCCCCTCCCCCCATGAAACGCTGGATTGCTGGGTCGGAATCGGCGGGAGAAAGACTCTCGCAGGGCTCCGGGGGACTGTGCCGACGGGAAATCGGCAGTTACTTTTCGGCCGATCCTTTGTCGTCTTTTTCTCTCTTCAGCGGAGTCGTCCAGAGATAGAGGGTGTGGGACCTGTTGTCATCCTTGGACGTGAACTCGATCTTCTTGTCGGGCTTGATCCCTCGCATGTCAAAGTCATGGGAGACGATCCGCGAGCCAGGTTTGAGTTTCTCCAGTTGCGGAATGAGCTTCACGTTAAGGGTGGGCAGAAGGTAGAGGGTGACGACGTTGGCCCGGCTGAGGTCGAGCGTGAAGATGTCCTTCTCTTCGACCGTCACCAGTTGTCCCACGTCGTTGTTCTTGATGTTTTCCCGCGATTCCTTCACCCGCTGCGGGTCGATGTCGAAACCGAACGCCTTGCAGCCGAACTTCTTGGCTGCCGTCACCGGAATGCGGCCATCGCCGCAGCCGAGGTCGTAGAGCACGTCGGTCTTCTTGACTTCCGCCATCTCCAGCATTTTCTCCACGACGGCGTGCGGCGTTGGTACATAGATGACATCAGGCTTGCGCTTTGGCTCGGTCTCCTTGGTCGCGTCGGCCGGAGCCGACAATGCCGGCGCTACAAGCAAAGCCCCAACAAGCACAACTGGCCAACAAAAGCGGTTCATGGCAGGTCTCCTAGTGAGCGTTTTCGGAACATCCCCGGCGCGAGGTGCCCAAGGCGTAGGGGGGTAAAGCTACCCTAGCAAGGCCCGGCGCTCTTGTCAACACTCCCATTTGCGACTTCACGGCAACCGCGGTCAGGATGACCGCGGACGAGCGGGCAACGGAAGAGGCCTGCCCGATTGACGCAAGTGCTTATGTGGTCAAAAGAAAAGACCCGCTGACAACTCCTGTCAGCGGGCCTTTCGAGCGAGGACGACGGGAATCGAACCCGCAACCACCGGATCGACAGTCCGGTACTCTAACCAATTGAGCTACGTCCCCATTGAGGTTGGGTGAATTATAGCTCAAAGCCTTCGGTTCGCAAGGGGCCATCCCCCTGAGTTTGTCGCTCAGGAGAAACTACCATTGGGGCATATGGCAATAGGCCATAGAGGCGACTCCGGCCGCTCCCGTCAGTTTGTGACGTAGACTTGCGAGTGTTGGCGCGGCTACGCCCGTGCGACGGCGCTCGAGTTCGAATCGGTCCACGGTCCAGAGGCATGGCCCATGTGGCGTTTCTACCAGGAAGCACTGCGCTTCGTTACCCGCATGAACTCGGAGGAGTACCTGTTGCTTCTGCTGGCGACGATCGTCCTCGGGTTTTTCTGCCTCCGCGGATTCGGTTCTCGGTCGCATTATTAGTCCACCCGGCGGCGGAGGGTGGATTGTTCGGGTTGTGCGGGTAGCCCATCCGGCGGACCTTTCCGGCCGACCGTCAAGCACGAAAAAAATACCCTATTGTTAAGTGGATCGACGATCCGGCGGCCATGGCGGCGGACGGTTCCGCCGGTGGCGAGACGGACGCCGCGTACAACGGGGCTCCGCGTTTCTTCACCGGGCACCCTAGATACTGTTGAACGAGGCTGTTGCGTGTCCTGGACTGACTTGATCGGCTTTCTGGAGACTTGGCTTCCTCGGATTCCCGCGCCCTTGGCGCTGGCGGCGGTGGCGACGCTAGGCTATCTGGTGGGCCGTCGCCGACGTTCCAGCCAGGGCGACGCGGTCGTGCAATCGCGTCGCGAGTTGCGTCGGGCGCAAACCGTCGCGAGGGAGTTGGAGAATATTTCGCTGCTGGTGCAGAAGCACCTGGCCAAGCACCAGGCGAGCCTGAGCAGGTTCAAGCATCGGGTGGAGCAGTTGGACTCGCAGCAGCAAGATGCCGCGTGGAGGGAACTGTGCCTCGAAGCGGAGGAGATGCTCAAGCCGACGCTCCAGTTGGCCACGGAGATCGCCAGCGCCTACGACGGTATTCGGCGGCAAACCAATTCCCTGATGGCGTTCACCGACGTGCGAACCGATCCGCTCACCGGCGTCTACAATCGCCGCGCGCTGGACGAGTCGCTCGCGTCGCAGTTCGCGATGCGGTCGCGTTACGGCTCCATTTTCTCGGTGGCGATGTTTGACATCGATCACTTCAAGGACGTCAACGATCAGCACGGACACCTGCGGGGCGACCAGGTGCTACAGGAGGTTGCCCGGCTCCTGGACGAGAACGTCCGGGAGACCGACATCGTCGCCCGCTACGGCGGCGAGGAGTTCGTGATCGTCATGCCCGAAACCGGCCTCGAGGGCGCCGGCCTCTTTGCCGATCGCACCCGCGAGGACGCGGCCAAACGGCTGACCGTTACGCTCAGCGGCGGCGTGACCGTGGCGCTGGACGGCGACTCGTCGGATACGCTGTTGGCCCGAGTCGACGCGGCCCTCTACGGCGCAAAGAACGCCGGCCGGAACTGCGTTTTTCGCCACGACGGCGAGCGGATCGAGTCGGTCGTCGAGTCCGAGCCGGTCAAGTAGTGGCCACTGGTCAGTGGCCACTCTCACAACACCGCTTTGCCCTGGCGGCGTCTTTTCGCGATTCGCCGGGCGGCGCGGCGAGCGACGCCCCGCCATAGGGACTCGCGGCGGATCGTCTCGGGCGGAAACTCCGCCGCATAGGCGCGCAGAAAACGGCATCGGATGGCGCGAGTGACCCAAGGATGGGCTTCCAGGCTGGTGGCGAGCCGGGCCAGGTCCGCCTCGCGGCGCCGCGGGCTAAGACGCCGGTGGATCCGCACGCCGTCGACGTCGATCAGCCACGTCCGCACGTCGCCGTCGCGCTCGACGACCAGAAGGTTGCTCCCCTTCAGATCGCCGTGCGAGATCTGCCGCGAGTGCATGCGTCCCACCAGTCGGCCCAGGCTCTCCGCGCACCGCGCCGCCAGCCGCAGCCGCTGGGTCTGGGGTCGTTCGGCGAGTTGCCAGCCCCAAAGGTGCAGGTTTTCCGCCCCATCGATCCACTCGGTGGCCAGGTAGCTCTCGGGCCGGAAGCAAGGATGCCGGGATTCGCGGACCACCAGCGGCCGGGCAGTCGCGATTCCCCGCGCCAGCAACGCCTGGCCCAAGTACCAGCCGCGCAAGGCCCGACTGCCGCGACACCGCGACCACAATGCCTTCCACCACGACCGCGGCCGCCAGCGTTTGTAGGTGACCTCGACCGGACCGCCGGCCAACGCCAACTCGGCCCGCACCATCAGGCTCGCGTGATCGAGCTTGACCGGCCGGTCAAGGTATCGCCACAACAGCCGGTCCGGTTGCCGCAGCAACGCCTGGGAGACGCCCTCGGGCAGGTCGTGGACCGCGTGAAGCGTGGCTTGCCTGCCGCGCGTGCGGGTGAAGTCCTGGTTCGTTTCCATCGCCCGGCGGTCGCGCCTGCGATGAAAATGGCGAGCGTGTTCCCGCCCGCCGAGTTCCAACTGCTCGAGCATGGCGTTGCGCGGCGGCACGTGCAGCTCCGGCCGCAAGGCAAGGTACGTTCGCAAGAACCGCCAGCGTTCGGCCAGCGACGCGCGGTCGAACCATTTGGCGTTGAGCACGATCAGATTCCGGCGGCTGGTAGGCCAATCCAAGGGACCAAAGAATCGGGCCCCTTGCAGGTCGATGAGGTAGATCTCCGGCGGCGTCTGAGCGTCGATGCTCTCGGCGCGGACCAGCATGTTGCCGGCGTGAAAATCGGCGTGGCATAGGCCCGCGGTGTGGATCGCCGCGACCAACTCGGCCAGGCTCCGAAAGACCCGGCGACGGACGTCCGCCCGGCGCTCGACCGGCAGTTGGGCCACCTGGTCGAAGACGAACTGGTCCAGCGGGACCGCGTTGGGGATGGCTTCGGTAATCAGGAAGCTCTCCCAGGCCAACCCGCCGTGAATTCGTTCCCCCCATGCGACGGGCACGGCCGTGCGGACGCCGCGCCGCAGTGCCTCGGTGGTCGCCCGCCATTCGCGTCGTGCGGCACTACCTCGGAAAAAGTATCCGATCGCGCGTGCCAACCCGACGTTGCGGTCGTGCTTGACGAAGAACGTCCGACCCGCGTGCTCGACCACGTAGACCGCCCGACGCTGGTGACTCTTGACCTTTCGCGCGCAACCCAGGCTGAGCCATTTGTCCACGGGCAGTCCGTGGTCGTCCAGAAGCGTGGACTCCCAGTCCGGCCGGACGTGCCAATGGACGTCGCCGATCGTTCGGTGCGCGAGCGAAGCGTCGGTTGGTCGGATGGCTTTCATGGTCCAACGGCTTTCCTCGGTTTGCGGCCAAGCCGGTACTCTTATCAGGGCCAGCGGGCAGCGACAAGTCCAGTTTTGTCGTCAGGCGGGATGATTGAGACGACTCGACGGCCCGACCCTCACGCCGGATTATGGCATTTCGGTGCGTCTTGCGCGACGGCCTAAGCTGGTGTCTATCAGCACCTTTGGACGTAGATTCTTCCCCCGCCAAGGGGTATCGCGGCCCGTCGATTGGCTGGCGGCCTGGACGGATCGCGTAGCGATGGGGTATGATTCTGTATGTTGCGCCAAGAGGCGTAGCCGGCGGGAGAGCTCGGCTGTCGTGGCCATCCACGTGATTCTGGTTTCGAGAGACGCACCGATGAACCAACCCAGCCGAGGGGTGATGCTGGCCATCGCCCTGGGCATCGCGACGGCGATGGGGGCCGACTGGACGCGATTCCGCGGACCGGATGGCTCGGGCGCGTTGGAGGAGGCGAACGTGCCGGTTCGCTTTGGCCCGACCGAGAACGTCGCCTGGAAGACCTCCCTTCCCGGGCCCGGCGCATCGAGCCCCATCACCCTCGGCGACAAGGTTTTCGTCACCTGCTACAGCGGCTATGGGTTGAGCGAGGATGATCCGGGCAACCAGCAGCAGTTGCGGCTGCACCTGCTGTGTCTCGACCGACCCAGCGGCAAAATCCTGTGGGACCAGTCCATCGCGGCAACTCCGCCGGAAGGGGACTACAAGGGCTTCCTCGCCATGCACGGCTACGCCTCGAGCACGCCCGTGACCGACGGCCAAGCGGTGTTCGCCTTCTTCGGGCGTTCGGGAGTGTTCGCGTACTCGCTGGAGGGAAAGCCGCTTTGGCGGGCGGATGTCGGGTCGAAAACGCACGACTGGGGCTCGGGCGCCTCGCCGATCCTCCACAAAAACCTGCTCGTCGTCAACGCCAGCATCGAAAGCGAGTCGATCGTAGCGCTGGACAAGCAGACCGGCAAGCCCGTCTGGACCGTGCCCGGCATCCGCGAGTCCTGGAGCACGCCGCTGGTGGTCGGCTTGCCCGACGGGAAGCAGGAACTGGTTGTCAGCCTCCATAGCAAGGTGCTCGGGCTCGATCCGGATACCGGCGAGCAACTCTGGCACTGCGCCGGCCCCAAGGACTACATCTGTCCGGCGGTCATTGCCCACGAGGGCGTGGTCTTCATCTGTAGCGGCCGCGAACCGCTGACGCTGGCGGTTCGTTGTGGCGGCCGGGGCGACGTGACGGGCACGCACGTGTTATGGGAACTCCGCAAAACCCCCTGTGTGCCGACGCCGCTCTATCACGACGGCTACCTCTATTGGATGGACGGGCGTCGCGGGGCGGCCGCCTGCGTCGACGCGAAGACGGGCAAGATGGTCTACGAGAAGCGGCTGTCCGGCCTGGATAAATCGTACGCCTCGATGGTCCTCGCCGGCGGGCGGCTCTACGGCTTCACCCGCGACGGAGACGCCGTCGTCCTCGCCGCGAAGCCCCAGTTCGAGGAACTGGCCCGAAACAAGCTGGACGATCCGGGCATCGTCAACGGGACTCCGGCGGTGAGCGACGGCCGGCTTCTGGTTCGCAGTGACCGGTTTCTTTACTGCATCGGTGAATGATCGCCGGCGCGAATGACGACATTGGTGAAGGTCAATATATTATTGTCTATGGCCAAACGCCCCAGAGCAGTCTTGTTCAAACGGGACCGTCCGGCATTGACATCTGGCCTTGGCCGTCTAGGATTACTTGACATTCTTCATACTCCCCGATCAGCAGAAAGATAGGTTTCATGCCGCTGTTCGAAATCGAGACCAACGCACACATCATCATCACCTGGGCAGCCAGCGAGCAATCGGCAGTCCAGGTCGTCAACGAAGCGTATCCGACCGAGACCCCGATCCGCACCACCAGGCGTCCTCGCGACACCTGGGTGATCTCGAAGGCGGCGCTGGGCATCATCGGCTCGGCCGACCCCTGCGCGATCGCCCGCGATTGCCTGGCCAAAGCCTCCGGCGACAAAGTGCAGGCCATCCGTCTCTACATGCAGCACACCGGCTCCGACCTGGAGCAGTCGCGGAAGGTCATCGAGTCGAACATGGTCATGGGCTGGTAGGCTTCGAGAGCATCGCCGTGCAGATCACCGTCAATGGCGAAACACGCCGAAGCGACGACGGGCTCACGGTCGCCCGCCTGCTGGACGAGTTGCGCCTGGCCGACAGCCACGTGGCGGTCGAGGTGAATCTCGAGTTGATCCCGCGCGCCGACCACGCCGCCCACCGGTTGGCCGACGGCGATCGCCTGGAAATCGTCACCCTCGTCGGAGGAGGATAGCCCGATGGGCTCCGATTCGCTGACCGTCGCGCCGATGACCGTGGGCTCGCACACCTTCTCCAGCAGATTGCTGGTGGGCACCGGCAAGTACGCCAGCTACGCGCTGATGGCCGAGGCCCTGGACGCCTCGGGCTCGGAGTGCATCACCGTGGCCGTCCGCCGCGAACGCTTGATCGACGCCGCGGGCAAGAACCTCTTGGACTTCATCGACACCGGCCGCTACACGATCCTGCCGAACACGGCCGGCTGCTTCACGGCCGAGGACGCGATCCGCGTGGCGCGGATGGGCCACGAAATCCTTTCCCAGATGCGAAACCCCGGCGCCGATTGGGTCAAACTCGAAGTGCTCGGCGACACGAAGACCCTGCTGCCCGACCCTATCGCCACGCTCGAAGCCACCGCGAAGCTCGTCGGCGAGGGCTTTCAGGTGCTCGTCTACACCAACGACGACCCGATCGTCGCCAAGCGGCTCAAGGAGGCCGGCGCCACGAGCGTGATGCCGGCGGGCAGCCCGATCGGCTCGGGCCAGGGCATCCTCAACCCCAACGCCCTGCGAATCTGCCTGGAGTATCTCAAAGACGGCGATCCCGACTACCCGGTGATCGTCGACGCGGGCGTGGGCACGGCCAGCGACGTGACGGTGGCGATGGAACTCGGCGCCGACGGTGTGCTGTTGAACACCGGCATCGCCCACGCCCGAGACCCCATCCGCATGGCCCGCGCCATGCGTCTAGCGGCCGACGCCGGCCGCCTAGCGTACCTCTCCGGCCGCATCCCGAAGAAGCTCTACGCCACCGCCAGCAGCCCGTTGGAAGGCACGATCGCGGCCGGGGGAGGGCCGGGTTGAAATCCGGCGATTCTCGAGCCAATTACGCCCTTCACCATGCCGGTCCGGCCTGCCTGGCTGCCCGTCAGTCTTGCAGACAGCGTTCTGTGCGGCAGTTCTGAATGGCCGGATTCAGCAAACGGCTAACGTCGTAATTCGGTGGTTTGATGGGATTCCCAAGAACCGGTTGAGTTTCTGACACAGATCGAAGCAAAGACATAGATAGGCGATGGGGTATGGCTGAACCTTAGACCGAACTTTGTCCTGGGTTTTGAACCGAAGTCTTTGTGGCGCACGAGGTTTGGGGCTCGTGTCGCTGCGCGGGTTCTGGCTACGGCGGGATCGGCAGGGCGAGTAGATCGAAGACGTGTTGTTGCAGGGGCGTCGGC
>JAPLNP010000030.1 GCA_026401055.1 Planctomycetia bacterium
TCGCCGCCAGCGCCACCTTCGCCTTGAAAGCCTCCGAAAACGTTCTACGCGTCCTCGTCATCCATTCGCCTCCTGGAGTCTCCACTCCTCATCGGCGAATCCACCTTATTCACGCGCCCGAAAACTCCCGACCATTATACATCTCCAGTGATTCCTTGTTCCTCTTTCAATCTTGAATAATAGCCTTTTCCTTTAGGAGCCGTGTTCGCATGTGAATCGCAGGTTGACTGCTACACCCATGACGCGTAGCCACTCTTCGGAACCAGATTCCCGACATATCCCCATCCGCACCAAACCGCAAGAGTTCTACACGGATGGGATCTTGCCTTTTTTCTGCCAAACGGTCTAATAGCGTGTAAATATCCATGATTCTGCTGGACGGATGTGGTCGACAACGCAAAAGGTTTTGGGCATGAACTTCAAGAAACTCAAGGCGATCGTTGCCAAGGGTGAGTCTGACCGGGTGGAGTTCAAGCAATCCACCGGCCAGAGGACCGACGCCGCCAAGGCTGTTTGCGCACTTGCCAACGGCCTCGGCGGGTTCGTGCTGTTCGGTGTCCGTGACAAGGGCGAGATCGTCGGCCAGCAGGTCGCCACCAGCACGCTGGAGGACGTGGCCAACGAACTGCGGCGCATCGAGCCGCCGGTCTTCCCCGATATCGAGACCGTTGCCGTGAGGGACGGCAACTCGGTGATCGCCCTGCGCGTGCCCGGTGGCGGTGGCCCGTATACCTATGACGGCCGCCCGTACCAGCGCCACGGCCCAACCACGCGAGTGATGCCCGGTAGCGTCTACGAGCAGCGGGTCATGGAGAAGCTGCACGCGACCAGTCGCTGAGAAAACCAGCCGGTCCCCAGCGGCATGAGCATAGCCGACCTGGACGAGGATGAGATTCAACTCACGGTGGACAACGCGGTGGACCTAGGTCGCTTGGAACCGCTCAAGTGGCGGACCACGAAGTCGATCCTCACCGGCCTGGGGCTGATCGTCGAGGGCAAGCTGATCAACGCGGCCGTGGCCCTGTACGGCAAGACCCAGCGGTTGCAGTCGCTCTACCCCCAATGTGCCATCCGCCTGGCCCGGTTCCGCGGCAAGGACCGACTAGGCGACTTCATCGACAACCGGGGCAGTATTGGGGCCATGCCTTCGCCTTGCTGCGTCGTGCCGAGACGTTCCTGATGGACCATGTCCCCATCGCGGGCCGAGTGGTCTCGGGCCGAATGAAGCGAGAGGACCGGCCGCTCTACCCGCCACGCGCAACCCGCGAGGTGGTGGCCAACGCCCTCTGTCACCGCGACTACACCATCCCTGGCGGTGCGGTCAGCGTGGCCATGTACGACGACCACTTGGAGATCATCAACACGGGCACGCTACACTTCGACATCACGCCGGAGAAGCTGGCCCAACCGCACCAATCTCGGCCTTGGAACCCGATCATTGCCAATGTGTTCTACCGCGCCGGGTGATCATTGAGCAGTGGGGCGCGGGCACGCTGAAGGTCATCGACTGGTGCGGAGACAACGCGAATCCCGCCCCAATCTGGGAGGAGCAGAGTGGTTCGGTGGTCGTAACATTCCGTCCGGCACCCGGATTTGAGCAGACAGTTCGACAAGTCACCCCCCAGGAGATCTGCAAAGTCATCGCAACGGATTGAATCCCAACCGGTGGAGGATTGAGCCGGGTCGCCATTGGATTCGCTCGGCGGTTGCCCGAAGGGGCTCGCCTGGAGGGTGGATCAGGCGTAGCACGGCGAGAGCG
>JAPLNP010000507.1 GCA_026401055.1 Planctomycetia bacterium
CGGGCGGCGGGACGGAAGCTGTATTCCTTCACCGTGGTGACGCTTCCCGAATCGCTGGCCTCGGCGATCTGGCCGAGCTTGGCGGGGTCGATCTGCTGCTCGCCGGGCTTGACCGCCGCCTTCTCCTCCGGGGCGAAAATGTCCGCGCGGTAGACCGCAAACGCGATCAAGCCGAGAATCACGACGCCCAAGACGACGAAAAACGGAGCTTTGGGTTGTCCTGCCATTTTTGTCCCCTTCTGAATGGTTTGGTGAATTGTCGGATGCGGCGGGTGGCACGTCCCTGAGCGCAGCGAAGGGCGTGGTTTGTGCCGATTCACCACGCCCTTTCAGGGCGTGCCACCCCAATTGATCAACCTATGCTCGAACGCCCTTGGCTGCTATTATCCCCGAAACGTGGTTTTCGGCCGAGCCTCCTGGATCGCGTGGAAGATCCGCATCAGGTCGTACGCCGTCATCTCGCACAACAACCGCGTGACCTTGTCGTGAACCTCGTCGCTCAACAGCGGCTCGACCTCCTTCATCAGTTTCGCCACCCTCGCCTCCTGGGCGTGCAACTCCGATTCGTCGATCACGCCGTCGGCCATCGCCGCGAGAAACGAATCCAGCCGCCGGGCTTGCTCGTCAATCACCGGCGTGTTCGACGCCTCGTCAAACCACGAGGACGGGGCCTTGCTGCTCTTCTTGGTCATCCGGGCACTCCTATTCGTTCTTGTGGGGCGAAGGGGACAGTCCCCCAACCTATTCTTCCAGTAGTTGACGAATGGCCACCATCCGCTCTTGCAGGCGGGAGCGGCCGTCGCCTTTGGTGATCCTCTCCCTCCACTCGGCCGGCAGAAGGTTCTGTTGCGTACACTCCAGCACGGCCGCGATCTCCTGCAACTCCTTCTCCAACCCCTGCACCGAGGGGATGAACTCGTCGAGCGACGTTTGCAGGTCCGCGGCCGAAAGCTGCTCGCGGCCCGCCGCCAGCGCGCTGCGCTGCGCGCCGAGCACGATGCTCTCGACGTCCGCGCCCGACAGCCGGCAGCCCGCCGCCACCTTGGGTAGTTCGCCGGCCGCAAGCGTCACTTTGTTCTTTTTGGCCATGATCTGGAACATCGTGCGGATTTCGTCCTCGCCGGCGGGGTAGAACAGCGGGATGTGGACCTCGGCCCGGCCCTGGCGCTTCAAGTCGATCGGCAGCAGGTCGGGACGCGACGTCAACAGCATCCAGATGATCTGGCCGCGGTAGCGGGTGTTGCCCATCTGGCTGGCGATCATCGAGAACGTCCGGGCGGACGTGCCCGAATCGCCCTCCGCGTGGCGGTTGCCCAGCGCGGCGTCGGCTTCGTCGACGATCACGACCACCGGGCCGAGCGATCGCAGCACGGCGAGCACCTGTTGGAGGTTGCTCTCGGTTTCGCCGACGTACTTCGAGCGGAAGTTTTTCAGCACGAGGCAGGGGATGCCGATCGAGCCGGCGTAGCACTCGGCGAGGAACGTCTTTCCGGTGCCGACCGGCCCGCACACCAGGTAGCCCATCGGCGCCGCGGCAAGTTGCCCGCGGCCGATCAAGTCGGCGTCGTCCTTCAGACGCTTTTTGGCGGCGTCGTGGCCGACGAGCAGATCGAGCGTGTGCTCCGGCTCGACGAACTCGACCAGCCCCCGGCACTGCCGCTCGATCATCGTCTTCTTCAGCTCGCGAAAACGCCCGCTGTCCAGCCGGCGCTTCGACTTGACGGCCTGCGACAGGACCACGTTGAGGTTCGTCAGACTCAGGCCGTTGGAGACGTCGGCCAGCACCTCGGGCGAAAAGTCGGCCAACGTCGCGAAGTCCGTCCCCCGCGACGCCCACTGGATGAAACCGAGTCGCTGGTCGCGATCCGGCAACGGCACCTCGAACGCGGCGACGTGCGGGCTCTCGACCAGCCGGTCGTTGATCTCGCCGAGCCGGTCGACCACCAGGCAAACCGCCATGTTGCACTGCTTCATCCGCGGATTCTGCGCCCAATTCAACAGCCGCACGAGCCGGCTCGCGTGGCTCTGGGCCAGGGCGTTTACGTCCCCGGCGGGAACGAGGTATTGGGCATACTCCAGCAAAACCGCGACGCTCTTGCTCCCCGCCGCGTCCTCGACCAGAATCCGCTCGATGAGGCTGTCCAGAAGCGGAAGCACCCGATCCGGCTCGCGCGGCCACTGGCCGAACTCGCCCCACCGGGCGGTCAGGTACTGCTGCATCGCCTTCAGCCGCCCCGAATCGCTTCCGGCCCGCGGACGAAGGCCCCGTCCCAGGTCGTAGCCCAGCACGAGGTCCCATTTGCCGAAGACCTGGGTGGTGAGGAACTCGGAGAGGTCGCAGTACTCGTCCTCGCCGTCGCCGGGGCATCGCACGAGGTCATGGACGTTGCCGTGCAACACGAATAGGCAGACGCTGCCCGAGAAATAAAGATCGGCAAGCTCGGTTGCCCAGTCGGGATACCACCCGGGCAGCCGATCTTTGGAGCCTTTGTCCGGTGCCGGCATATCCGTTTCGGTAGTCATGCGAGGCATTGACCCATAATGACCGGTTTTCTTCCAGGTATGGCACGTCCCTGAGCCCCAGGCGAAGGGCGTGGCTGGCACCGATTCACCACGCCCTTTCAGGGCGTGCCACCCAATGGACAGTTGTGAACGCTATTGTTCGGTTTCCTTGGCCCTTTCCGCCGGGCCCAATTCCTTGGTGGTTTCGGCGACGGGGGCGGTTTCGGGCGTGACCAGGCCGAGTTGCACCTCATAATCCTTCAGCGCCGATTCGGCCATGTTGGCTTCCATGGCTTCCTCGCGTTGGATGTCGACGACGCCCTCTTCGGAGAGGTCGGCGGAGACGCGGGCCTTGGCGCGATTGAGGCTGATCTTGTCGTTGATCACCTGTTCGATCTGGCCGAAGTCGGTGGTGACATCGAAGTCGAAGCTGGTGGCCAGCTTGGCCATTTCGGCCTCGGCGCGGCTCATTTTCAGTTCGGCGTCGTATTTGGTGATCTTCTGCCGCACGTCGGCGAGCTTCTTGACGGCGCGTTTGATCTTCGTGACGTTGTTGTTGTAGGCCGTTTCGTGCATCGTGCGTTGGGATTCGTTCTCCTGGAGATCCTGCTTGGCCTTTTGCAGTTCCAGCGCGAATCGACCGGCCGTCTCGCGGTCGCCGGCGCCGAGGTAGGCCTTCACCTTGGCCTCGAGCTTGGCGACGTGGTCCTTGTCGCTGGCGATCTGCCGGTTGATCCGCTCGACCAAGGCCCGGTATTGCTCGAGTCCCTCGCGGCCGGACTGCATCTGGGAGACGGCCAGGTCGTACTCGTACTGCATTTGGGCGACGGGATCGGCGGTCCAGAACACGTTGGCGATCTTGTTGATCTGCGCCATGATCGAACGCCAGAGTTTGCCCAGGATCATCGCTACACCTCTGCTTTCTCGCGGGACATCTGAAGGAACCAGCCGAGACCCCTACCCCCCTCCGTCGGCGGAGTAGACTCACCGCAATCTATCAGCCGCGCGTCAACTTGACAAGCCTGCCGGGCGGCGATTCTCGTTCGCTCGGGTAATGGGATGCGATATCCGGGCGGCCGGACCCCCTAAAACAGGTTGGTCGGCCGTCAAGCTCGGCTCCATTCGCTCAAACCCAGGCACGCACCGCCCCGTTCGACGCCGATTGAGGGACGGCGCGAGAAGGACCCTCACAGGTTCCGGCAAGAGCGTCACCCGCCACGCCGATGGCCGGGCAAGAATCCGGGGCCCCAGGCCTCCAAGAGACACGGCCTTCGGCCGAATTCGCGGAGTGCCAGACGCTCAATCGTGTTGAACCGAACCGCAACCGGAGACTACGTCACCGGCCTTGGTGCCGTGGGAGCGTGAAGCAGTCATGGGTTTTTTCTGCCCGAACCCGCCGGAAACTCAAATGCAACGCACAAGCCCACAGTCGGGATCGAGGAACTTCAGCGCCGACTGCTCAATGCGATACAGATAATGATGGACCATTTTCCCGACAACCCTGTCCGCCGCGAGGTAGTCGGCAAACGATCTGAACTCATCACCGGCAGGTGTTGCGAGATACCTGGCCACGGTCGACGCTGCCCACAAGGGGCGATACTGGCGAAGGACTTCCTCGAACCGCTTATGCAGCTTCAAAAGAGCTTCGCGGCTCTCGTGGTTTCGCCGATGTGTCAGTCCCTCATGCTCGAAGACGGCTTCCACGATGTGAAGCGCCTTGTAGAACGCGACGACCGTGATCCACTCGGCGTGGTCTTCCGGGTTTCCTACGAGACGCGCGAGCGTTACTTGATTGCGATTGGCAATCGCAATGTGAGAAGAGCTAGAACCGGATCCTCAACTTGATATCCTCCCCGGCGGGCACGGTTTCGCCTTCGGCGTACGGCCAGCCGGGCGGCTGGGTGTAGACGGTCGTGGTCACCGCCGAAGTGCCCTTTCGGCCGTCGGGCCACATGAGTTCCAGCCAGACGCGGCGAATCTTGAAGCAGTCGCTGCCGGGGTTGGTGATGGTGAAGTCGTTCCACGGGTCCAACGTGGCGACGGCCTCCGGTGAGAGGTCGATCGCGCCGTCGCCCCAGACGCCCTTGCGCTCGTCACCCCCGGTCGCGGGCATGTTGCCCAACGGGACCTTGTTCAGTTGGGCGCGGGAAATATACTCCCCGCCGCCCTCCAGGCCGATCGCTTGAAAACGCAGCACCGCCTTCTGGGCCCGGCGAAGGTCGGCCGCCGACGGCTTCTCCAGCGGCGACGGCCCGGGTTCATACCGCAGGGCGACGGGCTGCTCGTGGATCGTGGTCACCGGCACCGGCTCGGCGGTTTCCACGCGCGGCTCGGCCCAGGCGGCCCAGTCGCCGTTGGCGTTGTCAGCCGGCCCGACGTCGGCCACGAGCTTGATCCGCACCGGTTTGCCGGCCCAGGGCGACAGATCGACCTCCAGGGGCGTCCAGGCGTGTTGGCCCCACGGCTTCTCGGCCCGGAAGAGCATCTTGTCGTCGCTCGGCAACGCAATCTCCGGGAACACGGCGAACGTGTAGCCCGGGCCGGTCACGTAGGGCGGATGCATGTAGAGGCAGTGCCGCGAGACCTGGCCGCAGCTTGTCTCGCGCCAGTCAACGAATGCGCCGGAGCGGCCGTCGAACGGCAATTCGGCCTCGCGCCGCCGGCATTGTCCCGACTGGGCGGCTTCCTCCAGCGCGGCCACGGTCACGACGGCGTTTTCCGTCTTGAGCCACCACCGCTTCTCGAATCGCAGCGGTCCGGCCACCACGGCAAGGGGCACCTCCCGCACTACTTCACCATCGGGGCGCCGCCACGGGAACTCCAGTTCGACGGCTTTCTCGGGCGGGAGTTTCGCCGCGAGGGTCTCGTCGCCCAGGGTGATGGCAGCGTCGGTCTCCTTTGCCAGATGCGAAACCAGCTTCAGCCGTAGCGTCTTGTCCAACCGAAGGCTCGCGTCGACCATCGGTCGCACGGTGAAGTCGATCCACGCGCCGTCGATCTGGTGCCAGAGCCGCTTGCCCGGCGTGGCGTCGCCGGGCACGAGGAACGGCTGCGTCGTCGAGCCCTCGATCGAAACCGTTTCGCCCGGCACGACGACTTCCCGGTCGCACTTGAGCGTAACCGCCGGGACCGGCCCGGGTTTGACGAGGTAGCTGAACGCCTTTTCGACGGGCGTGACGTAAACCAGCCCACGGCTCAGCCGCGTTTCGGCCGGGCCGAGCGTGCCGCCGTCCTTGTCCAGGGCGACGGCCGTGCCCGTGTGGCCGTCGAGCGAGAGGCCGAAAGAAGTACACTCGACGGGAATGACCTCGAAGGAGCCGTCGGCCCGCTTGTGCGCGATCATCTGCCCGTCGCATGCCGCCTTCTCGAACCGCGTGAACGTGCCGCGGCCGTCGGCGTAGAGATAAGCCGGCGAATCGACGTAGTCCGCGCGGTGGCCGTCGACCATCGCGCTTCGGGCAATGAGCTTCTTCTCGCGAGTGTCGACGACAACCCAGCCGTTGGGCGGCAGCACGGTTTCGACAACGGTCCACGTCTCGGTCGGATGGCCATTGACGATGACCTTCAAGCCGTCGCTGTACGTGGTGACGATTTGCGAGCGGCGATACGCTCCGCCGGCCACGGCCGCGCTGGTGTCCAGGAGCTTTCCGTCGGTGTCGGCGTAGCGGATGTCCGCGGCGGTCTGCTCGGTGTATCGGGCGTGAACCTGCTGGACGCTGAAGTAGCTCCGCACGCCGCTGGGCATCCCGCCCTCGAGAACCAAGAAGCCGGTGTGCCCGAAGGCGAGCGTCGCCGCCAGAAAACGGTCCAGATTCGCCTCTCGCTTCTCGGGCGTGTCGCCGAGTCGCTGCGTCTTGGTGAAGAACATCGACGGGGCGCCCATGCCGAAATTGCAGCACAACGGGTGCATCTTCAGGAGGTCGAAATCCACCAGCCACGGGTTCTCGGGCAGGTTGGCCGCCTGATCCTGGCCGTAGTTCCCGTCGGTCAGCCCGCAGTAGTACCAGTGGTTGTTTCCCTCGCTGTAGACCGGCCCCTCCCAGGTGGCCTTCTGGTGCAGCATGATCTCGCCGTAGGCGTAGAACGTCGCGGCGAAGGTGCCGGCGCCGGGCACCCGGGCGTCGAAATCGACGTAAGACCACGGCCGCACGGCGGTGTGGACGTCGCAGTAGGCCGTGTTCAGATGGAACTTCGACTGGATCACGGGCGCGAGCCGGGCCTCGAACTCGACGGCCCGGGCGGGCTTGGGATTGTAGCACCGGGCCCAGGCCGTCTGCCACTCGCCCGACGGCAGCCGCGTCACGAGATCCTCGCTCCAGAACTCGTTGACCGGGGCGAAGTCCGTGTAATTGTTGTAGATGCCGTAGCGGAAGCCCAGGGCGATGAGCTTTCGGGCGTAGTCGGCCTGGGACTCGTCGCCGCCCTTGCCCGGCGCCGCCCGGGTGCGGAACGTGAAACTCTCGCCGCCGTCGCGCCAACCGACTTCATGGTCGGTGATCGCCACCTTGGTCATTCCGTATCGGGCGATCTCCTTCCAGGTGGCGTAGTCGGCGTCGCGATTCGACGCGCCGTGGGCGATCCACAGCCGCTCGCCGGCCACGTGCATCCAGGGCGACTTCGGGTTGGGGATGTTCGGCAGCACCTCCTCGAACCGCGGCGAAACGGTCAGGAACAACCGCTCGAAGCAGTCGTTCCGCCGCCCGTCGGTCTTGGGCTGGTACCGCGAGCCGCCGTTGGTGGCCACGCCGTCTTTGTCCACGTGGTTGACCATCCACAGCGACGATGCGTTCGAGCGGGTGTGGTCCACCAGCGACATGGCGAAAAGCGGCCGCTCGGCCGGGCCGGAGACGGCGACCGCGGGCCGCTGCTGATCGCCGACCAGATAGGGCAGCGTCACCAGCCGCGGCCGATCGAGGCCGACCATGCGTCCGACGCGAAACTCGCCCACGTCGCCGCCGAGACACTTGACGTCGATCACCAGCGACTTCTGCCAGAGGCGTAGCGTGTACGTCACCTCGGCGGACTTATCCTTGGCCCAAGTGCATTGCCACGTTGACTCGACGGTGGGGCCGACTTGCTCGCAGCGTACCAGCTTCGCGCTCTCCGGCGGGACGCACTCGCCGTTGGGCAGGGCGAAGGTCACGCCGCCGCCGGCCAGCGGCTGAAACGTTGTCCCGCCCCACTCGGCCGTCACGTCGCCGAGCGTGCCCGTCAACGGCCGGTAGCGGTAGACAAGCTCGCCGTCGTCGCCGCGGTAGCGAAACGTGTAGCCGTCGTCCGATTTGGCCAGGTCCACCTTGAA
>JAPLNP010000128.1 GCA_026401055.1 Planctomycetia bacterium
TCGCCGCCAGCGCCACCTTCGCCTTGAAAGCCTCCGAAAACGTTCTACGCGTCCTCGTCATCCATTCGCCTCCTGGAGTCTCCACTCCTCATCGGCGAATCCACCTTATTCACGCGCCCGAAAACTCCCGACCATTATACAGAACGATTGTTGAACGGACGTTCCAGCACGAGGTATACGTAGGCCGATTAGATAGTAGAAAGCACGATCTGGTATCCCTTCAACGTCGAGGTACACGGGCGTGCCAGTCATGCCCAACTCCGGCATGCCAGCGACATAGATTCGTTTCTCACGAACCGCAAGGGCTTTGAGTGAATGGTAGTAGGTAACTCTCTTTGGGTTAGACCGCCTTGACTTCTTTCGAGGCCGAAAAGTGTAGGATAGTTGAGTAACCGTAAAAATACCTCTACTCTTGAGTTTGCGAACCTCTTTGGCCTTGATTCCTCGAAGCAGGCTAAGATCATCTTTCTCAATCGCAGTCGCCTGGCAAATGTCACGGAACTCGCAGGTTCGAACAACATGCCGCCATGTGTAATGGCGGCGGCTCGGTAGTCTGTTTGAGCAAACGTATCTCTTGAAGAGCTGTTTCACCTTCTCCAAGTAGTTTGACAAGTTGCACCTTGGCGCTTGCAAAGTGGGTGCCGTATACAATTCTGCCCGTGGGGAGACCATTCGCCTGCTGGCGAGCCAGAACCGAAGCACACAGGGCAAGCAACAGTTTGTGCGGTTTCCGTACTTTGTCCTCATAGACGAATGTGACTGGGATGTAGGCTGGCTGACTTGAACTGGCCACTTTGGGAGCGGCCATTAACGCATCGAAGTGGACGAGAATATCGTCCTGGGTAGCGATAACATCCAGGGCAAGATCGTATCTCATCCCAAGGACAGCGGACAGGGAGGAGCCTAGTGGGCAAATTGCTCTGTCACGATAAGCCCCAAGCAAATGCTCGCGGGCACGAGTGCGGTAGTCCTTTAGGAGTTGGCCTCGCAGGTTATCGGTATCCAACGCTTGGCCAGTCCTTCCGCTGAGTCTCAGGTACGCTTTGTACCTGCATTGGAGGAAATCCGAGAAGATTTCATTGGTAATGAAATGTTCCATCCGAGACTCCCGTAACAAGTCGGGCTCATGGAGTGATTGCTCCCCCCGGAATCCCTCAGAAACCGGGCGAGCATCGGCCGCAATCCGCGAATCCCTTGAACACCCATGCCGGGCGCCATGTCCACGCTTGTCGTGGCCATGGCTCACGGACATTCCCTCTGCTCTGTTCGCGTCAGCATCGACAACGAGTGGCGATCGGTCGATGCCCTTTCGCAGGCCCGACAACTCGATCATCGCCAACTCGCGGCTTGCTCGACCAATCCATGCCGAACCGGCTTGTTGTGGACTCGACGTCCTATTGTTTGCGGCGCTCTCGACGCCTCCGATCATGGCCCGATTCTACCCCCGAAGCATGTCCACGACAAGCGTGGACATGGCACCCCGGCCCTGACAAATACCTCCGCGAGACTTCATGGATCTTGTTCTTGTGCGGGAGGAGTGGTAGTGAAAGCTTGCCGCCCTCGAAAGACTCGTCCCATTCCTGTTCTGGGCCGAAGGCCCTCCGTTCGCCCAGCCCAGGGCAACGCCCTGGGGGCAGGGCTGCCGGCCTCTCCAGCAATGCCGAGCCGAAAGCGATTCCTGGTGCGTCCGGACGGACCCCACGGCCTGTCGCCGCTTACCAGTGCACCGGCCCGCCCTCTTGGTCCGAAAACAACGATCGTTGGAGCTTCGCGTCTTCCTGTTGCATGGACCCGCGCTCATAGAGTGGATAGCGCTGCCCCCGGGGTTCCACGCCAACCACGGTGCCACCTTCCCATTGCGCCTCGTACCACTGGCCGCGCACCTTCTCGGAAGAACGGCGCGACACCAGTGGGTACTCGATTCGCAAGGTCGATCCTTTTGGAAGCCCCGCGAATTCGAGATAGCGATTCTTGCTCATCGGCGCCGGAACGAGATTGCCGCCGACGAACACCTTCAGGTCCTTCACGGCCGCCCACGCGGGAATGCGCACGAGGAGTTTGGGAGCATCGTGAACGGCGATCTCCATCTTGCCGGCATAGGGCTCGTATGCGATTGCTTCCACCCACGGAGAATTGCGGCTGACGCCCATGTTGACCATTACGCTATCGCCGCTACGGGTGATCGCGTGTTCCCATGCCAAGAAACAGCCGCGTATTCCCGAGCCCAGACAGCACCCTTCGATTCCCTCGAGGCCGTTGTCGAGACTGTTGGGAAGCGAGTAGGAGGCCCAACTGCCGAGAACCGCGCGGACCGCCTGCTCCCGCATCGGATTGTCGTCCGGAGGAACCACCAGTTCCGGCTTGCGGAATTGGTTCTCCATAAGCTGGTTTCGCGCGTAGCGTTCCACGGTGTCGTAGTAGGACGGATCGACGTGTCGGGCCAGAAGAAGCCCAAGATGGATGGCATCGGTTAGCGCGCACGTTTCACAGGAGGCGTCCGGCTGACCGAGTCCGTCGGGCACCCATCCCCAGGAACTGGAATGCGCCGCGCACCAATCGAACGTGGTCTTCATCCGCTCGATGGTTTTGGCGTCTCCCTTGTGAATGGCCCAGCGGAGCAGACCGACCGCCGCGGTGAGAATTCCTCCTGAATGCGTGTGCCCCTGACATCGCCCGCTCTCATCGAAAGTGCCGCTCTTGTCGAGGATGAATTTGCCGAGGCGGTCCAGTAAATCCTCTCCCTCGGGGAAATCAACGGCTTCCACGAAACGGGAGAGCGCGAGCGTGATTCCTCCCAACGGGTACGTGGGATACGGCGCGAAATCGCCGAAGATGGGCTGTTTCATCGAATGCCAGCCTTCCGGCGCCTTGAACCAGAACGCATAGTCCTGCTCGAAGGTCAGTTTCGTCTTGATCCGAGAGACGAGGCCTTTCACCCGCGCGTGACGATCCGGGCTTGGCGATTCGAGATACTCATCGACAAAGGCCAGGAGCATTCGCCCCGCCATGAAAGGATGCGCGAACGGGTCCGCCGCTTCGTGGAGCAGCTTTCGCAGGGCCGGCTCCTCCTCTCGATACAAGGAACAGCCCGTCATCTGCCGGCCGAGGAGGAAGGCATCGACGTACCGCCCGCACATGTCGCCGAGGTCCCATGTCTGATGCTCCAGCATCACCTTCGGCCGGAGGCGGATAAAGAAGAAGGGGCGGCAGCCCTGCTGTCGATCAAGCCTCGCCGCAATGGCCGAGAAACCGCGCAACACGGCCTCCTGCAAGAAGTACGGCTTGGGCAGGCGGCCGGCATCCGTCGGCGGATCCTTCGGATCGGCAAAAGCAATTCGCGGACAAAACGCTGACGCGGAAACACCTGCCGCAACTCGAAAAAACTCGCGTCGTCGCATCTCGTTGCTCGGATTCGTCATTCGAATCTCCTCCGAAGGACAAGGGAACGAAAGGTCGGGAGTCGCAGGCAAATTCCTCGTGCGTCCGGACGCGCCCCGCGGCCTACTGCAGGTCGAAATTGTGCTCGGCCGCGCCGCCGGGCTCGATCGTCACGGTGAGCTTTGACTGGCGGTTATACGTTGCGGGCAAGTACTGCGTGCCGGCGCCTTCCATCGCGGCGAGGTCTCGGCCCATCGGGTCCTTGCGTGGAGCAATGGCGATGATTTCCACTCGATGGGTCCCCACGATCACGCCGCCGTTTGCCGTCGCTTCGTATTTGCCGTTTTCGATCACGGCGCCGGACGCCGGACCTTGGGTTCCGCCCGACGGCACGAAACGGATGGTGCCCTGCTGGACCGGCTTGCCCCGATAGCTAACGGAGCCGGACACGATCACGCGCTGGGGCCCCGACGGGCCGCAGCCGCAGAAACAAGCCAGGCTCAATAACAAGACGAACGGGATTCTCTTGTGGTGCATGGCCGTTTGGGGCCGGCAAATCAACAATTGTCGCACGGTTGCCTTTCGCTCCGCGAAAGCCGGCCTCTTTCGCGGAGCGAAAGGCGACACTCACTGCCAATTCGTGGCCACTTCGCCGCCGGCACGGGTGGTGATGTTCCTCAGCACAACGGCGTCGATCAACTCAGGGACAAAATGCGTGCTGCCGTCGACCATGAGGAAGTGACCTCCGCCGACGTGGTAACTCGAGAAACCCCAGTCGCCGACTTGATACTGTTCTCCCGGTGGAAAAGTACGGAACGCCGCGTGATAGTTGTGCAGGGCCACGCCGATCTGTTTGAAGTTGTTCAAACACTGGCCTCGCCTGGCCGCTTCTCGCGCCGCTTGAACGGCCGGCAACAACAGGGCGATCAGAATGCCGATGATGGCGATGACGACAAGCAGTTCAACCAGCGTAAACGCGCGACGAACTCGCTTATCCATGATAGTCCCCCTAATATCTTTGCGTGGACGGAGCCGCAAGACGATGCGGCGTGCCCGGCGCTTCTCATTTGGGGAAACAATCTACTCCGATGAACGAAAGGGCCAAAAGTGCTTTTGAGATAAGAACTTACGGTGAAGTAGCGGCGCAGGGACTCGAACCCCGGACACGCGGATTATGATTCCGCTGCTCTAACCAACTGAGCTACGCCGCCAAAGTTCCAACGACTTGTTCTATAACGGTTTGCATCCCCTCGTTCTTGAGCCCCGGGCGTCGGAGTCATCCGGTGGGAATAGGGGCCGCTCGCTTCCGGGTAATCATACAACATGGACCGGCTCGCTTCAATGACCTGATCGCGAGCGGACGCACTGACGGCGGATTACTCCGCCGGGGGGCTTACGGCGAACGAGCCGAGGATTTCCAGGCGGAGGGCTTTCTTCCGCAGGGACGTCGTGGCACGGCGGACGCGAACGTCGGACTCGTGGCCCTCCATTTCCACGAAAAACAGGTACGCGCGTTCCCTGCCGGGAATAGGGAAGGATTCGATCCAGGTCAGGTTCACGCGGTTTCGTTTGAAGATGCCCAGCGCCTCGGCCAGCACGCCCGGCCGGTCTTCGAGTTGGAAGAGCATGGCCGTCTTGTCGTTGCCGGTCCGCGCGGCCGAGTCCTTGCCGATGACGGAGAATCGGGTAACGTTGCCCGGGTTGTCCTCGATCCGTTCGGCCAGGACGTTCAGCCCGTAGTGGATGCCCGCCTGATGACTGGCGATGGCGGCCGCCCCGGGTTTCTCTCGGGCGAGCTGGGCGGCGGTCGAGGTGCTGGTCACTTCGACGGGCCGGGCCGCGGGGACGTGCTTCGCCAGCCAGTTGCGGCACTGCGAAAGCGCCTGCGGCTTGCTGTAAATCTCGCGGATCTCCGTCCGGGGACACATCGCCAGCAACGTGTGGTGAATCGGCAGCTCGACCTCCCCACAGATCCGAGCGGGCGAGCGAGTAAACATGTCCAGGGTGTCGGAGATCCGCCCGTCGGTCGAGTTCTCGATCGGCACCAGGCCGAAATGGGCGTCCCCTTGGTTGACTTCCTCGAAGACCGCCGCGATCGTCCCGACCGGGACGTACTCGACCGACTGTCCGAAGCGATGCATGGCGGCCAGATGGCTGTAGCTGTAAAGCGGTCCGAGGTGCGCGACCCGCAACGGCCGGACGAGCGCCCGCGTGCCGCTGAGCAATTCCCGAAAGATCGCCCGGACGGCTGTCTCCGGCAGTGGTCCTTCGTTCTGTTGCGCCGCGTTGGCGAGCGTATCGTCATCTTGGGCGGCCACAAAGGGGGGCTCGCCGGCCGCGTGTTGCAGTTGTCCGATCTGTCGCGCAAGCGCCGCCCGACGATTGACCGCCTCGAGGACCTCGCGGTCGAGTCGCTTCAATTCGCTCCGGAGCCTTGCCTCTTCGGAGACACCTGGAGCGACCTTCTTGTCCGACACGTTTTTTCGAGGGACCTTCTTTGTTGCCATCGGCATGGAGTCCGGCTTGCGTGTGCCATCGAGAAACGGGGCTGCTGTCCACTTGTATCGGCGTCTGGCGGGCGTGTCAACGGCCCGGTCGGACTGCCAATATGGCAGATCCCCCGGTATGGGGATTATGGTCGTGTCAAAATGGCAGTCGATCCGAGTATTCGCGTCCGCCGCCTCGCGAAGCGTCGTGGCGATGGACAACGTAAGCTACTAATGAACAACGACTTAAGAACATGTCCGACACGCGCGGGAGCAACGGCACGCCCTTTGCGTCCCATGACCGGCGTGCCGCCACGGTTCCAGGGTGGGGTTGCGGACTCGCGGCGGCACGTTACGTGGCGAGTTTGAGAACAACGGGCCGGTTGGTCTGAAAGCCGGCCTTCGCGTGCATACCGGAGAAACTGGAGAAAGGAGCGTCTGATGGTTCAAGGCGAGAAAATCATCGGGATCGATCTTGGCACAACCAATTCGGTGGTCGCCGTGATGGAGGGCAAAGACGCCAAAGTCATTGCCAACGCCGAAGGCAACCGCCTGACGCCCAGCGTCGTCGCGTTTACCGACAAAGGCGAGACCCTCGTCGGCGAGCCCGCCCGACGCCAGGCGATCACCAATCCCAAGCGAACCATTTACTCGATCAAGCGTTTCATGGGCCGGCGACACAGCGAAGTGGGCGTCGAGGAGAAGATGGTCCCCTTCGAGATCACCGGCGGCCCCGAGGACTACGTCAAAGTCCACGCCGACGGCCGCGACTACACGCCGCCGGAAGTCTCGGCCAAGATTCTCGGCAAGCTCAAGGAAGCCGCCGAGGCCTACTTGGGCCACAAAGTGAACAAAGCCGTCATCACCGTGCCCGCCTACTTCAACGACTCGCAGCGGCAAGCCACCAAGGACGCCGGCCAGATCGCCGGGCTGGAAGTCGCCCGAATCATCAACGAGCCCACGGCGGCGGCGTTGGCCTACGGGCTGGACAAGAAGGGCGGCGAGAAGATCATCGTCTTCGACCTTGGCGGTGGGACGTTCGACGTGTCGTTGTTGGACGTCGGCCGCGGCGTATTCCGCGTGATCAGCACCAGCGGCGACACCCACCTCGGCGGCGACGACATCGACCAGTGTCTGATCAACTACGTCGCCGACGAGTTCCGCAAGGAGCAGGGGATCGACCTGCGCAAGGACACCATGGCTTTGCAGCGACTCGAGGAGGCCTGCGAGAAGGCCAAGCGGGAACTCAGCTCCGCGCAGCGCACCGACATCAATCTGCCGTTCATCACGGCCGACGCCAGCGGGCCGAAACACCTGCAAATCTCGATCACCCGTTCGAAATTCGAGGAACTGTGCGATCACCTGTTCGAGCGATGCCGCGGTCCGGTCAACAGCGTGTTGGAGGACGCCAAGCGGAAAAACTCCGATTTCAAGATCGGGGACATCGACGAGGTCGTTCTGGTCGGCGGATCCACCCGGATCCCGAAAGTCCAGGAGATGGTCGCCAAGATTTTCGGCAAGGAGCCGAACAAGAGCGTCAATCCGGACGAAGTGGTCGCCGTCGGCGCGGCGATCCAGGGCGGCGTGCTCGCCGGCGAAGTCCAGGACATGGTGCTCGTGGACGTCACGCCGCTGTCGCTGGGCATCGAAACGCTCGGCGGCGTCATGACCCGGCTCGTCGACCGCAACACAAATATCCCCGTCGACCGCAAGCAGGTCTTCAGCACCGCCGACGACAACCAGACCGCCGTGACGATCAAGGTCTACCAGGGCGAGCGCGAGATGGCCGCCGACAACCGGCTCTTGGGGCAGTTCAACCTCGAGGGCCTTCCGCCGGCGCCTCGCGGCGTCCCGCAGATCGAAGTCCGCTTCGACATCGACACGAACGGCATCCTCAACGTCTCGGCCAAGGACCTCGGCACCGCCAAAGAGCAGAAGGTGCGGATCGAACAGTCCGCCGGGCTGAGCGACAACGAGATCGAGCGGATGCGCAAGGAGGCCCAGGAGCACGCCTCCGAGGACAAGACGAAACGCGAGTTGGCCGAACTGCACAACCAATCCGAGTCGATGTGCTTCCAGCTCGAAAAGCTGCTCAAGGAGCACGACGCGAAACT
>JAPLNP010000239.1 GCA_026401055.1 Planctomycetia bacterium
CTGCCGCGACTACCTGAGCGATACTACCCCCCTGACGGGCTTCTGGAAGCGTCGTGCCGCCAGGCAACAAGGCTTTCGCAACTCCCGTCCCTCAATCTAGCGAACCCTGTCCTGCACCCCGTTTACTCTAACGCCGGTGCCGCCCCCAGTCAACGAGCGCGACTCGAATTCACCTGTCTTGGGGATTGCGATTCCAGCAACACACTCCCCGCGGCTTCTTGACAAAAGCCGCAGCGGTTGCGATTCTAACGACTTCGCGTCACACGCACCCCCCGCACGCAGTGCGGGGGCGTTTTTTCCCCAATCTCTGGCCCCTGCCCCCTAACATGACCACGCACACGGTCGGCATCATCATGAACGGCGTGACGGGCCGGATGGGCGCCAACCAGCACCTGGCCCGGTCGATCCTCGCCATTCGCCGGCAAGGAGGCGTGCCCATCGGCACGGACGAGACGATCATGCCGCTGCCGATCCTCGTCGGACGAAACGCCACGAAGCTCAAGGACCTGGCCGAGCGCCACGGCGTCGAAAAGTACACGACTGATCTGGACGGCGTGCTGGGGGACGACAACTACACGGTCTATTTCGACGCCCTTTCGACCAATCTTCGCGTGCCCAACGTCCGGCGCGCCATCGCGGCCGGCAAGCACGTTTACGTCGAGAAGCCGATCGCCTCGAACACCGCCGACGCTCTGGCCCTTTACCACGAGGCGACGGCGGCGGGCGTCAAAAACGGCGTCGTCCAGGACAAGCTCTGGCTGCCGGGCCTGTTGAAGCTCAAGTACCTCGTGGACGCCGGGTTCTTCGGCCGAATCCTCTCCGTTCGCGGCGAGTTCGGCTATTGGGTCTTCGACGGCCTGCGACAGCCCTGCCAACGTCCGAGCTGGAACTACCGCCGGGAGGACGGCGGCGGCATCATGATGGACATGTTCAGCCACTGGCGCTACGTCATCGACAACCTCTTCGGCGAGATCGACTCGCTCGTGGCCCGGGGCAGCATCGACATCGACCACCGAGTCGACGAACGCGGGGAGCCTTACCTCGGCACGGCCGACGACTCGGCCTACGGCATCTTCGCGCTCAAGAACGGCGCGACGGTCCAGTTCAACTCGTCCTGGTGTACCCGGGTGCGTCGCGACGACCTGCTGACGATTCAGGTCGACGGCACGGAGGGCTCGGCGGTGGCGGGCCTGCGCGAGTGCTGGGTTCAGGCCGACGCCTTCACGCCCAGGCCCGTCTGGAATCCCGACGTCCAACAGCCGATCGACTTCTACGCCGACTGGTCGCGGATGCCGGACAATGCGGCGTACGACAACGCCTTCAAGGCCCAGTGGGAGCTTTTCTTGAAGCACGTGGCCGCCGACGCCCCGTTCCGCTGGAACCTGTTGGAAGGCACCAAGGGCGTCCAGCTTGCCGAACTCGGCCTGCAATCCTGGCGCGAGCGGACCTGGCTCGACGTGCCGGAGCTGGTCTGAGGCGAGCCGCTACAGTTCCCGCTTGTCCACCGTCTCGCCGTCGTGGCGGTTGCCGAGCCGGGCGTGGATCACCCCGTCGACGTCGTAGGGGATGCTGTGTACCGAGCCGTCGCAGAACAAGAACTGACAGCCCGAGGGATGCGGGCTGCCGAACGAGTAATAGAGGTTCGCGCCGAGACGATCCTGCATGGGAGGATAGGCCGAATTGGCCGTCCGGACGTTGTCCCAGTCCTGCCCGGAATACATGGACTGGTTGTCGGCCGGTCCCAGGCCGGTTTGGTAGTACTGGGCATCGAGCGACTTCTCGCCGTAGAGATACGTGTTGCTCGTCCCGTCGGTGATCTCCGACGTCGTGATCATGCTTCGCGCGTAACAGACGCCCGTGAAGTCCTGCAAATACGTTGGCCACGGGTAGTCGGGGCGATCCCCGTCGGCGAGACTTCCCGGGCCGGTGAAGTGGTTGATCAAAACGTCGCCGATGTTGCCGGCATAGTCGGCGCGGGCGTCGCCGGGCGTTTTGCCGGCTTGGGCGTTGACGTAGCCGTCCCACAGAATGGGATAAACGATCGGCGCGCGGCGGCTGGGACAATTGAACTCGGCCACGGGCATCGCGTTCATTTGCGCCGCCGCCACGGCCTTCTCGGCCGTCGGCGCGCCGGAACCCATGTCGTGAACCTGCTGCTGTTCCATGAACGGCAGCAGGTTGTAAATCCAGCCGCCGGGCTGTCGCAGGCCGAAGCCGCGATCCGGGTCGCCGGTCCACATCCACCCCCAACCGGCCGTCGGATAGTGACCCTGTCCCGATTCGTGCATGAGCGCGGCCACGCCCTGTTGCTTGAGGTGGTTGGCGCACTGGGTCCGCCGGGCTGCTTCGCGAGCGGCCTGCACCGCCGGCAGCAACAGCGCGATCAGGATCCCGATGATGGCAATCACCACCAGCAGTTCGACGAGGGTAAACGCACGCCGTCCGACGTGGCGAGAATCAAACATGCCTTTGATCCCTCTTTCTTTGTCGAGGCGAGCAAACCGACGTTTGCCGTCCCGGGCCGCGCCCGAAACCGGCCCAGGCCCACGATGGCCGCTATTCTACCATCGCACCCCCCATGTGTCCAGCGTTTCGGGTTCTTGACATCAGTTCACGGGCGAATGGGGCGTTGGGTGTCCACACGAGGTCGAAGTGGAACCGACGGCCGAAAACGGGGGGGTCGTTTGCGGTCGAGTGGACTACCGGTATAATCGGCGGAATGAGGCGGGATTCCATGTGGCACGGCCGCCCTCGGCTGTGCCACATGTCGTAACAGGAAGGAGGCAGCCGTGTCGCGTCGCGGGTTTACGCTTGTCGAGTTGTTGGTGGTGATTGCGATTATCGGGATCCTGATCGCGCTGTTGCTGCCCGCGGTGCAGGCGGCGCGCGAGGCGGCCCGGCGAATCCAGTGCGCCAATCGGCTCAAGCAGTTGGGCCTGGCGGTACACGGCTACGAACTGGCCTTCCACGGCCTGCCGCCCTTGGCGCTGGTCGGCCGGGTGGGCGACGGGTCAATCTGGACGGGCTACCTCGGGCCGCACGCCCGGGTGCTGCCGTTTCTGGAAGAAGCCGCGCTCTACGGCACGATGGACAGAAATACGTACTACGCCGATCCGCTGAATAAGGATATGGTCGGCCGAGTGATGTCCGCGTACCTGTGCCCCAGCGAGCCCCACCAGGAGCCCGTCGAGCACGCCTCGTTCGGCAAGATCGGCGGCGTGAATTACGGGTTTTGTTGCGGGGACTGGTACGTGTGGAACGGGCTGGACCGGCCCGCCGTCACCCCGCGATCGGCGTTCGGCGTCAACCTGAGCCGCCGCTGGGCCGATTTCCGCGACGGGCTCAGCCACACGCTCTTGTTCTCCGAAGTGAAAAACTACCAGGTCGCGATCCGCGACTGCGGCGTGTTCTCGGGCATCAACGACCCGAACAACGTGCCGTCGCCCGACGCCGATCCGCTGACGGTCTGCCCGGAGTATCTCGGTAGCGGCTGCAAGATCTTCGCGAACGCGCACACGCAATGGGCGGAGATGTCGGTGCATCACAACGGGTTCACGACGGCCTGGCCGCCTAACCGCAAGACGCCCGGCGGACCCGGACTCGGATACCCCGACGTCGACGTGCTGAGCGTCCGCGAGCGGATGGGCGGCCCGACGTTCGCCGCGGTGACCGCGCGGAGCTACCATGCCGGCGGCGTCCACTCCGCCATGGCCGACGGCTCGGTCGCGTTCGTCTCCCAGGAGATCGAAGGCCGAATCTGGCGCGCCCTGGGCACGGTCAACGGCGGCGAAATCGTCTCGGGGCAACTGTAAAGCCCGAAGACAACTCATGCACCCCAAGCGAAACATCGACTGGAGTCGCGTCTACGCCGACGGGCATCCGGCCCCGGGCGGCGTCGAGCCGCGGCGGCGGCTGCGAGCGTGTCTGGTCGGGTTTGCGCTATTGGCGGGCGTGGTGTTCGCCCGGGCGGTGCAGTTGGAGGCGACCCAAGGCCCGGCGTTTCGCCGCGAGGCGGCGCGGCCCTTGACGCGGAACCGGAGCCTTCCGGGCGCGCGGGGGCGGATCCTCGCGCGGGACGGCTCGGTGCTGGCCGAGGACAAGAGGATCCCGGCTCTGGCCGTGTATTATCGGTATCTCCAACAGCCGCCCCATCCCACGTGGCTGCGGTCGATGGCCCGCTCGCGGCTTTCTCGCGCCGAGAGGAAGGACCCGCGGCGGGTGGCGGCCGCGGAGGACGAGGTCCGGCGGGAAACGCGCGAACTCGCGTCGCGGCTGGCCGAGCTTTGCGGCCTGACGCCCCAGCAGTGGGCGCGCCGCGCCGCCGAGGTCCAAGCCCGGGTCCAACAGATCGCCGATGGCGTCAACCGGCGGCGCCGCGAGGCCTTCGAGGCGCGTCGGGCGGAGGCAACCCGGCCGGGACCTTCGTGGCTCGACCCGTGGCTCGGGCCCGAGCGCGCGCGTG
>JAPLNP010000339.1 GCA_026401055.1 Planctomycetia bacterium
GACGAGGACGTCGCGGGCGGCGCGGTTCCCGGCCTGGAACGGGCGATCGCCAAGAGCAGCGGCGTCGAGTTCGCCTCGCTCTTGCAGCAGCTTGGCGTGGATTTCGCCGAAAACCCGTTCGCCCCCGAACTGCGAGAGAAGCTCCTGGAAATCGACCCCGAGGCCAAGAGCCGGCTGCCCAAGCGCGGAGCCAGGAAGAAGACGGCCGCCGAAGAACCAGTGCCGGCGCCGGATGCGACGGCGGCGGTCGAAGTCAAAGCCGCCGACGCCGAAGCCGCCGAGGTGAGCGACAAGCCAAAAAGGAAAGCCGCGGCGAAGAAACCCGCCGCCAAGAAGAATCCGCCCGAGGAAAAGACCCCGCCCGCTAAGAAGAATAGGGCCGCGGATACCGACCCCCACGACGAATCCGGAACGAAGAAGGCCCCCTCGGCCCGACTGTCCAAACGGAAGCCTCGTTGAACGGGAGACGTGCCGTGGCCGCGTGGCTGACTTGGCTCACCAATGGCTGCTTTCCGGCGATCGGGCTTCTGCTGGCGGGGTCGATCATGGGCGCGCTGCCCGGGCAGGAATCGCCGCAACCGCCCCCGCCCCCGGCTACTCCATCCTCGGCACCCCCGGCGCCGAGGCCGCCCCTGTCGCTCGACGACGCGCCCGAACCGTTTGTCCCCAAGACACCCCCGACCGAGGCCGACGCCGACCGCCTCCACGCCCTGACGCTCTTCTCCACTGCTCGCGCGCTCGAGAAACGCGACGAGTTTCCCGCCGCCTTGCGGCACTACGAGCGCGCGCTGCGTTACGACCCGGGCGCCAAGACCGCGGCGCGCCAGATCGTCCTGCTGGCCGACCAGCTCCATCGTCCCGCCGAGCGAAATCGCTACCTGCTCGGGTTGGCCGAACTCGATCCGGAGGCGATCGACCCCGCCGACTTGATCGACCTGACCGAAGACGTCGACCGGCAAGACGTGCTCCGTCGCGTCATCGCCGTCTATGAGAAGGTGTTGGCGGCCCGAGCGGAGAAGAAACTGGAAAAGTCGCCGGTCGACGTCCTCCTCCAGTGGCGTATGGCCGAGATGCTCGTCCTCGACGAGCAATACGCCAAGGCCGCCGAGTGCGCCCGCCGGGTGATCGAGGCGCTCAAGGAGCCCAAGCAATTCGGGCTGGACGAGGAAACGACCAAACAGTTGCTTTCCGGCCCGCGACCACCCCAGTCCCTCTTCGGCGAGTACTTCCTTTTGGCGGATCGGCCGGACCAGGCGGAAGCGGCCTTTCACGAGGCGGATCGGCTGGTCCCGGACCCGGCGCTGTTGAGTTTTCATCTTGCCCGAGTCGAGGCCCGGCGCAAGAAGCCCGGGCCGGCGTTGACCCGTCTTGAGGCCAGCTTCGACCAGGGCTTGACCGGCCGTGGCCTCGAACCGTACAAACTTCTGGCCGAACTGCTCGACCAGCTTGGCAAGAAGGACGAACTGGTCGCGCGATTGGAGAAGCGGCTGGCGAAGAGCCCGGAGGACGCCGGCCTGGGCTACTTCCTCGCCGAACAGTATCGCCAGGCCGGGCAGTTCGACAAGGCGCGGCCCTTGTACGTCCGGCTGTTGGCCAAGCAACCGTCGGCGGCG
>JAPLNP010000134.1 GCA_026401055.1 Planctomycetia bacterium
CCTCCCGCAACGTGTTGCGTTCCTGTTTCGACAAGCGCACAATGTACTTCTTCTGCATGGGACACCTCCGTGTTCCACGCAGCTTCCCAAAAAACCGCCCTACGACCAATCCCAATTTTTAGCTGTGACAAAGCACTAGCCACGCTTCAGTGGAGGTTGCCCGGGGACCGCATGATGCGGAAAGTCAACGTCGCCGACCCCCGCCAACGCCAAGCACGTCGTCGGGATCCGTGTGCTAAGTGGTTTCGCCACAACCTTTTCGGGCGATGCTCGCGCCGTCGCCGGCACCTCGGGCACATGGTTTGCCCCTCAGTCCGGGCACGTCCCACGATCCGCACCGACGCTTGGGGTTTCGCCAATGAACAGGCTTGTCGCGGTCCTCCTGCTATGCGCGGCCTCTCTCGCACTCCAGACCGCCGCGGTCGCGCAAGTCTCGGGCGATTCGACGTCGCCCGCGCCCTCGCAGCCGGTCACCGTGTTGCTGTCAAGCGGCCGTGTGTTCGTCGCCGAAATCGACGGCCGCACCGACGAGTCCGATCTCTGGCTACGTTGGCGGCGCGAAGGGATCTCGTTGTTTCGGCCGGTTCGCTGGGAGCGCGTCACCCAGGTCGAGATGGCCGGCCGGACCTTCCCCGGTGACGCCGTGCGTCGGGCGGTCGTCGCCTTGCGGCAGAATGCCCCCGACGTTGAGGAAACGAAAGACGAGGCGATCTCGCTGTCTGTTCGTGGTCCGGCAAACCCCAGCCCGTAGAACGCCGCCGTGGCGGAACCGGCCGCCGAACCGCGCCCTCGGCCCGCGATGGTGAAGTCCCTCTCGATCGACGCCGACGTGGACGTTGTGGTCGTGACGATCTGGCCGCGCGGCGACCGGGGGCAACTGCTCCCGGTCAGCGGCACGCTCGAGGTGCAACTCCTGGGTCCCCGGCCCCTCGGCCGCGAGGGCGGTGTCCTGCTGGCGCGTTGGAGCCAACGGGTTCTGCCGAGCGACTTCGATACGGCTGGGGCGACCTACCGTCTGCGATTCCCGCAAGGCGGACCCCGATTTGGCCGCGAGGCGAATCCTCACGCCGACGTCGAGGCGCGTCTGGTCGTGCCGGGCGAGGGGGTCTTCGAGGCGATCGCCCCGATGGTCCGGCTCTGGCCGTACCGCGTCGTCAATCAGCGGCGGGAGTGGTAGCGGTTCGGCACGTCGCGTGTAGTGCGTGCTTGCGCGCACCAATCGGCAATGCACGTGATTTTCGGCGATGCCACGCCCTTCGCCGCGTTCGGGGACGTGCCACCCGCCGGGACTGACCGAGCACGGGCGTCAGTCGGGCTTCTTCATCGCCAGGCTGTGCAGAATCAGGACGGCGCCGATGGACATCAAGGACCAGCCGAGCCACTCGGGCGGCTTGAGGGGATGGGGCGTCACGGACGCGCTCTCGGAAACGCCGAGACTGTCGGCGGCTTCGATGGCGGCCGCCATGGGATGCCCGGTCTTGTCCGCCAGCAGCCTGGTGCATTTCGGCGTCAACACGTAGGTGTCGACCTCGCGGATTTGCAGTCCCAGGAGCAGGAGGACCATCCCCAACATGAAGAACTGGTTGCGGTTGAGTTCCATCGCTCGTTTTTCCTTTTCGCGCCGGGCCGTGGTCCGTTCAGGTCCGTTCACGCGGGACTGTCCCGATTCTCGCGGGGAGCGAGACAAGACCACGCCATTGTTGCTGATCGTGCGCCGGGGAAGGGGAACTTCAATCCCGTCGCGGCCGTAGCGGTTATGCCGTGGTGGATGCGATGCCTGGCGCGCTTTTTCCGGTGGCAACGATTCGTCGAGCCCGGCGGCATGGCTCCGCCGCGCCGATCCGGCTCGTGCGGGAAAACCCGGCCAAATTACGATGCTCGCGCGATTTCATGGCGTACCTTTTACCGAGGAGCCCTGCCGCGCCATCCGGGAATGATCGCCATGCCGAAAAACGTACTCGTTGTTGACGACTCGATGCTGATGCGACGCATGATCGCGGGCAGCCTTGCCGACGCCGGCTGGAACGTGGTGGGCGAGGCGGCCGACGGCGAAGAAGCGGTCCAACTCTACGCCGAAACGCGACCGGACCTCGTGACCATGGACATCGTCATGCCCGGCACCGGCGGCATCGAGGCGCTCGTGAGAATCCTCCAGTTCGATCCGGACGCCAAGGTGGTCGTCGTCAGTGCCCTGAATCAAACCAGGCTCATCTCCGAGGCCATTCGCAAGGGCGCCCAGGACTTCCTCGGCAAGCCGTTCCTGCCCGAGCAACTGCAGGAAACCGTCGATCGCGCCGTCGGCGAAACGGTCGGCATTTGAGCGGCGTTTGGACGTCTCTCTTCGCGGCGCGGCCGTTTGGAGGGGACTGTCCCGATTTTCGCGGCGAGGCCGACCGTACGCCGCCAATAATCGCCTTCGCCGCGAAAATGGGACTGTCTCCCTGGCATTGCCTCCACGCTTGACAATCGTGGACGGCTCGGCTAGCCTAATACCGCGGCCGTGAAGAGGCGGAAAGCTTGTCCAACCGCGGGCTTCCGCCTCGCGGCTGTTGCTCCCCGCGCTTCCGATCCCCAATCCCCGATCACTAACCTCCAATCCCCCTCCATCCCGCCTCGCACGCAAGGAGATTCACTCATGAGCCAGCCTACCCATCGTCGTCATTTTCTGAAAAGCAGCACGTTGGCCGGAGCCGGGCTCTGGGTCGCCGCCAGCGGCCTGTTGGCCAAAGGCGCCTCGCCCAACGACAAGCTCAACCTCGGCATCATCGGCGCCGGCGGACGCGGCGCGGCCAACCTCGACTCGCTCAAGAGCGAGAACGTCGCCGCGCTGTGCGACGTGAATTCCGACGCGCTGGCCGCGCAGGCCAAGAACCATCCCAACGCCAAGACCTACGCCGATTGGCGAAAGATGCTCGAGCAGAAGGATCTCAACGCCGTGGTCATCAGCACGCCCGACCACCACCACGCCCTGGCCGGCGTCAACGCCATGAAGCGCGGCCTGCACGTCTACTGCGAAAAGCCGCTGGCCCATTCGGTCCACGAAGCCCGGGCGATGCAGGAGGCGTACAACAACAGCCACGTGGCGACGCAGATGGGCACGCAGATCCACGCCACCGACAACTACCGCCGCGTGGTCGAGTTGGTCCAGTCCGGCGCGATCGGCCCGGTCCGCGAGGCCCACGTCTGGTGCAGCCGCCAGGGCAACGTCGACGGCGGCCGGCCGCAAGGCACCGAGCCGGTGCCGGCCAATTTCAATTGGGACGTGTGGCTCGGCCCGGCGCCCGAGCGGCCCTTCAATACCAACTACATCAAGGGCGGCTGCATGGTCTGGGAGCAGTTCTGGGATTTCGGCAACGGGTGTATCGGCGACATGGGCAGCCATCTGATCGACCTGCCGTTCTGGGCCCTGGGCTTGCGGCGTCCCACGTCGGTCGAGGCCGAAGGCTCGGCCCTTCGCGAGGAGACGTATCCCGAGTGGCTGAAGGTCTGCTGGGAGCACCCCGCCGGCGCCGGCCGCCCGGCCGTGAAGCTCTTCTGGTACGACGGGATCCAGCGACCGCCGTCGCCCGAGGGCCACGACCTGAACACCTGGGGGATCGGCGTGTTGTTCGTCGGCGACCGGGGCAAGCTGCTGGCCGACTACGGCCGCCAGATCCTGCTGCCCGAAAGCCAGTATAAGGACCACAAGCCGGTCGAGCCCTGGATTGCCCCGTCGCTGGGCCATCACGAGGAATGGGTCCACGCCTGCAAGACGGGCGCGCCGACGCTGTGCAACTTCGAGTATTCCGGCATGTTGGTCGAGAACAACCTGCTGGGCACGGTTGCGCTGCGTTGCGGCAAGAAGCTCGATTGGGACGCCGTAGCCATGAAAGCCACGAATTGCCCCGAAGCCGACAAGTATATCCGCCGCGAGTATCGGCCGGGCTGGAGCCTGTAATGGGTGCGACCATGGCGGATCGTTGGCAATCGCTCAGACGGCGGCTCTGGCAGATCGTGAAACTCGTTGTGCTGGCGGCGGTTGTGGGCGGCGTTGTCTACTGGCTCAAATTCGCTCCTGTTTCCGTGTCGGTACACCAGGTCGAACGCGGCGACATCGTTGCGGAGGTCATGGGTACGGGCACCTTGGAGGCCCATTTCAAATCCACCATCAGTCCAAGAATATCGGGCCGCATCCAGGAGGTCTTCGTGGACATGGGGGACTCCGTGACGGCTGGGAAACTGCTGGTCAAGCTCGACGATGTGGATATGAAGCCGCAGGTTGAAATCGCGCAAGCGTCGGTTGTGGTCTCGCGGGCCGCGCTCGATCGACTGCAAGCGGATCGAGGCCAGGCCCTCGCTGTCTTGGAGCAGACTACCGCCGATCACGAACGAGCTTTACGTCTTCGCCCAGGCGGAGCCATCAGTCAGGAGGACGTGGACAAGGCCACCGCGGCGTGGAAGATCGCACAGGCGGGAATCGCCCGCACCGACGCCGCACTCATGGAAGGTCGCAAACAGTTGATCGCGGCGGAAACGAGTCTTGCGTATCGAAAGGCGCTTCTGGGCGATACGGAGATCGTTGCCCCTTTTGACGGGCTGATTGTCCAGCGGCAACGCGACCCCGGCGACATTGCCGTTCCGGGAAGCGCCGTCCTGAGTCTCATTTCGACCAAGGAATTGTGGATCACCGCCTGGGTCGATGAGACCGAGATGTCCCGTGTTGCCATCGGGCAGCCCGCGCGGGTCATGTTTCGCTCTGAGCCCGATCACGCCTATGGCGGCGAAGTGACGCGGTTGGGACGGCAGGCGGACCGTGAGACGAGGGAGTTCACCGTGGATGTTCGCGTCCTTGAGTTGCCGAAGAACTGGGCCACCGCCCAGCGTGCTGAAGTCTACGTTCAGACGGCTCGCAAGATCGGGGTGACCGTCTTGCCCGCCCAATACATCCTTTGGCGAGACCAGAAACCGGGAGTCTTCGTCCGTAAGGGGCAGCACGCCGCATGGCGTGACCTGACGCTCGGCTTGCGAGGCAGGGAATCCGTCGAAGTGGTGGCTGGCCTGGAACCCGGGGATGAGGTCGTGGTTCCCACCGGCGCCAAGGATACGGCCATCGAAGGCCGGAGGATTTCGACGCCATGAACCTCGCCGCCAAAGACATTCAACACAACCTCGGCCGCTTTGCGCTGACCGTCTTTGGCATCGGGATGCTCTTGATGATCGTCATGGGGATGGGAGGCATCTACCGCGGCCTCGTCGAAGACGCGACCCTGCTGGTCGAGCGGATTGGCGCCGATTTGTGGGTCGTCCAACGCGATACCCGCGGTCCTTTTGCCGAGGTTTCACGGGTACCGAAAACGCTCGTCTACCGGGTGCTGGCGGTGCCGGGCGTGGAATCGGCTCGCGAGTTCGTTTTCCATACCATCCAGCGGGAACAGAACGGCAAGCCGCTGCGGATGTCCGTCTTGGGGCTCAGTTGGCCGCTGGACAAGGGGGAGTGGCTACCGCTCGTGGCCGGCAGGCCCTTGGCGCAAAACCACTACGAAATGATCGCCGACAAGACGCTGGGCTTGCGGCCCCACGAACAAATCAAATTGGGCAAGGAAACGTACACGGTCGTCGGGATCACCGGCGGCATGGCCAGTACCGCCGGCGACGGCATGATCTTCGTTACGGTATGGGACTCCCAGGCAATTCAGTTCGACACGCCCAATGAAGCCATCCGTTTGGAGCGGGCGGCGCGGGAGCACCGTAGCGAGGCCACCGATCTTTTTCTCAGTCAACCCGTGCTCACGGAGCAGCTTTCTCGTCCGGTGGCGGAACTGCCCGCCGTGGCCTCTCCCGAACTCAGCGCGGTGGTGGTCCGGGTTGCTCCCGGCGCGGACATGGACGCGGTGGCGGCCGCCATTTCCACTTGGAGCGACGTGTCGGTTTTCACGAAGGCCGGCCAAGAGGACCTCCTGTTGAAGGGAATGGTGGACAAATCCCGCAGGCAGTTGGGCATGTTCCGCGCGTTGTTGACGATCATCGCGGCCGTCATCATGGCATTGATCCTCTACACCTTGACGCTCGACAAGCTGCACTCGATCGCGCTGCTGAAGTTGATCGGCGCCCCGAACCGGGTGATCCTTGGCCTGATCCTTCAGCAGGCCATTGTCCTGGGCGGGGTCGGCTACGGGATTGCGTTTCTCGTTGGGCAGAAGCTGTTTCCCTACTTCCCCAGGCGCGTCGTCCTCACCAGCGAGGACCTGCTCCGACTCGCGGCAATCGTGCTGGGGATCTCGGTGCTGTCGAGTCTCCTGGGCATCTGGAGAGCGATGCGCGTGGAGCCAAACGAAGCGTTGATGGGATGAGACGACGATGAACGAGCACTTGGCCATCGAAACCCGCGGACTGACCAAGGTTTATGGCAGCGGCAATACCGAGGTGGTCGCCATGCGCGATGCCACCGTGGCGGTGCGCCGAGGGGAGGTAATCGCTCTGCTGGGCCCCAGTGGGGCAGGCAAATCCACATTTCTGACCGCCGTGGGGCTGATCAACCCACCAACCTCAGGGCAGGTCCTCATCAGCGGCGTGCTTGTCCTGGACGGACCCATTGCCTTGGTCCACTTGCGGAGTTTTCGGCGGAAGCACATCGGTTATGTTTTCCAGAAATCGAATCTGATCCCGTTTCTGTCGGCACGCGAAAATGTCCAAATCGCGCTGCAACTCGACGGCGCCAGTCCGCGTCGCGCGAGGCGTCGAACCTTGGAGCTCCTGGAAGAGCTTGGCGTTGCGGATCGTGCCGAGAACGGAACGTCGATGCTCTCGGGAGGGGAGCAGCAGCGGGTGGCCATCGCCCGGGCCTTGGCCAACGACCCCAGCGTGATCCTGGCCGACGAGCCGACCGCGGCCCTGGACAGCCACCGCGGCCGGCAGGTGATGGAGCTTTTCCGGCGAGTCGCCCACGAACATGGGGCTGGCGTGATCGTGGTGACGCACGACCAACGCACGCTTGAGGTCTTCGACACGATCTATGAAATGGAGGACGGGGCTATCACGAACGGCATCCATTCGCAAGAAGCAGTCCGGTAGTCCCGCGCGTCCTAGACAAGTCAGAAGAGGTACTAGGCCAGGTCCCTCCGGGGGGGCACCGCGCCAAGCACTTGAGAACCCGGTCGCCGTCGGTTAGACTGAATCTCACCCGGTGCGGCGTTCCCTCGCACGCGAGGCCATGGCCCCGGACGTCCCACCCCTTTCCACCTCCGGGCCGGTGTGATGTGGTACCGATCGGCTCGACGCCTACGAGAAACCTGATTTCCAGAAACTGATCGCCAACAGCGCCCGCTGGGCAAGCCGGCGCTCCACTCTCCCCTATTCCAACCGCGAGGAGGCCGACCATGGCCGATGAAAAGAACACGCGACGCGAATTCCTGAAAACCACCTCCGCGGCCGTCGCCGCCGCTTCGCTGGGCTCGATGGCCGCCGCCCCGCCGGATACCTCGAAAATCCTCAACTACAACCCCAAGATGACCTACCGCCCACTGGGAAAGACCGGGCACATGATCTCCGAGATTTCCCTGGGCGGTCACGGCGGACAAACGCCCGCCGACCGCGTGCCCGTGCTCGAAAAAGCCGTCGAGCTGGGCATGAACTACGTCGACAACAACATCGACTCGGAATGCGACCTCTACGGCGAGGCGATGAGCAAGACGAAACTGGCCGGCCGCGACAAGTGGTTCATCGGCTTCGCCTCCTGGCCCGAAAAGATCACGACCGAGTACGAAGACCAGCTCAAGCCCGAGGGCATGATGGCCAACATCGAGGCCCGGCTCAAGTCGTACCACACCGACATGCTCGACATGTGGCGGCCGGTCGGCGCGACCTGGGGCGAAGGCCAGACGAAAATCCAGACGATGCTCATGGTCAGCGAGAAGACGCTCGATCTGGTCGTCAGCGTCTTCGAGAAGGCCAAGTCGCAGGGCAAAGTCCGCTTCCTCGGCGTTTCGGCTCATAACCCCCAGGTCTTCCACCGCGTGCTCGAAAAGTATCCGCAGTTCTCGGTCATCATCTTCCCGTACCTCTTCCTGACCGAGGAATTCGGCGGCGACAGCCTCCTGAAACTCGCCCAGGAGAAACAAGTCGGCGTCATCGGGCTGAAGCCGTTTGGGGCCGGAACGACGTTCGGCCTGAAGCCGCAGGAGATCAAGGACCGCGTCGACCGCCGGGCGGCGTCGTTGGTGAAGGAGATGCTCCGCGAAAAGCGACTTTCGGCGATCATCCCCGGCGTGAACATCGCCGAGCAGCTCGAAATCAACGTCCAGGGCGCCTACGACAAGGACAAGCCCCAGACGGCCGAGGACAAGCAGGCTCTCGAAGAGTGCCGGCGAAACTACTACGCCAATCTCACGCCCGACTACCGATGGCTGCACCAATGGGAACGCGTCTGATGCGATTGCGGAGGCGACATCTGATCTGGCCGCTGGCGGCGGGTTTGTTGGCGGTCATGGCCGTCGGGGATTTCCCCCTCTCCCTCTGGGAGAGGGCCGGGGTGAGGGCGGCTAGCGTGACGGCGGCTGGGGCGACGGCGGCCGAAGCCGATCCTCCGGCGGCGAAAGCCGCGGAAGCAAAGCCGGCGAAGCCCGCCGAGCCGTCGGGCGAGAAGATCGACCCGATGAGCGTCAACGCCACCTGCTACGTCTGCCACATGGCGTTCGTCCGCGAGGAGATCAGTAAGGTTCATTTCAAGGCGAAAGTTACCTGCGTGCAATGCCACGGCGTCAGCGCGCCGCACGCGAACGACGAACGCATCGGGGCGACCAAGCCGGACATCACCTATCGCCGCGATCAGGTCGACGCCATGTGCGAGAAGTGCCACAAGACGCACGACGCGCCGGCCCAGAAGGTCATCGCCCGCTACGTCGAACGGAAGCCGGCCAAGTCGCCGGTCGTCTGCACCGAATGCCACGGCGAGCACAAGATCGCGGCGGCCGAGGGAGAGAAGAGCCCCGCCAAGTAGGGCTGCGTG
>JAPLNP010000578.1 GCA_026401055.1 Planctomycetia bacterium
ATCGCCGCCAGCGCCACCTTCGCCTTGAAAGCCTCCGAAAACGTTCTACGCGTCCTCGTCATCCATTCGCCTCCTGGAGTCTCCACTCCTCATCGGCGAATCCACCTTATTCACGCGCCCGAAAACTCCCGACCATTATAAACTGCCACCAACGATGGTTGCCATTTTTCGGCTGAGATTCTTGATCGCAATATGTATTGTGCGTCGCTCGTTCTTCTTTCCCTTCCCCAAATCCATCTCGGCAGGCACAACTACCAGTGACTCTCCGCGCAGGTTGACCAACGCAGCCTCAAGCGATCCATAACGCGCGTATGCCAATGCCGCCAAGATGCCAAGAATTGCCAAGGCAACCGCTGTGGACCGAACTAGCCAGGAACACCAATGATTTCCAAGTTGCATAACGCGCGCTCAACTCTCAGCGGCCAAAACATAACTTGACCGCCGCCTTTGGACCAAACGCAACTTTCGTCTTCCTCTTGCTGACGTTACTTGTCAAATAGACTGTCCCGCTTGTGAACGCGAAGTACGATTCCGTTGTCAAGTAGGCTCGCTACCGGTGCTTCTGCAAACCATTCAGTAGTACCGCTCAAGCGTCCGCGAGTCAACGTCATTCTCATTCGAACTCCGAACGCTAACAAGCCTCCCACTCGCCCGCATCTCGATCAAGGCGACTTGTTGAACACCAAGTTCGCGGGTAGTTTGCGGCAAGTCTTCAATGACTTCCCGGCATTCGGCGCAATCAGAGCGATAGAGCAACACCAACCACTTGCCTTCTTTGAGTCCATTGCCGATGTCGATGTAGTCTAGTGCTTTGTCACAGCTTAATCTTGGGATGAAGGGCTTGAAATGCTGCGGTAATTGCCGAGTCAATCCGCATCCTCGATCCCAGTTTTTAGGTGTGACAAAGCACTAGTAGGGGAAATCGCTTCCCGATCCACTTCTCGGGCTCAAGGATCACCAGGTTGCCATCGCCTAAGATGACGCCATCCTCGGCCAGTAGGGTCGGCTGGTATTTGCCCATGGCAACGGCGGCCGGGAAGCCGATGGATAGCCACGCCAGGGTGACGGCGGTTGCACGCAACACGAATGCCCGCGAGGGAACTAGCGAAGAATTGGCCGTACCTGAGGGCCGCCAACGCAGCAGCGATAAAACGGCGGCCGTGTCGAGCGTGAAGGTGTACCAGGGATTGACCTCCACGCGGCCGAAACAGCCGCAGGAAGCGTAGCCCGAGAGGGCCTTGTAGAGCGAAACGGCGGCGAAGAGCCCGAAACACGAGACGGCCGCGCGATGGGTCCACTTGGGCAACAGGTTGGCCAGCAGCCAGAGGCCGAAGAACAACTCGAACTCGACGGTCGCCATCAACACCCAACGGGAATCAAGAAGCCCGTCGCCCACTACCGGCGACGTAGCCAGTTGATGGCACTTCAAGCCGGCGGCCGCAAAAAGTATGGCCGCGAGAGCCACGCGGACCGCGCCGTATCCCGACACCGGAGCCGGTCGGAGAAACCCGCCCAAGAAACCTGCCACCTGCACCCTCCTGCCCGAGCGAAAAGACCACCCACAGCCACTGACAAAGCCAGTGGCACCCGGCGAAAAGCCACTTGCACCCACTGCGGGAACGAAGCCGAGCAACGTTGAACGTAATGGTCACCCTAGCCGATACTTGAGCGCTGTCAACACTATTTCGCGCCCCCCCCAAGAAATCGCAAAAACCCCGCTGGATAGCGACCCCAGAAATAGTGATCGCCACGACCCCGTTTGCCCAGTCGGCTATCCGGCGGGTCGCATTGTCATTGTGTGCCCATCTGGCTCCGGCAGCGCTCGGGCTCCCGTCCGCACAAGTGGCCAACGTCGTACCTTGTGTCTGATCCCTCTAAGACGCACTCGCAAAGCCGGTGGCACGCGGCGACGGTGCCCGGGCCCTTTTCCGGACGCATTCCGATACGCCGTTGACAGACTTCTTGGGGAACGGTTGCGCCGTTGGCCCGGCCAGCTTCCACCTTCCGAC
>JAPLNP010000496.1 GCA_026401055.1 Planctomycetia bacterium
ACCACGCCCAGGTCGTGCGAAACCATGATGATCGCCATGTCGCTGGCCAGTTCGCGGAGGATCTCGACGAGCCGCGTTTCGACCAGCGTATCGACGTTGGCGGTCGGTTCGTCCAACAGCAGCAACTCGGGCTCGGTACACAGTGCCCGGGCGATCAGCACCCGCTGTCGCTCGCCGCCGGAGAGCGCGGCGAACGGCCGGCGGGTGAAGCCCTCCATGCCGACGCGAGCGAGTGCCTTGCGAGCCGCGCCGCGATCCGCCCGCCCGTACCAGCCGAACCACCCGGCCAGTCCCGGCCGGCCGAGGCGGCCCATCAACACGATGTCCATCACGGTCACGGGGAACTGAGGGTCGTGCCGGACGTACTGGGGCATGTAGCCGACCCGCCGCCGGGCGCGGACCGGCGGCCGACCGAACACCCGAACCTCGCCCGCGTCCGGACGCAAGAGCCCGAGGATCAACTTCACCAACGTCGTTTTCCCGCCGCCGTTGGGCCCGACGACGCAGACAGTCTCGCCCGGCCGGATCGCCAGGTTGACGTTCACCAGCACGGGCGCCGCCTGGTAGGCGAACGAGACGTTCTCGAACTGTACCGCGGGTTCGTCCGTCACGGTCGGGGTTCCTTCATTGCCGCAACGCCTCGGCCATCGCCCGGGCCATGGCTTCCATACTGCCCAGCACGTCCTCGGCCAGCGGATCGACCGGAACGACGGCGCCGCCGATCGCCTGGGCAACGGTTTGCGCGCCGCGTTGGTCGAACTGCCGCTGGACGAAGATCACCTTGACGCCGTCGGCCTTGGCCTGCTTGATCAGCTCGCGAAGTTGGCGGGGCGCGGGCGACTTGCCGCCCGTCTCGACCGCCCGCTGCTCGAGCCCATACGCATCGCAAAAATACCCGAACGCCGGATGGTAAACGTAGACCGCCCGGCCGCGATACGGCGCCAGCATCGCCCGAATCTTGGCGTCCCGGGCGTCGACGTCCTGGAGCAGTGCCTTGAGATTCTCGTCGAACTCGGCGGCGTGGGCCGGATCGACCTCGCCGAGCGCCTTGGCGATATTGGCGGCCATCGTCTTGATCGCCGCGGGCGAGAGCCAGACGTGCGGGTCGGCGCCGGCCGGCTCGGCATGATCCTCCTCGCCGTGACCGTCGTCGCGGCCTTCGTCGGCGTCCATCCTCCGCTTCTTGATCCCCAGCGCGCTGTCGACGATGCTCAGCCGGCGGTAGTTCGCCCGAATGCGTCCGACGAGCACTTCCTCGAACGGCAAGCCGACGGTGAAGAACACTCGGGCGCGGGCCAGGGCGACCATCTGCTTCGCCGCGGGCTCGAACGTGTGCGGGTCCTGCCCGGGCCGAACCAGAACTTCGGTCGTCACGCGCTGCCCGCCGATACGCTGGACCAGCAACGCCTGCGGCGGAATGCTGACGAACACCCCGAGCGGCTCCTCGGCCGACGCCGCGACGCCGACCATCGCCAGACTCGCGATCAGCAGCCCGGCAATGGCGTGTCTACTTGGGCATGTCATGGGCGTGCTCCTCCGGGACATCGCCGTCGACGTCGCAGACCAGGTGAACGGCATGGCAGTCCTCGCAGAGTTCGACGACGTGGTGCTCGGCGAACTCGCCCCAGTGCCGGCGCTGGTCGGGCGTCAGCGTGCCGGTGCCCTGGCACAAGGGACAGACGCTCTGGAGGGCGGTCTGGATGGCCGAGCGGATGAACTCCGACCGGTTGGGGATTGCCTGCATGGCCTCCCAAAGCGGCCGATCGACCTTGAAGGTGATGATTTCCTCTTTCTTTCTTCCAGCCACGGCGATACCTTTTCTGGTTCGGGCCATCCGGCCGTATAATACTTTATATTACCGCGCGGCCCGGTTGGCAAGGGTTTGGGAAGCCGAGCCGCGACCATAGTAGGAAACCGAGCCGCGACCGTCAGGAAGCGAATAACCAAATCGGTCGGTTAGTCCCACCATACCGCTCCCTGACGGTCGCGGCTCGGTTTCCTGCCACACTGCTGGACAAGCCAGCAGTGGCACCCGGGAGATACGAGACAGTCAATGGCGTTATTGGCACTGCAAGAGGTGAGCATCGGGTTTCGCGGACCCCCTCTGCTTGACGGAGTGAGTTTCCAGATCGACCCTGGCGAGCGGGTGTGCCTGCTGGGCCGCAACGGGACCGGCAAGACGACCCTGTTGCGGCTGATCCAGGGCCGCGTTGACCCGGACGAGGGGGAGATAACCCGGCAGCAGGGACTCCGAACGACCCTGCTGGACCAAGAAGTGCCCGCCGACATCCACGGCACCGTCTTCGACGTCGTTGCCGGGGGACTCGGCCAGCGGGCCCAACTGCTTACCGAGTACCATCACGCCAGCAGCCGACTCGCCATCGACGGCGGACGGCGGTGGCGGGACGAGCTGGACCGCCTCGGCCACGAACTGGAGATCCAGGGCGGGTGGCTCATGCACCAGGAGGTCGAGACGGTGCTCTCCCGCATGGACCTCGATCCGGACGCTGAAACCGGCGTTCTCTCGGCGGGGATGAAGCGTCGCGTGCTGTTGGCCCGATCGCTGGCGGGCCGGCCCGACATCTTGCTGTTGGACGAGCCGACCAACCACCTGGACATCGAGGCGGTCGCCTGGCTCGAGGAGTTTCTATTGCGTCACGGCGGGACGCTGCTGTTCGTGACGCACGACCGGATGCTCCTGCGGCGATTGGCCACGCGGATCTTCGACCTCGACCGCGGCAATCTCCACGGTTGGGCGTGCGACTACGAGATGTTCCTCCAGCGCAAGGAGGCCGCCCTGGCCGCCGAGGCCCAGCAGCAGGCCCTGTTCGACAAGCGGCTCGCCCAGGAGGAAGTCTGGATTCGCCGGGGCATCATGGCCCGACGGACGCGCAACGAGGGCCGGGTCCGGGCGCTGGAAGCGATGCGGAAGCTTCGCGCCCAGCGGCGCGAGCGGCCGGGCGAGGTCCGCATGCAGACCCAGCAGGCGCAGCGCTCCGGACGCATGGTTATCGAGGCCAAGGGCGTCCGCTTCGGCTACGCCGACGCGCCGGTCGTCGACGGTCTCTCGACCACGATCCTCCGCGGCGATCGGGTGGGCATCATTGGCCCCAACGGCTCGGGCAAAACGACGCTGCTGCGGGTTCTGCTCGGCGGGCTTCGGCCGCAACAGGGCACGCTCCGCCACGGCACCAACCTCGAAATCGCCTACTTCGACCAGCTTCAGGCCCAGTTGGACCCCGAAAAAACCGTCCGCGAGAACGTCAGCGACGGGGCGGACACGCTCTCGATCAACGGCTGCCGGCGCCACGTGATCGGCTACCTCGAAGACTTCCTGTTCACCACGGAGCAGGCCGCCAGCCCGGTCAAGTATCTCTCCGGCGGCGAACACAACCGGCTCCTCTTGGCCCGGCTGTTCGCCAAGCCGTCGAACCTGCTGGTCCTGGACGAGCCGACCAACGATCTGGACATCGAGACGCTCGAACTCCTGGAGGAGCTGCTCCTGGACTACCCGGGCACGCTCTTGCTGGTCAGCCACGACCGCGAGTTCCTCAACAACGTGGTCACGAGCACGCTGGTCCTCGAAGGCGGCGGGCGGGTGAAGGAGTACGCGGGCGGGTACGACGATTGGCTCGCCCAGCGCAAGCCGGCCGCCGCGGAGCCGGTCCGAGTCGAAAACGAACCGCCCCAGGGGCCCCGGCGCGAGCGTCCCAAGCCGGACGGACCACGGCGGCTGAAGTACATGGAACAGCGGGAGTTGGAAGCCCTGCCCGAGAAGATTGAGGTCCTCGAAGCGGAGCGAGAACGCCTTCACGCGGCGATGGCCGAACCGGCGTTTTATCAACAGCCCCCCGCGGCGGTCGTCGAGGCCACCGCCCGGCTGAAAACCCTCGACGGCGAGCTGGCGGTGCTGTATGATCGCTGGGAGGAGTTGGAGGGGCGGGTGTAGCCGGTTGCCGGTTGTCGGCGGTTGGTCTTCGGGATCCGTGGGATTTCGGTCAGGTGCCTCCTGTGGGGTAGGCAGTCCTATGAAAAGGAGGATACCGATGAGAAATGGCACTCGCGTGACATCCAAGTACTTCTTGGTGGCTGCTACCGTGGCGTGTTGTGTGTTTGGTGGCAACTGCATGACGGCGGACGCACAACAAGCGGAAGTCACGAAGATCTTGCTGCAATTGGAGCGTACCGATCCGGAGGCCTGTTACAAGGTTCACGACTTCGCGGCGCGCCTGGTCGAGGCGCTCAATGAGGACACCTTGGCGGAAGTCCGCGGAACGGACAGCAAGAATCAAGTGACCGAGATAGGCAATTGGCCAGGTGCTCCCAATTGGCCAGGCCCTCCCGTCCAAGTGGTTGCGGCCATACGGCAAGGGGATCTCCGTATCCGGTTGGAAAAGGACTATCTCATCATCCACAGCCCACGGAAGACTCCACTGGCAATGGACCGCGCGCCGCGCGATATCCTCCGGCAGGCCACGGAGGGAATCCTGGCTGACGACTACGTTCCGGGGCCGGACGACGCGTCGCGCATGGAGACCCGCTATAGGGACGCCAAGCTGATTCCGGGAACGGGGGCCGTTGTCGGCAGCATCGGGCGGGATAGGATGACGGGCCCGAGCGGGATTCACGTTCTGGCAAAGGACATTGACGTCGTGATTGTTTTCGAGGGACTCTATGCCGAGGCGTTTCACAAATACATCTATCAGGGTTTATTGGCGGCCAAGGTTCGATTGACGAAGGAGGATGCCGAGAAGTACGCTGGCCGGCCCGTGCTCGCTCGCAACCTTGTGTTCGATGAGAAGACCGACCTCAAGGAGATCTCCGACGCCCTGTTGAACGGCTGCATGTGGCCGATTGACGACGAGCGCGCCGCGGGCATCCGGACCCTCTGTTTGGCAACGGTTCTGCGCGAGGGGCGAATGCCGCGGCGGGGCTTATGATTCCTCCCGCCCTGAAGTTGGACGGGAGAAAGGGTGTCAGGACCGAATGGCACTGCCGCTTATCGCGTAAGGGTTTAGGCGGATTGGTTGTGGGGGGCGGATTCGAGGTGAGCGCGGACGACGAACGGGGCATGCTGGGGCACGCTTTGCGTGGAAACATCGGCGGTATGACGCGGGAGTCGACGGAATTGATCTTCCCATGAGACCAACC
>JAPLNP010000501.1 GCA_026401055.1 Planctomycetia bacterium
CCCTCTGCGACGACAATCGCCTGGTCCAACACCTGAAAACGCGTCCCGGCTACCCCTTCACCCGCCGCCCCAAACCCGCCAGTCCCCCAACCCGAGATCGCAAAAGCTGACGTGCACCCCACGCCCCGAGCAAGCCGAGACGGCCGGCCATCCCGACGGCAAGTACTGGGGAATGTGGGTAACCAACCCCCTGGAAGAGCTGGCATAACAGGGCGGCTACTCCAAGCCATCGGCGACACGTCCCTCCGGCGGCCGTGTTGCCTCGATGCCACGGCCGCGGAGCACGGCGTCTCGCCCGCTTCGGAATATGCGGGCGGCAGGGGTGTTTTTGCGCGGTTGTCGATTTGCTCAGAGGCGGGCCGTAAGCTAGAGTTCCCAGTGACGGCCGGCGCGAACCGATTGGTTCTCGCCGGCGTCGGGGCAAGCCGCGTGCCGGTCGGACATTCGTTTCCGACGCGGCACGCGGCGGGCGGTGGGGGTCCTCGGGCCTCACGACGTGAACGACCGCCGCGCAACAGGGCCGTTCGGCCGCAAGACTCATCATTCCGAAACCAGCAACGGTGGTATCTCCGTGTCTGTCGATCTCTCCGCGGAACTGGCTGATTGGGACGGCGTGTCCGACTCGCTGGCGGAGATTCGCGCCGGCCACGAGGATTTCGACCGTTTCTTCCGTGAGGTCTTCGAGCAATTCGACACCATCCTCTCCCAGTTCGCCCGCGAACGTGATCGCTGGCAACAGGAGCGGCGGGAGATCGAGGCCGACCTGGGCCGCCGGGCGGCCGAGTTGGAGCGGCAGCGCGGCGAGCTTCAGATCGAGCGGGAGCGGCTGACGCGGGAAGGCCGGCAGAGCGACGGCCACGCCGAGGCGGCCACGGAGAAGGAAGGCCAGTTGCACGAGCGGCTGGAAGAGGCCCAGCGCGAGCGGGCTTCGCTGCGTGAGGCGCTCGAAGCCGCGCGGGAGCAGGTTTCGCGGGTGGCCGAGGTCGGGGCCCAACTGGCCGGCGCGCGGGACGCGTTGGCCCAGGCCCGGCGCGACCTCGATGAGCAGCGGGCGAAGCTCGACATGTCGCGGGCTCAGGGGGCCGCCGCGGGGCCCGACGAGAAAACCCTTGCGCGGCTCCGCGCCGCCGAAGAGCAGCGCGACGCGGCGCATGGCGAGCGGGCGTTGCTCGAAGCGGAGTTGGAGACGTTGCGTTGCCGCGCGGCCGAGTTAGCCGAATCGTTGGAGGAGCAGAAACGCCAGGCGAGTCAGCAGCAGGCCCAATGGGTCGCCGAACTGCGGCAGCAGCGGGTATTGTTGACCACGCTGGCCTCCCGTCTGACCGAACATAAACTGGCGGCCGTGCAATCGCCGGCGGGTCCGCGCGGCGCGGCGCGTTCGGAGGGGGACGGCGAGTCCGATCCGGCGTTGGCGTCGGTCATGGCCCAGTTCGAGATATTGCAGAAGGACGTCGCCCGGCGAAGAAACGCGACGTCGGATTCCACGTAAACGTCGTGCGGACGAGAATCGTCACGTCGAGGACAACCATGTTAAAGACCGCCGAACGAAGACTGTCATGCCCACGCCGTTGGCGGCTTGGCGCCGCGGCATGGTGTCTCGGCCTGGCGTGTGGTGTTCTGGGACGAAATTGGGCCGATCCCCGGCTCGTCTACGCCGGGGCGGTCGTGGTCTGCCTGGGAGTGGTGCTTCTGTTCGCGCGTCGGCGCGGCGTCTTGGCCGAGGTCGAGCAGCCCGACGAGGCCCAAGCCGGCCCGGCGCCACGGCCCGTTCCGGCCGGCGGCCACGGCGATCCGGCGGATCCGGGCGATATCGACGGGCTGGTCGAACAGATGCTGGCCCAGTACCGCTTTGCGTTGTTGCTGCGGCCGCAGATCGCCGGCAACCTGAACGCCCGGCAGTTCGCTCGCGCGATGGGCGCCCTGGAGGAACAGATGGCGTTGGTGCCCGACGGCGAGGTCGCCCTGGGCCAGATGGACGAGACCCTGTACGAGGGCATGGTGGAGGAAGAGGAACTCCCGGTTCGTGAGGCTCGGGTGGTCCGGGTGCAGCGGTTCTTTCTCGACCGCTTTTCGGTGACCAACCGGCAGTTCTTCGAGTTCGTGGCCGCGGGCGGCTACCGCCAGGCCGGGCTGTGGGAAGCGTCGATCCTGCCGGCCATGCTCGATTTCGTCGACCTTACCGGCGAGCCGGGTCCCCGGTTCTGGAAAAACGGATGCTACCTGGAGGGCCGCGAGGACCATCCCGTCGTCGGCGTCAGTTGGCACGAGGCCGCGGCCTACGCCCGCTGGGTCGGAAAGCGTCTGCCGACCGACGCCGAGTGGGTCAAGGCCGCCAGTTGGCCCGTCCCCACCTCCCAAACCGAACGCTTCCAGCGACGATATCCCTGGGGCGAGACGATGGATCGCGCGCGGGCGAACCTGTGGGGTTCCGGAGCCGAGAGAACCGTTGCCGTCCGGGAGTTTGCCGAGGGCGTCAGCGTCGGCGGGGTGTACCAACTGGTGGGCAACGTCTGGGAATGGACCCATGCGAACTTCCACGGCGGCGCTGGCGGCGACGACCTGATCCTCGAGACGCCGATGAAGAGCCTGCGGGGCGGGGCGTTCGACACCTATTTCGACAGCCAGGCGGCCTGCCAGTTCCAAAGCGGCGACAGCCCCTTGGCCCGAAAACGCAACATCGGCTTCCGACTGGCCGTCGGACTGTGCGACCTGACGCTTGCGATTCCGCCGGCGCCGCGCCGAAGCGGGTCCGCGCCGGAGGCGACGCACGAGCAAGACCAAGACGTGGTCGTGGCCGAGGACGTGGCCGAGGACGTGGCCGAGGCCGAGGAGGTCGGCGTATGACGAAGAGCGTGATTCAACCGCTGGAGTCGTATCGGCTTGCCCAATACGCCGTTCCGATCCAGTGTTATCTCTGCGGCGAGGACAACCCGTTCGACGCCGAACTGTGCCAGCACTGCCAGGCGCCGATGGCGCTGGCGCACCCGGCGAAGCGCCAGAAGGCGCCGCCGCGAATGGTCGCCATCGTGGGGGCGAGCGGGGCGGGGAAAACCGTCTATCTCGGCATGTTGATGGACATGGTCTCGCGGATGCCGCGACGGCTGAAGGTGATGGCCCGCGGCGCGTTCTCCATCACGTTGCAGCAGACCACCATGGCGTCGTTGGCCCGATGCCGGTTTCCCGAGAAAACCGCGAGCGAGCCGGACCAGTGGAATTGGGTCCACTGCCAGGTCCGCCGCCCCCGCGACCGCGAGCCCATGGAACTGATCATGCCGGACATGGCCGGCGAGGCGATTCTCGAGGAAATCAACCATCCCTACACCTACCCCGTCATCCACGCCTTCCTCAAAAAATGCGCCGGCGTGATGGCGATGGTCGACGCGGTGACCTTGACCGTGGGACGCCGCGAACACGACTACTTCACCATGAAACTCTTGAGCTACCTGGCGGAACTCGACGACGACCCGAAACAGGGCTGGCGAAAACGGCCCGTCGCCATCGTCTTCACCAAAGCCGACCAGTGCGACGAGTGCCTCGACGAGCCGGCCGCGTTCGCCCAGTCGCACGCCGCGGGCCTTTGGCAACAGTGCGACGAGCGCTTCGCGCGGCACCGGTTCTTCGCGGCCGGCGTGGCCGGGGCCTGCGTCTACCACCGCGAC
>JAPLNP010000263.1 GCA_026401055.1 Planctomycetia bacterium
ACCTCGGGGCCCAAGTGATCGCGGTGGTTCCGCAGCCGACGTACCGGAACGCCTCGGGCCACCTCCAGCAGAGCCGCAACACCATCGAGGGTACTTCAACGACGACCAACTAGATGAGACGACCGCCGAGAATCCTCTGTTCTACCGGCTGTCGGTGACCTTCGAGACCGCGACGCCGGCGGACAACGTTTTGGTCAACCCGACCGCCGTCACGTACGATCCGGTCAACAACAAGGCGACGCTCACCTTCGCCAACGACCTGGCCACGTACGGGATCGGCGCGTTCCGGCTGCGGATCGGCAACGAGTACCACGAGATCGCCACGTCGACCGTGGGCGCGGTAATGGTCGGGGACACCTTCGATTCGGCGGAAATCGTCGGCCAATTGGGCAACGCGATCGAGGGTCAGAGCGTGATCGTCACGTCGACCATCGAGCCGCAGCCGTACGATCTGGCGTGGCCCGGCTCCGAGGACGAGCCCGGCCACCGCGACCTGCCGGATCCCAGGAGTTCCGAGTCGCACTATCTCGCCAGCGCGGCCACCAATTACGGCGCCGACGTCGAGTACGGCGCGGCGACGATTTACTACAACTTCAAGGATCTCTACGGTTACAGCCCGAGCGGCGCTCCGCTCTACAACCTGATCACCGAGACGCAGAAGCAGCGGGCGCGGGAGGTTTTCGAGCTCTACGGCACGTACCTGGGCGTGCAATTCATCGAAGACCCCCGCGCGAATCCGCAAGGGTTGACGATTGTCACGGGCGACATGCGCGCGGTGAACCCGAACATTCCCACCGGCCCCGGCGGCGCCGCGGGCATCGCCAGCGGCGGCATCGCTGGCGGCATCGCCATCATGGACAACGGCGAGGCGTGGGGCAACAGCGAGTTTGGCGGGGGCTGGTTCCGCACGGCGATGCACGAGATCGGCCACCTGCTCGGCCTGGGCCACGCCTACGACCTGCCGGGCGAGACCGTCATGGGGCAAGGCGAGAACTCGGAGTACATCCCCAGTTCGTCCGCCCCGTTGGACGACGACAGCGAGTACTACGACGCCGCTTCCGAGGGTGTCTACACCGGCAATGCCGATATCGTTCATGGCCAATACCTCTTCCGGCCCGACAGCAATGACGTGGACGTCTACCAGTTCACGCTCATTGCCACCGGCACCTTGAACGCCGAGACGGTCGCCGAGCGGATGGATAATTCCAGCCTGCTGGACAGCGTCATCACGCTCTACGACGCCGCCGGCAATCTGGTCGCCCGAAACGACGACTACTACAGCGAGGACTCGTACGTCTCGGTGCAGCTCTCACCCGGCACGTACTACGTCGCCGTGAGCAGCACCGGCAACACGGCCTTCGACCCGAACGTCGTCGGCAGCGGACTAGGGGGGACGAGCCAGGGCGACTACGACCTTCGCCTGACCTTCCTGCCCAGCCGGTTGGACGACGGCACCGGCGACGCCGAGCACATGCTCGACACGACCGGGACGATGCTCGATGGCGACGCGGACGGCGTGCCCGGCGGCGTCTACAGCTTCTGGTTCAACGTCCAGACCGAGGCGCACACGATCTTCGTCGACAAGTCGACGACCGGCGGCGTCGGCCGCTTGGGTTCGTTGGCCCGTCCGTATTCCGACATTGACGACGCCCTGGCCGCGGCCCGGCCCGGCGACGTCGTTCGGATCGTGGGCAACCGCGACCGGACGTTCCTCGAGCAGGAGACGTTCGAGGTGGGCGTGGCCCCGCAACAGACCGCGGTGGGCGATCTGGACGGCGACGGCGCGGCCGACCTCGTGGTCACCAACCAGGACGACGGCACCGTGTCCGTGCTCTACGGCCTGGGGGACGGCACCTTCTGGGCGCCGGTCACGTTGGACGTCGGCAACGACCCGGTGGGATTGCAGCTTGCGGACACAAATGGCGACGGGCGGCTGGACATCGTCGTCGCCAATCGCACCGACGGCACGATCTCGCTCTTGCGCAACCGCGGGAACCGGAGCTTCGCCACCCAGACCACGCGTTTCGCCGGCAGTCACCCGACGGCGCTTGCCCTGGGTGATCTTAACAACGACGGCACGCCGGACATCGTCGTCGTCAACGAGGGCGACAACACGGTTGGGGTGCTCTTGAGCATGCCGCTGGGCGCTTATGCCGACCAGGTGGCCTACGCGGTCGGCGACACGCCCGTCGGCGTTGCCTTGGGCGACCTGAACAACGACGGCTACCTCGACATCGTCGCGGTGAACAACGGCGACGAGAACATCTCCGTATTGCTGAACAAGAAAAAGGGGACGTTCGGGGTCCAGACGCTCATCGGCGTCGGTGGCGAGCCCACCGCGGTCGAAATCGCCGACCTCGACGGCGACGGGGCCAACGACATTGTCGTCGCCAACGGCGACGATGATACGATTTCGGTGCGCATGGGCGTCGGCAACGGCACGTTCCCGACCGAGGATACGTACGACACGGGCACCGAGCCGTTCGACATGGCCATCGTCGATCTCGACGGCGACGGGGCGCTGGACGTCGTGACGGCCAACCGCCACGGCGACAACGTGTCGCTGCTCTTCGGGATCCGCGGCGGCGCGGCCGGCGCGCGGTTCGAGGAGAGCGTCGAGTACGAAGTCGGCGACAAGCCCATCGGACTGGCCGTCGGCGACGTCGACGGGGACGACCGGGCGGATATCGTCACGGCCAACAACGGCGACGACACGCTCTCGGTGCTCCTCGCCCGGCGCGACCAGGCCTACGAGATCGGCGTCGACATCGCCAACCGCGCCCTGGACGACGGTTCGCGCATGGAGGTCCCGCGGGGCGTCACGGTCATGATCGACGCCGGCGCGGTGTTCAAGCTTCGCCAGGCCAATATCGACGTCGGTAGTTCTTCCGTGGGACTCGACCGGAGCCTCGGCGCGTTGCAGGTCCTCGGCACGCCCACGCTCGGCGTCTGCTTCACCTCGTTCCACGATCAAACGATCGGCGAGCGCCATGGGCCTTCCGACTTCGACGCGCTCGGGGGCGATTGGGGGGGACTGGTCTTCCGCAACGACGTCGATTACGACGAAGCGCGGACCGTCCTGGAAACCGAAGGCATCTTCCTCGACTACGTCAACCACGCCGAGATCCGCTACGGCGGCGGGCAGGTGCGCGTGAACTCGGTCCGCGGCGTCTACAATCCGATCCACATGGTCGAGGCCCGGCCCACCATCTCCTTCAACACCGTCGTCAATAGCGCCAGCGCCGCCATCTCGGCCGACCCGAACAGCTTCGCCGACACGAAGTTTCAGGACGAGGAGTTCACCGCCGGTTACGACCGCGTCGGTCCGGACATCCACGGCAACGTGCTCCTGGACAACAGCATCAACGGCCTGTTCGTGCGGATCCGGACGGAGGCCGGCAAGCCGGTCGACGAACTTTCGGTGTGCGGCCGGTTCAACGACATGGACATCGTCCACGTGATCTCCGAGAACCTTTTCATCAGCGGCACGCCGGGAGGGCCCACGCTGGGGACCGAAGGTCTGGACGCGCGGCTGGACGCCCGGTTGACCATCGACCCAGGCATCATCGTCAAGCTCGACCACAGCCGGATCGAGGTCGAGGTGAGTGCCCAACTGATCGCGGAGGGGCGCTCGGGTTACCCGGTGATCTTCACGTCGCTCTTCGACGACCGCTACGGAGCGGGCGGAACCTTCGACACCACCGGCGACGGGGACAACACGGCGCCGGCGCCAGGCGATTGGGGCGGCATCTACTTCCACCCGACGTCCACCGGCAGCATCGACAACGCTTTCATCGCCCACGCCGGCGGCAGCACGCGGATTGAAGGCGGTTTTGCCCAGTTCAACCCCATCGAAATCCATCAGGCCAAGGTGCGTCTGACCAACAGCATCCTGGAGGACAACACCGGCGGAACCGTCGGCGATCGCAACGGCCGCGGCACCGCCGTCGACTCGACGATCTTCATTCGCGGCGCGCAGCCGATCATCGCCGGCAACATTATTCGCGACAACACGTCGCCGGCGATCTCGATCGACGCCAACTCGCTCGCGGCCACGAGCGTCGCCGATTGGGGTCGTAGCACGGGGCTCGCGGCCGTGTTCGACGCCTATCCGGACAATCACGGCCCGCTCGTGCGCGAGAACCACCTGGCCAACAACGAGATGAACGGCTTGCTGGTTCGCGGCGAGACGTTGACCACCGACAGCGTCTGGGACGACACGGACATCGTCCACGTGCTGTTGAACGAGATCGTGGTGCCGAACTTCCATACCTACGGCGGGCTGCGCCTGCAAAGCGGCACGAGCGAAAGTCTGGTCGTCAAGCTCCTCGGCGACAATGCCGGCTTCACGGCGCTGGGCACGCCGCAGGAAATCGACGACCGCATCGGCGGAACGCTCCAGATCGTCGGAATGCCCGGCTACCCGGTCATCCTCACCTCGCTGGCCGACGACACGGTCGGCGCCGGCGTCGACCCGTGGGGACAACTGCAACGGAATACCGACAACGCCGCCAACGAGGCGGCCGCCGGCGATTGGCGGAGCGTCAAGTTGGAGGAATACGTCAACGATCGCAACGTCGCGATCATCCTCGAGAACGAGGGCGCTCACGGCGTGGACGAGGACGCCAACGACGATCCGCTTCGCGCCCAGTACATCGGCCAGTTGGCCACCGGCGAGCAGGCCGGCGACGACAATATCCGCCTGGGATTCGACGTCCAGGGATTCCTCCGCGACGACGATCCGGCCGAAGTGGACGTCTATGCCTTTGCCGGCCGCGGCGGCACCGAAGTCTGGCTGGACATCGACCGGACCAGCCTCGGCCTGGACTCGATCGTCGAGCTGATCGACGCCGACGGAAACGTCTTCGCCCGGAGCGACGACTCGCCCGCGGAGGCGGCCAACGTCACCCAGCCGTACGGCATCGGCCGCACGATGGACCGTGACGTGTACGACATCAACGACATGTACACCACCAACCCGAAGGACGCGGGCATGCGGCTGATCCTTCCGGGCTCGGAAGGCGAGCTTCGCACGTACTACGTCCGCGTCCGGAGCGTCGACGGGGCCAGCGCCGGGGCCTACCAATTGCAGATCCGCCTCGGTGAAACGCAGGAGTTCTCCGGCTCGACCGTTCAACTCTCCAGCATCCGCTACGCCACCAGCGGCATCGAACTGCTCGGACTGCCCACCAACTCGCCGCTGTTGATCGACACCACCGAGGTGGATCTCCCCGGCGTCGCTTCGTTCGCCAGCATGGGCATTGGCATCCCCGGAGACAAGAACGATTTCGGAATCATCGCCAAGATCGCCAGCGACGAGTACAACGGCGTCTCCCTCGTGCTCGTCGACGGCTCGACCACGGGCAACACGGCCGTCGCGACGTACGACGCGGGGGCGAAAACGCTCACGGTCGACATCAACCCCGGCGTGACCACGACGCAGACGATCATCGCCGCCATCAACGCCGAGGGGACCTTTAACGCCGTCTTGCTCGCCTCCGAGCCGAACAACGACGGCAGCGGCGTGGTCAACGTGACGGGAACCGCCAGCGCCACGGCCGGCGGCAACAAGGGCGGAAACAACGTCTTCGCCGGCGCCGAGGACATCGGCAATCTCCTGGGCAGCGCCAGCGGCACGCTGGGCGTCAGCGGCTACCTCGACGGCGTCAACGACATCGACTGGTACAGCTTCACCATCGACACGCAGAAGATCCAGGAGATTCCCGGGGTCCAGCCGGACGGCATTGCCTGGCCGGCGATTTTCGACATCGACTATGCCGACGGCATGGCCCGGCCCGACGTCGCGATCTACGTCTTCGACAGCACCGGCAAGCTGGTGTACATGGCCGACGATTCGAGCGTCGCGGACGACCAGCCCGTGGCCGCCGACGGCTCCAGCGTGTACGATCTCACCCGCGGCAGCTTCGGAGTGAACGACCCGCTCTTGGGTCCCGTGCTCCTGAATGAGTCCAACGGGCAACGTTACTATGTCGCGGTGACCAGCAAGGGCCAGGTTCCCGTCGCGTTGGACGAGGTGCTCGCCCGAACCGAGCCGGTCGACTCGATCGTGCGCATCGCCGAGGACCACGTCGACGGCGGCTCGCTGTTCCCGGACACGGAACCGACCGAGTTGAACGTCAACATCGACGATTATCACCTCAACGACGTCGTGCTGTACGTCACCGACGGGGCCGACGTGTACACGATCAACCCGTTCACGGGCGAGTTTGAAACGGACCTGACCGGCCCCAATCACGTGCTGGCGGACGTTGACGCCTGGGGAGCGTACTACGGCGACCTCGTGATGCGCGACGACGGGCGATTGTACTCGATGACCGCCGGCGCCGCCGATCCGAGCGACGCGCTGTTGGGCCAATTCCGCGAGTTCTCGACCGCCGACGGCACGCTCGTTTACAGCCAGGACGACGGCATCGCGACCTACCAAGTCGACATGCCGGATAACCCGACGTCGGTCGTCCTTCAGGACTGCGGCGTCCGCTTCTACGCTTACGCATTCGTGCCGGACGACCCCCTGCAACGGTTCTTCGCGGTCGGACAGCGCGACGCCGGGTACGGAGTCTCCTCCTACACCAACAACCTGCTTTACTACTTCAATGCCGACGGAACCGTCATCAATCCGATCTCGGATACCAGCGAGCGGCTGCCCACGGTGGCCATCCCCTGGGGGCAACTCCTGGTCGCTCGGTACCTGGGAGCGGTGGCGTCCGAGGGCTCCAGCAAGGGGAATATCGCCGACGGCATGAAGTTCAGCATCAACGTGACGGACAACGTCACGTTCGAGTTCGATTGCGGCTATGACGTCCGGCTGACCAGGCCGGTCTCGACCGTCAACGACGGCGACAAGTTCACGGTGAACGGGCAAACGTTCGAGTTCAACACCGGGCCGACCCTGACCATCGACGATTATACGCTGCTTCGCGACGGCGACACGCTCCAAATCAGCAATGGCACCGACACCGTCACGTTTGAAATCGACCTGGCCGGCGACGGCGTGGCGGCCGGAAACGTCGCGGTGGACTTCACCGGGGTCGGCGACAACGACGCGGCGGCGACCCGATTGCGATACGCCATCAATCATGCCCTCTTCGGCGTCACCGCGACCGGAACCGGCGCGCAAGTCATCCTGGCCGGCGACCAGAGTCTCGTCATGGGGCTTTCGGGCGGGGTCAGCACCAAGGGCGACTACGTCGTCGCCCCCGGCAACGTGGCCGTCAACTTCGAACAGGACATGACCGTCGGCGAGTTGATGCAGGCCATGGTCGACACTCTCTCCGACGCCGGCATCGAAGCGTATTCCTCCGAGTACTTCGACGGCGCCACTAACTCCGACGCCGGACGCATGACGCTTCCCGACGCCACCAGCGCCAACTTCTCGGGCACTGCCGCGCTCCGTATGATGCCGGGCTCGCCGGGGGTCACGGCCGGCAACTACGCGGTGCCTTTCCATGCCGGACAGACCGCGGACGTGGTCGCCCAGGCCATGACCGACGCCATCAGCCAAGCCAACGCCGATGGCAAAACGCCGGCCACGGCCAGCCGGACTAATGCCGCGGTCGTCCTGGGCAAGCTTACCGGCGACACGACCATAACCACGGCGGGTACACCGCTGACCCTCGCTGGTGGCAGCAAGGGCGCGCCGATTACCGGATTGGCGTTTTCCGGCGGCTCGCTCTACGCCGTGGACTATGACGGCGGCCTGTACATGGTCGGCGGTTATGAATCGCCTGGCTTCCAGGCTTTGGACGAGGACGAACAACCGCCGAGCATCAAACGCGTTGAGTTGGGCGGCCCGTTCATGACGCTCGTGAACTTCGTCGATGGGATCAAATTCCTCGGCTTGTCGGCCGGCCCGCAACACCTTGAAGAAGGTGCTTACGCCGACATCCTGTTCGCGACGGACGACGGCGGCGCGCTCTATGCCTTGAATACCTCCGGCAAGCAACAGCCCGTGTTCTTCAACGGAGCCTCCAGCATCGACACCGGCCTGGGGGCGCTGAGCGGTCTGGCCTTCTCGACGCTCGACTACAACCTCTGGCATATTGCGTCGAATCGCGAGAACGACGAGGGGCATGGGATCAACATCGCGCCGGACAACACTCGCATTCCGCAGAACTACTTTCCCGTCCCCGGCGGAACGAGCTTCTGGTTCGGCCTGGACTCCGACGTTCACGACGTTGACCCCGACCTTGAGGCGGTGGGCACGTACGACCTGCCCGGCGGCGCCTACGGCACGCTGACCACCGACCCCTTCAGCCTGGCCGACTATGGTCCCGACACCAACCCCGTCGTCACCTTCACGTACTTCCTCGAAACCGACGGCGTCACCAGCAACGCGGTGACCGACTCGGCGCGGGTGTTCGTCTCCAGCGACGGCGCCACTTGGACGCTCGTCGCCTCGAACATCGACACGGCCGCCGGCTTCATGGTCGACGACCAGCACGACCCGACCCAGCCGGGCTACGTCGTCCCGCTGGCCGACGGCACCGGCCAGTGGCATCAGGCCACCGTCGACCTGAGCGCCTGGGCCAACATGGACAACCTGCGGCTGAAGTTCGAGTTCTCCACGGCCGGAGGCATGCAGACCGGCATCGACGACATGGACCCCGCCTTCGAGGGCTACAACTACAACGGCACGTATCTCCGGTCCGTCGCCGGCCGGGAGTTGCTCGACGGCGACACGTTTGTCCTCGCCGACCCGGTCACCGGGGAGGAGACCACTTTCGAGTTCGACAAGGGTTTCTCGCTCCTGGCGCCGAACTCGGCCGGCATGATGATTCCCGACGGAGCAACGCTCACGATCAACGGCGTGGTGTTCGAGTTCGACAAAGACAATGTCTTGACCTCCGGCGGAATCCCGATCTTGATCAGCGACGCCGATCCCTCGGGCCAGGTGGCCGAGAGAATCGGCGCGGCCGTCGCGGAAGCCGTGGAGGCGGGGCTGCTGGTTGGCGTCAGGGTCCTTGTGGTCGACGACCGCGTATTTCTCGACAGGGCGACCACCCTTCTCGATAGCAGCGGCGAGTTCACCATCGAGGGCGACGGCTACGGCATCGGCACGGACCCGACCCACGTGCTGGTGACGATTCGCTCGGTTCTGGACGCGGCGTCCGTGGCGAAAGCCATCGGCGAGGCGATGGACTCGGCCTATTGCGAGGAGGACCCCAACCCCGATTTCTATACTTCGGTCAAAGTCGACCAGGACCTGCTGCACCTGATGTACTACAGGGTGGTCGATCACGGCGTCACGAGCACGATGATGTTTCCGGTCGTCGGCCTGACGCGAATCTTCGACACCAACGACCGTCAGACCGACGGAATCACGATCCTGGCGCCCGCCGGCTACGAAATCGTGCAGGGCGAAACGTTCACCGTCAACGACGGCGTCAACACCCAGACGTTCCAGTTCATCGATGCCTCGTTGCCCAACGCCACGCCGCTGGAAGGCTGCATTGTCATTCACTTCGAGCAGGGACAGACCGCCGAGCGGACCGCCGCGCTCGTGGCCGCGGCGATCAACGGCGCCGCGACGATCGAGACGTCGGCGTCGTCGCCCGGCGGGTCCACGGCCTACAGCAATCGCGTCGACCTGTTCGGCGCGGCGTCGGTCACGGGCGCCTCGTTGTTGGTGTTCGACAACGAGGGCCAGGACCCCGTCGGCATCGAGGCGATCGACCTGACGGGCGACGGCCTCGCCGAGATTATCACCGCGAACGAGTCGAACGGCACCATCTCCGTGCTGCTGCAACTCGACATTCCATTCCCCATCTTCCCGTGGCGGTTTGCCGCTCCGGTCACGTTCGAGGTGGGAACGAATCCCTCGGCCGTCCGGGGCGCCGACGTCAACGGCGACGGCATGATGGACCTGGTGGTTTCCAATGCCGGCGACCACACCGTCTCGGTGTTGTTGGGCAACAACGACGCCACCTTCGAGACGCAACGCGTCTTCTCGGTCGGCCGGACTCCCGACGACGTCGCGCTGGCCGATCTCGACGGCGACGGCAACATCGACATCGTGACCGCCAACAAAACGGACAACACCGTCTCCGTGCTCTACGGCAACGGCGACGGCACCTTCGACAACGCCGTCGCCTTCGCCGTCGGATTGGCGCCGATGGGCGTGGCCCTCGGAGACCTCGACGGCAATGGCGTGGCCGACGTCGTCACCGCCAACTCCGGCGACAATTCCGTCTCGGTCCTGCTGGGCAACGTCGGCGGTGGGTACGCCGACGCGGTCCACTACGCCGTGGGACGTCTGCCCGTCGCCGTCGCGCTGGGCGATCTCGACTCGACCGGCTCCCTGGACATCGTGACCGCCAACCGCGTCGACGGGACGGCGTCGGTGCTTCTGGGAACGGGCGACGGTACGTTCGGCGAACAACGGGTCTTTGTCGCCGGCGACAGTCCGGTCGACGTCGAATTGGCCGACGTCGGATTGGGCAACGTCTACGCGGACGGCAACCTCGACGTCGTGCTGGCGAACTACGAGACCGGCGCGGTGACCGCGCTGTTCGGCACCGGCTCGGCCGACACGCTCCTCCGCGCCCCCAGGACCGTCAGCGTTGGGTCGGGCACGAATTCGGTGGCCTTCGCGGATGTCCTCGGTCTCGGTTACATCAGCATCATTGTCGCCAACTACTTCAGCGACAGCGTTACGGTCCCGTACGAGGGCAGCCTCGGCACGTCGCCCGACTATCGGGAAGACGTCGAGGGCGACACCAACCTCGAGCGCGCTCAGGGCCAGGTGATCGTCTCTTCGAACGAAATCCTCTACTCGGCCGAGTACGGGATCAACTTCGACGCCGGCCAGCGCGATTCGTGGTCGCACCCCGGGGCGGCCGCGCCGCTGCGCGAAGTCAACACCGAACGCCTCGTGCCGTGCGTCACCATCGAGAACAACCTGATCGTCGGCAGCGGCACCGCCGGCATCCTCTACAGCGGCGATCCGAACACCTCCGGCGCCGACGCCGCGGTTCCCTACGGGCGGATCATCAATAACACGATCTACGGCGGCGTCAGCAGCGGATCCTGGAATCCGGGCGGCAACTTCCCCGACGCGCCGGTCGAAGTCACTTCGACCACCACGAACGCCAACGCCCTGCGCGATTACATCGTCGGAACCGGCATCCAGACCGTGGGAAACGCCACGTTCGTCGGCGGCAACACGTCGGCGGGATTCTTCGAGGCCGGTAGTTGGAAGGGCATCGTGCTGACCACCGGCGACGCGACGAATGCCGAGGGACCCAACGTCAGCGACGGCGACTCGGGCATCGCCTCGGGCGTTGGAGACCCGGACCTGGACGCCGAGTTCGGGACGACGACGACGGACACGACGTACCTCGAATTCCAATTCATCACGACCACCGGCGACCTGCACTTCAGCTACGTCTTCGCCTCCGAGGAGTACAATGAGTTCGTCAATTCGATGTTCAACGACGTCTTCGCCTTCTTCCTCGACGGCGAGAACGTTGCCCTGATTCCCGAAACCGTCACGCCCGTCTCCATCAACACCGTCAACGGCGGAAATCCGTTGGGCGTCGGCGCCTCGCATCCGCAGTACTACAATAACAACGATCTCGACGACGACGGCGAGTTCCTGGCGGAAATAGGCTACGACGGCTTCACCACCATCTTCACCGCCGAGAAGCTCGGACTCGCGCCCGGCGTTCACACGATCAAGCTCGCGATCTCCGACGTCGGCGATCTTTCGCTCGACTCCGGCGTGTTCATCCAGGCGGGCAGCTTCAGCAACACGGTCCCGCTGGGAACCGGCATTCGCGTCGAACAGAACGCCAGCCCCACCATTCTGAACAACATCATTTCGACCACCGGCGTGGGAATCGACGTGGACGGTACTTCGACTTCGACGGTGATCGGCGCCAACCTGTATCAGGACAACACGAGCGACGTCGCGGGGATCGCCCTGGGACTGCACGACATCGTGCTCGGCGACGACGACCCGCTGTTCGTCAATGCGGCGACGGGGAACTTCTATCTCGCGGCCGGCTCGCGCGCCATCGACAGCTCGATCGACTCGTTGGCCGATCGGCCCGCCATGACCACCGTGCGCGGCGCGTTGGGCATGCCCGAGTCGCCCATCCTCGCCCCGGAAACCGACCTCTACGGACAGTTGCGCAGCGACGATCCGAGCGCGCAGACCCCGCCGGGCTTCGGCTCCGACGTGTTCAAGGACCGCGGGGCGATCGACCGGGTCGACTTCCTCGTGCCGATGGCCAAGCTGATTGATCCCTTGGACAACGACATGGCCGGCGACGACCTCGATCCGGCCGAAAACAGCGTGTTCATCGCCGACGAGCGGCTCTTCCACTTCGCCATCCAGTTGACCGACACGGACGGCTCCGGAATCGACGACAGCACCGTCGTCGCATGGAAGGTCCAGGTGTTCCAGGAGGGCAAGTCGACGGCCCTGGAGTCGGGCAAAGACTACTTCTTCAGCTACGACGTCAATACCGACGTGATTACGCTGACCCCGGCCGTCGGAGCCTGGGACGACGCGACCGTCTACACCGTCAAAGTGGACAACGGCGCCGGCGGTATTTGCGACATCGCGGGCAACCGGCTCCGCTCGAACCGCGTCGACGGGTCCACCACGTTTGTCATCGCGATCTCGTACTTCGACTATGGCGACGCTCCCGACCCGGAGTACGCGACGCTCTGGGAGAACAACGGCGCGCGCCATCCGCTGATCGGCAAGTATTATCTCGGCCAGGGAGTGACCGGAGAGAAGGACGCCAACCTCTCGCTGGACCGCGACGGCAATCAGCTTCCGGACGCCAATGGCGATCTGATGGACGACGGAGTCGTCTTCCAGTCCGGATTGCTGATCGGCGCCCAGACCGCCATCACGGTGACGGCTTCGCAAAGCAAGGGCTATCTGGATGCGTGGGTCGACTTCAATCTCGACGGCGTCTGGAGTCCCGACGAGCAGATCTTCGACAGTCTGAAGCTCTCCAAGGGAAAGAACACCCTGACGTTCACCACGCCGGCCGGCCTCGACCCGGCGGCCACCTATGCCCGATTCCGCTACAGCAGCACCGGCGGCCTGGAGCCGACGGGCCAGGCGGCCGACGGCGAAGTCGAGGACTACCGCGTCTACCTGATCAGCTCGCTGCAGGACTTCGGCGACGCGCCGGATTCCTACTCCACGACGCTGATGAACGATGGCGCGAGGCACGACCTCGGTTCCGGCCTCTTCCTTGGGTCACTGGTGGATCACGAGCTCGACGGGCAACCCGACCCGGCGGCCATGGGTGACGACCTCTCCGGCCAGATTGATCCCGTCAGCAAGAAGGTGTTGGACGACGAAGACGGCGTCGCGCTGATCGATCCGGCCGTGCCGACCCAAACGGTCGACTGGCTGGTGCCGGGGACGGTGGCCAGTGCCAGCGTGTTCGCGTCCCAAGCGGGAGGCTACCTGAACGCCTGGATCGACTTCAACCGCGACGGCGTCTGGAGCGCCGACGAGAAGGTCGCCGACGGCCTGGCGCTCGATGCCGGCGAGAACATCGTGTCGATCGACGTTCCCGAGGATGCCACTCTCGGAAAGACGTTCGCGCGATTCCGCCTCAGCACCACGCAGTCCCTCGATCCGACCGGCGTCGCCTCGGACGGCGAGGTCGAAGACTACCAGTTCCTGGTCAGTTCGCAGCCGAGGGATTACGGCGACGCCCCGCGAAGCTACGCAACCGCCGCGGAACCGGAACCGGCGATGGCGCTGGTCTCGATGCCGGGCGGCGACAACGACATCTTGCTGACGGCCAACACCGCCGGGACCGAGTTCAACGGCATTAGCATCGTCTTCGTCAACAACAAGGCTTTGCGGGATAACGCCTACGTGACGTTCAACGCGCTGGCGGGGAATCTCGTGATCGACGTCGATCCGATGGCGACGACGGCCAATACGGTCGTTGCCGCCATCAACGCCGAAGGGACCTTCACGGCCGTTCTCGACACGACGGTGGACGTCGACAATGACGGAACCGGCTTGATGGGCGCGCACGGCCGGCTCGCCACGACCGCCGGCGGCGTCGACGGCTCCGGCACCGACACCTGCAGCCACATGCTCGGCTCGCACCTCTATCTCGGATCGCTCATCGACGTCGAACTCGACGGCCAACCCGATCCGCACGCCCTCGGCGACGACAACCATGGCCTCGACGACGAGGACGGCATCCTGCTGCCGAATAAGTTCATCGCCGGACACGACGCCCAGATCACCGTGACCGTACACATGGGCAGTGCCTCGCACGCCTATCTCAATGCGTGGTTCGATCTGGACGGAGACGGCGAGTGGACCGACGACGAACAAGTCATCGCGGCCCTGCCGGTCGTCGACGGCGAACAGACCGTCACCGTACATCTCCCCATCGACGCGGAGGCCGGAACGACCTTCGCCCGCTTCCGCCTGAGTTCGCAGGCCGATCTCTCCTATCTGGGCACCGCCCCCGACGGCGAAGTCGAGGACTACGAAATCCAGATCACCAAGGGCAACGGCGTGATCAGCGGCTGGGAGTTCAACGACCTGGACAACGACGGCGTCCGCGACACCAAGGACGTCGGACTGGCCGGAGTGACCGTCTTCATCGACGCGAACAACAATGGAATCCTCGACGTCGACGCCCAAGGCCAGCCGACCGAACCGGTGGCCGTCACCATGCAAGACGACCTCTCGACCGCCGGGGTCAACGAGACGGGGTACTACGAGTTCACCGGCCTGCTGGCACAGCCCGAAGCGTACGTCATCCGCGAAATCGTCCCGAACGACTGGATCCAAACCTACCCGAACGCCTCGATCGTCCTGCCCGACGGCTCCCACGGAAACAACGACGGCTCCTACAGCGTCTTCGTGTCGGAAGGCGAGGTGGTCCCGAACGTCACGTTCGGAAACTACAAACGCCCGCACATTACCGTGGAGTCGATCGAGAAGGTGACGGTCGTGGAAGGCAACGCGGGTTACACCGAGGTCAAGGTGAACCTGTTGCTGACCGAGTCCTTCGGGGCTCCCGTCGCGGTGTCCTACTACACCTCCGACGGCACCGCCAAGCTCGCCAACAACGATTACGTGGCGGCCACCGGGTCGGTCGTCATCAACCCGCAGAACGCCCCGCCCGCCACCTGGAAGAAGACCATGCTGACGAGCAACAGCACGAACGATTACGACTATCAGGTTTCGGGCAAGTACGTGGTGTGGGAGGGCTGGGATGGACACGATTGGGAAATCTTCCTGTTCGACGGCACGTTCTTGTCCGGCGGCGAGCCCCACGTTATTCAGTTGACCAACAACGATACCGACGACAACTTCGCCGACGTGTTCGACACGGGGTCGGGAGTGAACGTGGTTTGGGTCGGCAAGGACCTCGATCCCACGCAAGACGACACGGAGGTCTTCCTCTACGACGGCGGCGTTACCCAGCAGATAACCCATAACGGCTTCGACGACCGCGATCCGCGAACCTCGGACTCCCACGTGACCTGGTGGGGTAACGACGGGACGGACTCGGAGATCTATCTCTACGACATCGAGGTGGGCGGCGCGCCGATCAATCTGTCGGACAACACGACCGACGACCTCAATCCCATTATCTCCGGCGAAAACGTCGTTTGGACCGGTTATCGCAGCGTGGGCACCACGTCGGAGACCGATCTGGAGATCTACGTCTACGACGGCACCAAGAAACTCGACGGCTCGCCCAACGTGGTCCGCGTCACCAGCAACCATCGCTACGACGGCCAACCCCAAATCGACGGAAACAACGTCGTCTGGGAAGCGAAGGTCGGCGCCACCGACGAGATCCTCCTCTACCAGATCGACACGAAGGCGACCACCCAGATCACGACCAACATCGTGGACGATCGCTACCCGCAAGTCTCCGGCGACGACATCGTGTGGGAGGGATACGCCGGCACGAATTGGGAGATCATGCACTACAACACGGAGGCGCAGGGCGCGCCGGTGAACATTTCCCAGAATTCGCAGCAGGACGAGCAGCCGCAGATCGCCGACGGAATGGTCGTGTGGCGCGCGTTCAACGGCGGCAACTGGGAGGTGTTCTCGCGACAACTTCGCGTCGGCGGGAGCGTGGAGAACATTTCCAGTAGCCCGGCGTACGACTGGTATCCGCAGGTCTCCGATTCCATGGTCGTCTGGCGAAGCAACGACGGCGAGGACTACGAGATCGTCATGGCCATGAAGCAGGAGCCGAAGGTGTACGGGACCGTCACGCTCCGCGTCGTGGGCGACACGACCGTGGAACCTGACGAAACGTTCTACCTCAACCTCCAGGCCGCCAATCCCAATCTGGTCGTTTTCGACGTCGCCCGGGCCGGCATCGACATCCTCAACGACGACGGCGCGCTCGACTTCGGCGACGCCCCCGATCCCAAGTATCCCACGCTGTTGGTCAACAATGGCGCCCGGCATCTCATCCGGCCGGGCTTCCACCTCGGCGCCTTGGTGGATTCGGAGAAGAACGGGCAGCCCAGCAAGGACGCCAAGGGCGACGACAACCTGACCAGCGCGGACGAAGACGGCGTGCAGTTTCTTTCGGTCTTGGCGCAGGGCTCGCCCGCCACGATCAAGGTGAACGCCTCGGCCCCGGGCTATCTCGATGCATGGATGGACTTCAACGCCGACGGCGATTGGGATGATCCGGGCGAGCACATCTTCGACGCCCGGTCCCTCGCGACCGGCGACAACACGCTCTCGATCGACGTGCCGCTGGGCGCGGCGGTGGGGCCGACTTACGCCCGATTCCGCTTCAGCAGCACCGGCGGTTTGGACTACGACGGCCAGGCCTCCGACGGCGAGGTGGAGGACTACCGCGTTACGATCGTCTCCGAGCCGGGCCTCCAGGACCGCGTCATCACGCTGCCCGGCACCGGCCAGAACGACACCTTCGAGTTCACCGCCGGAGACGTCATCACCGTCGTGATCAACGGCGCGGCCTATTACTTCAACGCCGCGGATGTCGACGAGATCAACTTCGACGGCGGCTTGGGCAACGACGTGGTGATCTTCCACGGTTCGGGCGATGACGAATCGGTCGAACTGTGGCCCACCCGCGGCGTCTTCCAGGCCGACACCTATAAGGTGACGACCGTCAACGTGGAAGTGCTCTCGGCCGACAGCGGCGGCGGCGACGACGACGCCGTCTTGCACGGCTCCAGCGGCGACGACACGTTCGTCGGAAAGCCCGACCTCTCCACGATGACCGGCTTGGGCGTTTCACTCGAAGCGGCCGGCTACCCCACCGTCCAGGCAGTGGCGGGCACGGGCGGAACCGACCGGGCGAAGTTGTACGACTCCGCGAACGACGACGACACGTTCACCGCCTCGCCCCTTCATGGCGAGATGGCCGGCACCGGATTCACGGTCTCCGCCGAGGGGTTCTTCTACGTCGAGGGATACGCCGACGCCGGCGGGCAGGGGGACAGGGCCCTGCTGTACGATTCCACCGGAGACGACACGTTTACCGGGTATCCGACCGTCTCGACGTTCACCGGCACCGGTTTCGATCTCGCGGCAACGTCCTTCGAGGTCGTCAAGGCCTACTCTCAGGCCGGAGGCGCCGACCGCGCCACGTTGTATGACTCCGCCGGCCGGGATACTTTCACCGCCAAGCCGAAATCGGCCACGCTCAAGGCCAATAACCTCAGCTACAGCATCGAAGCCAGTTCGTTCCGCTATGCCACGGCCAAGTCCAAGCTGGGCGGCGGGGACGTGGCCTTCTTCTACGACGGGACCGGCGAAGATACCTTCGAGGCCGGACCCAGCTACGCCAAACTCTACGGCGCCAGCTTCTACAACCAGGCCGACTACTTCCCCGTCGTCGAGGCCTACGGCAGCGCCGGCGGCGCGAACGTCGCCAAACTCTACGACTCGCCCGGCAACGACGTGTTCACCGCCGAACCCAACCGCGGAACGATGTCGGGCACCGGGTTCAGCATCTCCGCCACGTTCTTCCAGTACGTCACCGGCTATGCCAATTCCGGCGGGTACGATGTCGCCACCATGTCCGGCTCGAGCGGGAACGATACCTTCATCGGTACGCCGATCTACAGCAAGTTGTCCCGTGACAATGGCGGAAACGAGTACTTCAACCGGGTATACTCGTTCGACCGAGTCGATGCCTGGGGCACCTTGGGGGGAGGCGGCACCGATTTCGACCAAGCCTTCCTCTACGATTCCGCCCAGGCCGATCTCTTGCGGGCCGACAAGCCGGCGGGCTCCAGTCCGTGGGCCGAGCTCTCCGGACAGCAGATCAACTACCTGTACTGGGTGGCCAACTTCGAGCAAGTGACCGCGCGGTCCACGAGTTCGGGCGACAAGAAGCACGTCACGGCCGCGGTCGACTTCCTCTTTACCGAGGGACGTTGGGACAACCTGTAGACACGATGTCCCGGAACTCCCCGCCGCCGTGGGAGGCGACTTCGCTGCCGACGAGCCGCCGGCGATGGTGATCGGCGTCGCAATCGCCTCCCGCGGCCGTTTTCTTGGGTGCCGCGAATCCCGGGCAGGTTCTTCGCGCGTTGCCATTGGTCGCTTGTGTGCCGGGGGCGGCTTGTCCGCCCCTGCAATCCCAGGCAGCGGCAGACAAGCTGCCGCTGGCACCCTGCGCATCTTTCCCAAAGGCCGCACACCCCCGCCGCAGGCGTTCTTGGCGTCCCGTTTGCCGTTATTTTCCGCAAGCTTTGCCGTTCTCACTCAACTGCTACGACCGGCGCGTCCGATACTATCGTCGCAACCGGAATGCACACGCTCTCCGCGTCGGAGACGGTGGGCCGTATCGTTACGTTACAACGCGCAGACCGAGGTGAATCCATACCATGTCACAGAAACGCTTAACATCGTGCCTGGCAGCGTGGGCATTTGTGCTTCTCGTCGGGCTCTCCGCCTCCGCCCAAGGTCTGCGCGACATGCAACTGTTCGCACCCGCCAATCTGAGTACCTACGGCGGAGGACCAGGACCGAACGAGGGGTACTTCTTCGCCTTCGATGGGCTCTTGTGGGCCGTTTCCACGCCGGACGTGACCACGATCGGCCAGCCCAGCGCCCAGGGACGCGAAGTCTGGTACTCCGGCGACCCCGCCTACACCGCCACCCAGAACAACACCGAAAACACCGGCCTCTTCAAGGCCGACGCCGTCACCGGCCAACGCTACGAAATGGGCTTCGTCGAGGGCCACAAAGGTGTATTGTTCAGTGCTTATCACCTGAATTCCCAGACGCAAACCTACCTGACGCGGTCGATGGACATGGTCTTCGACGACGACGAGTGGGGCGACGGCTCGGGCTACACCCACCTGGAAGGCTACGTCGACGCGACGCACGTCGAGAATCTGCCCATCACCTTCCACACCGCCAAGATCCGCAACCGCGTGAAGACCTGGGGCCTCGAACTCATGGGCCTGTGCCGGACCACGCAGATGCACAGTGGCGGGTACTTCGAGTTCTTCGGCGGCGTGCGCTACCTCGAATTCATCGACCGGTTCCAGGTCGAGGCTTTCGGCGGCGAAATCCCCAGCCCGGATGACGCGGATGTCACCATCACCACCGGCGTCTTGGCCGACAGCTACTGGCGCCAAGAGGGCAAGAACCGCATCGTCGGTCCCCAAGTCGGAGCACGTTGGTTCAAGAAATACGGCCGCTGGACGGTCTCGACCGAGGGCCGATTCCTCGCCGGCTACAACTCGCAGTCGTCGGTCCAGTTCGGACAATTCGGCTCGGAACTCACCACCCCGCCCGGCGGCATCGGTGAACCGCTGTCCTTGGGCCCCACCAGCTTCTTCAACCGCCTCAACCAGAATGAGTTCAGCCCGGTCGTCGAAGTGCGCGCCGGGTTGGACTGGCAACTCACCCGGTCGGTTTCCATCGGAGCGGGCTGGACCGGAATCTGGATGGACGGCATCGCCCGCGCGTCAAATATGTTCAACTACGAGTTCGGCACCAACACGACGATGGGCATCCTCGGCGGGAACAACCGGCAGGACGTCTTCATGAACGGGGCCAACTTCCGTATCGTGGTCAACCGGTAGCCCCTTGTCCATCGCGAGTTGACGCCGTTCACCGCGCGAGTCGAGGTCCGGCCTCCGCCCGGGCGTACATCTGTCTCAGCTCGATCAACTCCTTGGCCAGGCGTCGCCGCAACGGGCTTTCGGGCCGAAGCTCATCGAGAAGCACTTCGGCCTTGTCGAGACTCTCGTCGTTACAGTTGCCTCGGGCGAGCAACTTCGCCCAACTTCGTGAAATCTCCTGTTCGGTAAGCAATCTACACCTCTCTGCCAAAAACCATGGCCGAGGCAGCCTATCCCCAGCATGGGGGGGATATGGAAGTCCTGCTTCAGCGCCAACAGGCTGCCAAGCCAACGTGTGTGCTCCTCCATGAACCTGGGTCGTCGGTCCCTTCCGACAGAAACGCTTGCGTGGGAAAGTGGGGGAAGAGGAATACGCCAACTCCAGCCACCACCGCAATGGCCGAGGCGATCGGCACTCTCCACGGGAGACAATGCCGACCTCTTCCGGGATGGAAAACGGGCGCATCACGCGATCCGTTCGTAGGGGGGCAGACCGAGGGATCTTCGCCAAGCGGCACGATCCCCCTCACCCGTATTCTCTACGACCCCAAGGCCTGGGTCAAGTACTCGGGGTTGATTTTCTCCAGCGCCTCGGCCATCGCGTCCACCGTGAAGCGGATTTGCCCCTCGGTGTGTTGCGAGGTGAGGAAGAATCGCAGTCGGGCCGCACTCTCCTCGACGGCGGGATAGAGAATCGGTTGCACGTTGACGCCCCGCTCGAACAAAGCCCTGGACAGCCGCAGACAGTGCACCGAGTTGCCCAGGATCACCGGCACCACCGGCGAGTCTTTACTCCTCCCGGTGTTGAGCCCCCGCTGCTTCGCCAGCGTCAAGAACAGCCGGCTCCGTTGCTGCACCCGGGCGACCCGTTCGGGCTGGGCCTGCAAGAGCCGTAGCGAGGCCAGGGCCGCGCCGGCGTTCGGCGGCGAGAGCCCCACGCTATAGACGAAGCCGGGAGCCGTATACTTGAGGTATTGGACCAGCTCCTTCGAGCCGGCAATGTATCCTCCGCAACTACCGAACGTCTTGCTCAGCGTCGCCATCCAGATGTCGACGTCCTCGCGGACCACGTCGAAGTGCTCGCCGATCCCGCGGCCGTGGTCCCCCAACGTGCCAATCGAATGCGCCTCGTCGATCATCAGCAATGCCTTGTGCCGCTGCTTGACCTCGATGAACTTCGGCAAATTGGGAATGTCGCCGTCCATGCTGTACACGCCCTCGATCACCATGAGCACGCGGCGATACTCGTGGCGGAGTTGCGAGAGCAACCGGTCGGCCGCCTCCCAATCGTTGTGCGCAAACGGCCGCCGCCGGGCGCCCGAGAGTATGCTGCCCTGCACAATGCTGTTGTGCGAGAGGGCGTCGTGCAGGATCAGGTCGCCGGGCTTCATCAGGTGGCCGATCACCGTCTCGTTGGTCGAGTGTCCCCCCACGAAGCAAACGGCGTCCTCGACGCCCAGGAACTGCGCGATCTCCCGCTCGAGTTCGCCGTGGAGGACCTTCTCGCCCGAGACCAGCCGGCTGGCCGAGACGCTGGTGCCGTACCTGGCCGCCGCGTCCTGGGCGGCCTTGACGACCACGGGGTCGCCCGACATGCCGACGTAGTTGTAGCTCGAGAAGTTGATCAACTCGCGGCCGTCAATCAGCGTGCGATCGTTGGTGATACCCTGGTGGACGGTGAAGAACGGGTTGCCCAACCCGAGCGCCTCGGCCATGTCCAGGCTCTGTTTCAACTGGACGTACTCCGGGAACTCGGCGATGCGGTAGTGCGCCGTCGGGATTTCGGCGTCGGACGGGGCGGTTCGCTGCGGGCGAGGCTCGGTGCCGAGATACTTCTCGACCGCCTCGACCACCTGGCGGCAGGTTTCCAGGTCCGGCAGGATCTCCTCGGGGAAGCGTCCGCCGAAGCGTTCTTCCAGCGAGGCGAGGATTTCCATGCGTTCGAGCGAATCGAGGCCCATTTCGGTGATCATCGAATCGAGCGTCAGCCCGACCGCCCGTTCCTTGGCAATCTCGCGGACCTGTTCGAGCACCAATTCGGCGACCCTTTCGGAGCCGGACTTCGCGCCCGGCTTGCGACCGTTCTTCGAGGCCGGCGTGTTCGCGCCGGGGCGAATGGCGGTCCGGGGCGCGTCGTGCGCCGGGGACGCCGCCTTGGGTGTTTCGGCTTTGATGGTCTTGGCGGCGCGTTTGGCCTTCTTCCGCTTGTCGACGGCCAGGATCGCTTCTTCCCCTTGGCCGAGCTTCCACTGGCCGATCACGTCGAGCGTTCCATCGAGATACGCCGCCCGACAGGCGTGCCGCTGGATCTTGCCGCTGGAGGTTTTGGGAATGGTCGCGGCCTTGATCAGGACGATGGCGTCGATGCCCAGTTCGTGCTCGGCGGAGACCGCGCGGCGGATGGCGTGGAAGACCTCGTCGAGGCGTCCCTGCTTGCGTCGCTCGATTTCCTGGACGACGACGCACTTTTCCCGGCCGTCCTCCTCGATCGTGAAGACGCCCCCGCAGTTGCGCCGCAGCCGCTTGTGGGCGTGTTGCACCGTCACTTCGATATCCTGGGGATAATGATTCACTCCGTGGAGAATGATCAAATCCTTCAGCCGACCGGTGACGAACAGTTCGCCGTCCTCAAGGAATCCCAGGTCGCCGGTCCGCAGGAACGGCCCATCGCCCGTCGGCTTCAGATGCGCCTGAAAAATCGTCTTCGTCACTTCCGGCTGCTGCCAGTAGCCTTGCGCGACGCTGGGTCCTTGCACCCAAATCTCGCCCACGACCTTGTCCGGACACCGGGTGAGCGTCTGGGGATCGGCGATGACGATCTTCTGGTCGACCAACGCCTTGCCACAGCCGACCAGTTCACGAGAGGCCTCGGCGTCCTGCTCGACGTCGACCGCCTTCCCCCGCGCCAAGGCGTCGACGTCGAAGCAGCGGACCACGGGCAACTCCCTGGCATAGCTGCCGGAGACGATCAGCGTGGCCTCGGCCATTCCGTAACACGGATAGAACGCCTCGGGCCGGAAACCGCAAGGAGCGAATTTCTCGGCAAACCGCTCGAGCGTTTCCGCGCGAACCGGTTCCGCGCCATTGAATGCCACCTGCCAGCGGCTCAGATCGAGCCCGTCGAGCTGCTCCGGCGTGACCTTCGCGACGCACAAATCGTAGGCGAAATTCGGGCCGCCGATGGTCGTGGCGCCGAATCGCGTGATCGCCTGGAGCCAGCGGGCCGGCTTCTGCAAGAACGACATCGGCGACATCATCACGTTGGGGCGGCCGATGTAAAGCGGCTGCAAAATCCCGCCGATCAACCCCATGTCATGGTAGCTCGGCAGCCAATACACGCCCGTGCCCGAGCGAGTGTGCTCGAAACCGTACGCAATCAGCGCCGAATTGTGCAGCAAGCTCGCGTGGTTGAGCATCACGCCTTTCGGCGTTCCGGTCGAGCCCGACGTGTACTGCAAGAACGCCAGCGTTTCGGCGCCGATCTCCGGCTTCTTCCATTCGTCGGCCAACGCGGCGGGAAGCGTCGACGTGGGCAGCCAGGTCAGTTCCTTCAGATGGGGCGTTTCGTCCACCAGCCGCTCGACCCGTTGGAGAACCACGTCGGTGGTCAACGCCACCCGGGCGTCGCAATCGTCGGCGATCGACTGGATTCGCGTCAAGGACCGATTCCGTCGCGGCGGATACACCGGCACCGCCACCACCTCGGCGTAAAGACATCCGAAAAACGCCGCGATGAACTCCAGACCCGCCGGATAAAGCAGCAACGCCCGTTGACCGGCCAGACCCAACGACTGCAGCCGCGCGGCGATCGCCCGGGCTTGCTCGTCCAAGTGGCCGTAGGTCAAATCGACCTGCTCCGTTTCTCCATCCACCAGGTAGACGAAGGCGGTGTCGTTGGGCTGGTGATCCGCGCGATGGCGGACCAGATCAACCAGGGTCGATGGGCCGAAAAACGTTCCCGGCAGCTTATCCAGATGCACCACTGTCCGACACTCCCACTACCAGAACCACCTCGTCTCCCCTCGTCCCGAATTGTCGAGAGTCGAGAGCATGGGACCACCATCGCCCCGTGACACACCGGGGCGGAAGGCCACCCGGCCGTCCGCGCGCACCGCGCAGAGAACAACCCTACAATCGCTTCGGTCGATCCATGCCTCTTGTGCAAACACTTCCCGCGAGCACGAAAAAGCTTCGCCGACCGCCACGACCCTCAAATTCTACGGGATCAAAATAGGGGACGCAATCAGTACCCCAGGACGGTTGGGTTCTATGTCACCCTAGCAGGGGGCGGCTGGGCTACGCGCGTCCCGCCAAGAACCGCTTCAACCGCCGGACCACGTCCAGGCGGTAGCTCGGCTCGAGGTGGCAGGCGATCACCAGAGGCCCCCCGTCGTTGTCCGCCAGCACGCATTCGGCCCAGGCCAGAAGCCCCTCGGCCGTGTCCGCGGCCAGATCGTTGACCAGCGGGGCGATGCTCACCGGAAAGTCCCGCCCGAACGCCGCGCGAACCTTCGCCAGCGACGTGTCGCCGCCCAGGTCCAGCGATGCCAGGCCGCAAATCCCGCGAAACGCCCCAATCAGATGGTCGCTCCCGCCGCACGAGTGCAGCCGCGCGGGGGCGACGTCGGCGGCGATCCGCGACACATCCGGGGCGACGAAGCGTTCGTACAGCTTGGGATTGACCATGCAGCCGGAACACTCGCCCACGTGAATCTCCGAGATGGCCACGCCCGACAGATCCGCGAAATGGCGGACCAACACGATGTTGGCCTCGGTGACCCAACCCATCAACCGCAGGCAAGGTTCGGGATCGGTCATCATGTCCACGAAGAACGACTCGCCGAGAAACTTCTGCGCGGTGGTTAGCGACCCGTGCACGGCCGGCCGGCCCGACGTGTCCCAGAACAGCGGCGCGATCGGCCGCCACTGGCCCGCCCGGCGCGTCTCGCGGAACTGCTCGTCGAACGTGCGGATCATCGGATGCCCGAGCAGACTCTCCGGCAATGGCAGTTCGGCCAGGTCCTTGCCGGCAAGGCAGTTCGGCGTGATGTCGGCGTCCTTGTCCCCGCCGGACACGAACTCCGCCCCGAGCAACATGCCGAGGATCATGTTCGGTTGGATTCCACCGATGAGCACTTGCTCGGGCGCGAAGTACCGCCGTCGTCCGAGATTCGATTCGGTATAGCAGGCGTCCAGGTCGGCCAGTTCGCGTCGGGCATACTCATCGCACCGCGTGTCGATTTCCCATCGCCGCCGGGGCGCAAAGTAGTAGTCCCGGTCAAACACCGGCCCCAATTCCCGCGCCATCCACGCTTTGGACAGCGACACTTCCAGTGGCACCATGTCTCTCGCCCTCGCTCACGTGCGTCTGAGTTTGTCGCCTTTCGCTCCGCGAAAGTAGCGTTCTCTCCGCGTTTCCTTCGCCCAGCGAAAGGCGACACTCGTTCTCGCGCCAATTCTTACGCAGGCGCATCCGCGCCCGCCCAGCTTCATATCCCCCGGACGATGGGTACGACGTTGACACGTCCGTTACGGAGGATTATCGTAAACTCAAGCGACAGGGCAAGCCACGCCGTCCGCCGCCTAGCCCAGACTTTTCCTCGTTTGCGAGCTGCTTTTCGCCGTTAAGTGGCTTGGCTGCAAGGGGTTGCGTGCTTGGAATGAATTGCATTATGTAGCCACTAAAAGCGCACAGACGCCCCTTGACAACGGCTTGACAGTGCG